>JBKGZW010000220.1:0-4339 GCA_046543225.1 Acidimicrobiales bacterium
GCGGTGACGTACTTGCCCTCCTTGGCGAACTGGCCACCGCGCCACACCGGCGCCAGCTTCTGGAGGTCTTCGATGGTGGTGCCGGGACGGTTGCCCTCGTCCTGGGTGAGGGTGACCTCCTCCTCGCTCGTCTCGCCCGTCTCCTTGTTGACCAGGGTCTTGATGGTGGTCATGGGGACGATCTCGGGCTCGAAGCGACCCTCCTCCTGGGCCTGGGCGATGCGCTGCTGGGACTGCAGCGCGTACTCGTCCTGGGCCTCACGGGAGATCCCGTAGCGGTCGGCGACCACCTCGGCGGTCTCGATCATGGCGGTGTAGATGCCGGGCACCTCGGCGACGAGATCCTTGTCGACGAGGCGGTAGACGTTCTGGTGCTCGTTCTGCACCAGCGAGATCGACTCGACGCCGCCGCCGACGGCGATCTGCTGGCCGTCGAGGATGATCTGCTTGGCGGCGGTGGCGATGGCCATGAGCCCCGACGAGCACTGGCGGTCGATGCTCTGGCCCGGCACCGAGGTGGGGAGCCCGGCCCGCAGCGCCGCCTGGCGACCGATGTTCATGCCCTGCGACCCCTGTTGGAGGGCGGCACCGATGACCACGTCGTCGACCTCGGGGCCGTCGAGCCCGGCGCGCTCGACGGCGTGACGGATCGCGTGTCCGGCGAGGGCCTGGGCCTGGGTGTTGTTGAACGCACCCCGGTAGGCCTTGCCGATCGGAGTGCGGGCGGTGGAGACGAGGACGGCTTCGCGCATGGGCACGACGCTACCGCCCTCTCACTCGTCAGTCGAAGTGGTCGTGGCGGGGCATCCCCCGGACCCGGGCGGTCGCCGTGGGATAGGCTTCACGAAAAGGCCGTGTGGAACACGGGAGGTCATCGCCGTGCAACCAGTTGCCGAGATCCTCGGACCACTCGTGGAGACGATGGTCGGATCGTCAGCGCCGGTGCGGATCGAGTTCTGGGACCAGAGCTCGCTCGGTCCCGACGACGCCCAGACCACCATGGTCATCCGCTCGCCGGACGCCATCCGCCGAATCATGTGGGCACCAGGCGAACTGGGCCTCGCCAGGGCCTACGTGTGCGGCGACATCGACATCGCTGCCGGCCACGACCTGATCGAGGGGCTGCGCAGCTTGCGGGCCGCGGCCCCCGAGCGGCCGATGTTCAGCCCCAGGATCCTCCGCGAGACGGCGTCCGCGGCGAGGACGCTCGGGGTGGTCGGCAAGCCCCTTCCCCCACCACCCGAGGAGGCATCCCCCCGAGGGGTGCTGCACTCCAAGCGTCGCGATGCCCAGGCCGTCGGCCATCACTACGACATCAGCAACGACTTCTACCGGCTGGTGCTCGGCCCGAGCATGACCTACTCGTGTGCCCGCTTCACCGAACCGACGCTGTCGCTGGACGAGGCCCAGGCCGCCAAGCACGACCTCATCTGTCGCAAGCTCGGGCTCCACGAGCGCTCCGACATGCGGCTGCTCGACGTCGGGTGCGGCTGGGGATCGATGGCCATCCACGCCGCGACCCACTACGCCACACGAGTCGTGGCGGTCACGATCAGTCGGCAACAGGCCGAGCTCGCCCGCAAGCGGGTGGCCGAGACCGGAGTGTCCGACCGCGTCGAGATCCGCCTGCAGGACTACCGCGACGTGCCCGACGGTCCCTATGACGCCATCTCTTCGATCGGCATGTTCGAACACGTCGGGGCCAAGCGGATGGGCGAGTACTTCGGCCACCTCCACGGGCTGCTGACACCGACGGGCCGCCTGCTCAACCACGCCATCTCCTCGGTCGGCGGGTCCAGGGTCGACGATCGCAGCTTCGTCGGACGCTACGTCTTCCCCGACGGTCACCTGATCGACGTCGGCGACGTGGTGGCGGCGATGGAGACGGCGGGATTCGAGGTCCGCGACGTCGAATCACTCCGCGAGCACTATGCGCTGACCCTCCGCCAATGGGTCGACAACCTCCGCACGAACTGGGATGCCGCCGTCGAGCTGGTCGGAGAACGGCGCGCCAGGGTCTGGCACCTGTACATGGCCGGCTCCGCCCTCGGCTTCGAGGACGGCGGCATCTCGATCCACCAGGTGCTGGGCGTGGTGCCGAGCGCCACGGGATCCAGCGGGATGCCACCCACCAGGGCCACCTGGGGTTGATGACCTTCGACCCTTGGAAATCCGGGCGAACCGCGCCACGCTGAAAGAGCAATGCCGACGCGTCGCGACACCTTCCGACGGAGAACCCCCACCGATGTCCTGCGGCGCGACCGGGCCACCCCGTCCCGTCATCCCTCCCGACGCATTCGCGCGCGCCGGGAGCGACGAGACCTGACCTGAAGGGATCAGCCATGGTTGATCGTGTGTTGGGAGACCTGCCAGTCGAGGTCGCGCTGTCTGGCGAGATCGCCGACGCCGACCGTCAGCTCGCACTCGACCGGATCGAGAAGGTGCTGCATCTGATCGACCAGCCGGTCCTGCACATCGACCTGCGCATGGAGATGGCCGGCGACCCCGGGCGCGAACGCCCCGCGCTCTGCCGCGCCACCCTCGACCTCAACGGTGACCGGATCCGCGCCCACGTCTCGGGCACCTCCATGGCCGAGGCCGTGGATCTGCTCGAACAGCGCCTGCGCCGCCGCATCGAGCAGATCCACGAGCACCGTCGCGCCCTGCGCCGAAGGGGCCCGACGAGCCCTCCCGGCGAGTGGCGTCACGGCGACCTGCCACCCGAGCGCCCACCGTGGTACGACCGGCCGGTGGCCGAACGCGAGATCGTCCAGCACAAGTCGTTCGCCACGCCGGCCGCCTCGATCGACGAGGCAGTGTTCGACCTCGAGTCGATGGACTACGACTTCTTCTTGTTCCGCGAGGCCTCCTCGGGACGCGATGCCCTGGTCCACCGTCGCGACGACGGTGCCTACGGGCTGCGCTTCGACGACGGGCGCGACAGCACCGGGCAGAACGGGGCGCCCCCGGCAGCGGCGATCGTGGTCGAGCCGCTGGCCGCGCCCGAGCTGGACCTCGACGAGGCACGTGAGGCGCTCGACAACAGCCCCGACCCGTGGGTGTTCTTCACCGACGTCGCCACCCAGCGCGGTCGCGTCCTCTACCGCCGCTACGACGGTCACTACGGCCTCATCACCCCCGTCGACGACGGGGACTGATCCCCGCCCGTCGGGCACGAGCCGATCAGGACCTTCGGCACTGTCGCTGCGCTGAGCCAGCCGCGACGATGGCGACATGACCGGGCCGAAGGGGACCCCGGGTCCCGCTACGAGGTGCGACGACGATCGCAAGGTGGCGCTCCTCACCGCTCGCGCCCTGGCGCTGGCGCTCGACACCAGCCGGGGCATCGCCGACGCATCCGCGGATCTGGCGAGGTTCTCGAGCGGCGATGAGGCCGGCTTGGAGGATGCAGCCGACCAGGTGCACGCGATCGCCGCTGAGCACCCCGGTCCCGACGCCGCGCGTGCCCGGCTCATCGTCGACGGCGCGGTGCGCCGGGTCGCATCGCTGAACCGGCACCCGAGCAGCGGTCACCCGGCCACGGTGCGCGCCGCCTCCTGACCGGATGCAGCCCCCTCGTCGGCGTAGGGTCGATGCGACCGGCCCCACCCGAGGAGACCGATGGCCCGCACCGAGATCACCCGCGTGGACTTCCACTTCGACATCATGTGCCCGTGGGCCTACCAGGGCTCGATCTGGATGCGCGACGTGCGCGACCAGCTCGGCATCGAGGTGGGCTGGCGGTTCTTCAGCCTCGAGGAGATCAACCGGGTCGAGGGCAAGAAGCACCCGTGGGAGCGCGAGTGGTCCTACGGGTGGTCGATGATGCGCATCGGCGCGCTGTTGCGGCGCGACGACCCCGCCCTGCTCGACCGCTGGTACGAGGCCGCCGCCACCGCGCTGCACGTCGACGGGCGCAAACCCCACCAACCCGATGTCGCCGAGGAGCTGCTCGGCGAGATCGGCCTCGATCCGGGCCTGGTCCGAGCGGCGATCGAGGACCCGACCACCCACGACGAGGTCCACGGCGACCACGCCCGCGCCACCGGTCTCGGCGGCTGGGGTGTTCCCATCCTGGTGTTCGACGGCAGCGACGTCGACGGCGGCGAGGGCGGCGACGCCGAGGTGGCCCTGTTCGGCCCGGTCCTCATCGATCCGCCTCGGGGCGAGGCCGCGGTCCGGCTGTGGGAGCTGATGCTGGGTTGGCTCGAGTTCCCCCGCCTCTATGAGGTGCAACGTCCCAAGCGACGCGACGACCTGGTCGAGATCGGCGAGCGCTTCCGGCCCTATCTCGAGGCTCGCGACTGGAAGACCATCCAGAACGAGACGCCCTGATCGG
>JBKGZW010000221.1:0-4333 GCA_046543225.1 Acidimicrobiales bacterium
CAGCTTCTACCGAGTCGACGACGGGTTCACTTCACTGCTCGTGCCCGACGTGCGATCCTTCCGGGACCCGGCCGAGCGTCCCGGCGCCACGGTGCTCGGGGCGGCGCAACGAGAGCGGCTGTTCGACTGGGCCGACAGCGAGGAGGTCCGCAACGCCAGGGTCGTCGTGTTCGCGCCGTCGATCCCGCTGGCCTTCGTCGGCATCAGCGCCATCGACGGTCTGATCGAGTACGCGATCGACGAGCTCGACGATGTCGACCAGTACGCGGGCGCTGCACTCGGAGCGCTGATCGGCGCCGGGTTCGGTGGGCCGTTGACCGCCGCGATCGGGGCGGGCGCCGGGTGGATGATCGGAGAGTGGCTGGCCGAACCCCTCGTGCGCGAGCTCATCGACTCCAAGATCGAGGACAAGCGCAACGGCCCGGACCTCGAGGACCAGTGGACGTGGGGCAACAACGTCGAGGACCTCGACATGGTGCTCACGCTGCTGTTCGACCTCGCCAATGGGCTCGACCCACGCACGGGACGCCCACGCGACCACCGCAGGCTCGTGTTCACCCTCGGTGGCGACGTGCACGTGGGTTGCATCCACGAGCTGCGTTCCAAGCACACGGGCGGGTTCCGGGACCATCGCGGTAACGACCTGATCTATCAGATCACGTCGTCCGCGCTGACCCGCGAACCGGCCAAGCAGCTCGTGTTCCACCTCGTCGCTCAGCACGCCCGTGACAGCTGGCGGGGCGGCCTCGGCGAGCTCACGACCGAGCCCGCCACCTTCTCCCTGGGCGCCAGCAAGATGTACGAGGCCACCCTCGCCACCGACCACCTCGGCCGGCTGGCCTATGTCCGTCAGCGCAACCTCGGCCGGCTGACGGTGGTGCCGGACGGGCGCGACGAGCGCCTCGAGGTGACCATGCAGGTGCGAGGCCACACCGGCGCCGACAGCGTCATCTCCCAGGTGGCCGTGCTCGACGTGGACGGGGTGTGGGACCCCGGTCTCGAGATCCGCTCAGGGGTGGACCCGGTTCGGTCCTGACCATGGGGTTCCCGGGCAGTGTCGCGGGTCGGCGAGAGGGTGCGCTGCGCGGTACCGGCCCCGTGAACTCGGGTGGGCCAAGGCCGAGCATCTCATCGAGGTCGACGGACAGATGGCGGCGCGGATCCACACACCGGATGCCAGACTCCGCCGGTGCGCGGCGCCACGCGGCCCAACACGATCATCCCGTGATCAGGTGCACCCACCGGTCGCCCTTGGCGCGAAGCCGAAGAGCGTGGCGACTTCGAGCACCCGCGCACGGGCCATCACGCCTCTGTTGAGCCAGACCGCAGCCGGTCTTTGACCAGGAGGCACACCCTGGGAGAGCCAACCCGAAGGCGGCAGGCGATTCACGAGCCACCCCGGCCAACGACCTACCGGACGCTACGAGCCGAAGCCCTCAGAAACCGGTGACCACATACAAGTCGGCCTATTCATCGTCGCTTCGATTCTCCCGGCTGTTCAATCGACCGTGGGTCCCGCGCAACCTTCGTTCCCTATCGTGCTCGATCGTCATGCGGTTGACGAGCCGCTCATCGTTGTTGCCGGTCAGCTCCTCACGCAGACCGGTGCGGCGCTATCCGACTGAAGGGACGACGACGTGAACAGAGGAATACTGATGCGCTCCGTCGCGCTGGTGAGTGCGCTCATCTTGGCGCTCGCGGCATGCGGTGGAGATGACGACGACGCCGCCGCCACCACCACCGAACCAGCGAACGCAGACAGCGGCGACGACACCGCCGCCGACGACTCCGCCGACGACGATGACACGGCCGGCGACGACACCGCCGCCGGCGGCGATGCCTGTCCCGACACGCTGCGCTTCAGCGACACAGGGGTCGAGGGACTCGAACAGCTCGTCGTGGAGTTCGAGGATTTCCGCGTGGCGATGGAGGAAGCCACCGGCAAGTCGGTCGAGTTCTTCCCGATCTCGGGACGTACCGCGGCGGGTACCGCGCTGGAGTTCGACGAGATCGACCTGCTGCTGACCGGCCCGGCTGAGTACGTCGTGCTCCAGTCCGAGGCGGATGCCATTCCGGTGACCGGGGTGACTCGTCCTGGCTACAAGGCGATGATCGTGGTGCCCGACGACAGCGACATCGAGTCGCTGGAGGACCTCGAGGGCCGCACGGTGCTGACCAAGGAGGTCGGTTCGACCTCTGGGCACCTCGGCCCGCTGGCGATGTTGGTCGAGGCCGGCCTGGAGCCGGGTTCCAACGTCGAGGTCATCCCGCTGGGCTCGACGCGGCTCGAGGCCTTCGAAGCGGGCGAGGGCGACGCCCTCGGGACGGGCTTCGGTGACTTCGAGGAGGTCGAGGAAGCGCTCGGTGGCGAGGGTTCGATCCGGCTGCTGGAGGAGGGTCCGGACCTGCCCAACGACCTGTTCATCGCACGTGCCGGCCTCGGCGAAGAGTGTGCGGACTGGCTCCGGGAGGAACTCGTCGAGAATCAACAGGTCCTGTTGGATGCCATCACCGGGACCGGTGAGGCAGACAAGTACCTCGAGTCCGAGTTCGTCCCCGCTGCCGACGAGGACTACGACCCGACACGGGAGGCCTTCGAAGCTGCGGGTTACGAGGATTTCGCAGAACTGCCCGAGTGATGCGTCGAGGTGGTGGGGTGCTCGAGACGCGAGTGCCCAACCACCTCGCGGTCGTTGGTGACCGGACGAGAAACGAGATAGACGTCTTGCTCCAAGTACGATCTCTGACCAAGCACTACCCGGATGGCACGATCGCACTCGATCACGTCGACCTCGACCTGGCTCGCGGCGAGGCGGTGGTGCTGCTCGGTGCGAACGGCTCGGGCAAGTCGACCTTGCTGCGCTGCGTCACCCGGTTGTTGGAGCCGACCTCCGGGACGGTCAGCTTCGATGGTGTCGAGATCATGAAGGCCAAGCCGGTCGAACTGCGCGACATACGTCGACGGGTCGGCATGGTCTTCCAGCACATCAACCTGGTCGATCAGCTCAGCGTGCTGTCCAACGTGTTGCACGGCCAGCTCGGGCGTGACGGCCGGGCCCGTCAGTGGTTCGCCCCTGCTGCCACGAACGACGCGCGTGACCGGGCGATGTCGTGCCTGCAGCGCGTGCGGGTCGACCGGTTTGCCGCACGACGAGCCGACCAGCTGTCCGGCGGCCAACGCCAGCGAGTCGCCCTCGCACGGATGCTGATGCAGGAACCTGACCTCGTCCTCGCCGACGAGCCCGTCGCCGCCCTGGATCCACGCGCGGGTAGGGAAGTCATGGACCTGCTGTGGCAGGTGGTCGAAGAGGATGGCCTCACGCTGCTCTGCACCCTGCACCAGCTCGATCTCGCCCGCACCTACGGTCGACGCATCGTCGGGCTGAGAGACGGACGAAAGATCCTGGACCGCACCTCCGACCAGATCAGCGTGCAGGACACCGTCGCCCTCTACGACCACGTCGGTCGCGACGCTTCAGACGGTGACTGGTCCGACTATCCGGACGGTCTCACCGAACCCTCGACGGTGTCGAACCGCGACCTGGTCGAAGTCGAGCGTGAGCTGTGAGCCGCATCGAGCTCGACGACCGGATCCCGGTCGACCAACCTGCCCCGGCTCCCAGACGCTTCCGGCGCCCTGGGGCGGCGACCATCGTCCTCGCCATCATCGCCGCCGGGCTGTGCATCCACGGCTTGACCGCGACCGGGATCGAACCGGCCCGGTTGCTGAAGGCGCCCGAGCGGACGCTGGACTTCCTCAGTCGAGGCTTTCCCCCGTCCAGTGACCGACTCCGGCCCCTGAGTGAAGCCATGCTCGAAACGGTCGAGATGGCGTCGCTCGGCACGATCTTCGGGGCGCTACTGAGCCTGCCGGTGGCCCTGCTCGCAGCGCGCAACACGTCCCCGCACCGTGCGATCGCGTTCCTCGCGACCAGCGCGCTGACTGCGATGCGAGCGATCCCGGACCTGGTCTGGGCGCTGATCTTCGTGGTGTCGGTCGGGCTCGGCCCACTCGCCGGGATCCTCACCATCACGGTCGATGTCGTGGCGTTCGCCGGACGTTTCTTCGCCGAGCGGATCGAGGAGGTCGAGCGTGGTCCCGTGGAGGCGTTGCGTGCGACCGGTGCGAGGCGCCGAGCCGTCATCGCGTGCGCGATCCTGCCCACCTGCTTCCCGTCCTTCACCGGAACGACGCTGTACTCGTTGGAGAAGTCGGTGCGAGGAGCCGTCGTGCTCGGGCTGGTCGGCGCCGGCGGCATCGGCGTCGAGCTGTCCACTGCGTTCGAGCTCCGGCGCTTCGACACCGCCGTGACGATCATCCTGCTCATCCTCG
>JBKGZW010000037.1:0-20116 GCA_046543225.1 Acidimicrobiales bacterium
ACCCGACACCGCTCCGATCCGCTACCGCTGGACCGCCGCAGAAGGTGTCATCCGGATCGCCGCCGGAGCCGGGACCCGTCACCAGCAGACACCTCCGACCGGATGAGGCACCCGACCGAGACCAGGACACCTCGCAGGCCGGTGCTCGTCAGCGAACGGTGAGCAGGTCGTGCAGGGCGGCGTAGACGATGTCGAGGTCGTGGCGTTCGACGTGCTCGTCGGGGGCGTGGGCGATCGTGGCGTCGCCCGGGCCGAAGTTGGCCGCGGGGATGCCCGCCTCGGCGAAGCGGGCGACGTCGGTCCACCCCAGCTTGGCCCGCACCTCCAGGCCGTTGCGCTCGATCAGGCGCTGCACGAGGGGATGGTCGGTGGCAGGCCAGGCCGCCCCGGCCTCGTCGACCCGCTCGATGGTGTCCTCGGGCCCGAACAGACCCTCGAAGACCTCCATCACATGGGCCTCGGCCTCCTCGACATCCCGATCGGGTGCGAACCGGTGGTTGATCGTGAGGTACGCCGAGTCGGGCACCACGTTGCCGGCGACCCCACCTTCCACGGAGGTGGCCAGGAGGGCCTCGTGGAACTCGCACCCGCCGATGACCGGACGGCGCGGCTCGTACAGCTCCAACACCGCCAGCAGCCGGCTCAGCCGGTGGACGGCGTTCACCCCCATCCACGCCCGAGCCGGGTGGGCGCGACGGCCGGCCAGGCCGATGACATAGCGCAGCGTCCCCTGGCACCCGGCCTCGATCGCTGCCGACGTCGGTTCGCCCAGCAACGCCACATCACCTTCGAGCAGGTCGGGCCGCTGCTCGAACAGCTCGTTCAGGCCGCTGTGGACCCTGGCCACCTCTTCGCGTGCGTAGAACACGTAGGTGACATCGACCGCGGGCTCGGTGAGGGTGCGAGCGAGCTCGAGCATGACCGCCAAGCCACCCTTCATGTCGGTGGAGCCGACACCCCAGAGGGTGTCGCCGTCGAGACGGGCGGTCTCGTTCCCGTTGGCCGGGACCGTGTCGGTGTGACCGGCCAGGATCAGACGCGTGTCGCGCCCGAGATCGGTGCGGGCCACCAGGTTGTCGCCCAGGCGATCGACCTGGAGCGATGACACCGCCTCGAGCTCGCGCTGGAGACGGTCGACCACCGGTCCCTCGGCGAACGACGGTGACGGCAGGTCGACCAGCTCGGCGGTGAGCTGGAGCAGGTCGGTGCGCGAGCTCACATCGAGACGCCGTGCTCCCGGAGCACGTCGTTAAGGGTGGCCTTGTCGTGACGCTCACCCTCGGCGAACCGCTTGATGATGAGCGCACAGGGCAAGCCGTACGTACCGCCGCGGAACACCTTCGCCCGGGTCGCGTTGATGACCAGGCACCACGGCGGCACGACCCCCCGCGACACCTCGTCACCGGTCTCGGCATCGATCACCGGGATCGACGGATTGAGCACCACCCCGGCGCCGAGCATCGCGCCCTGGCCCACACGGGCACCTTCGGTCACCATCGACCGGCTCCCGATGAAGGCCTCGTCCTCGATCACCACCGGGGCGGCCTGCGGCGGCTCGAGCACGCCACCGATGCCCACACCCCCCGAGAGGTGCACGTTCTCGCCGATCTGGGCACACGATCCGACCGTGGCCCAGGTGTCGACCATGGAGTTGGCCCCCACCCGGGCACCGATGTTCACATAGCTCGGCATCAGCACCACGCCCCGGTCGAGGAACGATCCCCACCGGGCCGACGCCCCCGGGACCACACGCACGCCGGCCGCCTCGTAGGCGGCCTTGAGGGGGATCTTGTCGGCGTACTCGAACGGCCCGAGCTCGATGGTCTTCATCTCCGAGATCTTGAACAGCAACAGCACAGCGTGCTTGAGCCACTGGTTGACCAGCACCTCGCCCATCTCGCTGCCGTCGGGCACCACCTCGGCGATGCGCTCCTCGCCCGCGTCGAGGCGAGCGATGGCGTCACGGATGGTGGCGCCGGCCTCGGGATCGGCGACATCGAAGGTGTCGCGCTCGTCCCAGATCTGTTCGATTCGAGCCTTCAGGTCTGCCATGGAGGCCGAGACTACCGCCGCTGGGCGGCCGCGCCTGATCCCCGCCAGGCGCGATCGGTCGCGATTCCTGATACGACTGACACGGTGAGCGCCACGACTCCACGACCTCCGTCGCTGTCCCCCACCAGCCCCGAGGCGGTCCTCTCCCACCTCTCGCCCGGTACCAGCGTCATCGTGCCCCTCGCCAACGGCGAGCCCCGGACGGTGCTCGACGCCATCGAGTCCGGGGCCGACGGCCTCCGCGGCGTGCGGGTGCACCAGATGCACGCCCTCTACGACCGCGACTACCTCGACGGGCGGTGGGCCGGCCGCCTCGACCACACCTCGTACTTCCTCTCCCACATCACCAGGCCGTACTTCCACCAGGGCACGGTCGATCTGGTGCCGTGCAACTTCAGCGAGCTTCCCCGCCTTCTCCGCCGGCTCCCCGAACCCCGGCTGGTCATCGCCGCGGTGTCCCCGCCCGATCGGCACGGCTACTTCTCGCTCGGCACCAACGCCGACTACGTCTCGCCGTTCATCGGCCGGATCCCGTTCTTCGTCGAGGCCAACCCCGCCATGCCGCGAACCTTCGGCCGCAACTCGATCCACGTCAGCCAGACCATCGGTTGGACCGAGGCCGACTACCCCCTGTTCGAGATCGAGCCCGCCGTACCCGGCGAGACCGACCGCACCATCGCCCGGTTCGTCGCCGAGCGCATCCCCGACGGTGCCACCATCCAGGCCGGGATCGGATCGATCCCCAACGCCGTGCTGGGCGAGCTGTCGGGCCACCGCGACCTCGGCCTGCACACCGAGCTGCTGTCCGACGGCATCATCGACCTGGTCCACAGCGGGGTGCTCACCGGCACCCGCAAGCTCCGCCGGCCGGGCAAGCACGTCACGACCTTCGCCATGGGAAGCCGGGCGCTCTATGACTTCATGCACGAGAACCCGGCGGTCGAGCTGTTGCCGGTCGACTACGTGAACGACCCACGGGTCATCGGGACCGAGCCGAACTTCGTCTCGATCAACGCCACGACCGAGGTCGACTTCCTCGGCCAGTGCGCCTCCGAGACGATCGGTGGACGCTACTGGTCCGGAAGTGGCGGACAGGCCGACTTCGCCCGGGGATCGACCTACGCCGACGGCGGTCAGGGATTCGTGGTGCTGCACTCCACCACCAGCGACGGCAGCTTCTCGCGCATCCGGTCGCGGCTCACCACCGGCTCCGCGGTCACCACCCTCAAGAACACCGTCGACAAGGTGGTCACCGAGCACGGCGTCGCCGAGCTGCGAGGCCGCTCGATCCGCGAGCGGTCGCGTGCGCTGATCGCGATCGCCCACCCGGCCTTTCGCGAGGAGCTCGAGCGCGAAGCATCCGAGCTGGGCTACCTGTAGCGGCTAGCGGTAGAAGACGGTGGGCTTGCCGCCGGTGTCGAGGATCTCGTCGATCTTCGCCGCCGAACCGGGCCGGCCCAACAGATAGCCCTGGACCTGGTCGCACCCCAACCGCCGGAGATGGTAGAGCTGATCGGCGGTCTCGACGCCTTCGGCCAGGGTGGTCAACGACATCCCCTTGGCCATCCCGATCACCGCCTTGATGATCTGGGTGTCCTCCTCGGACTCACCCACGTTGGTGACGAAGGACTGGTCGATCTTCACGACCGACAAGGGAAACGACTTGAGGGTCTGCAGCGACGACCACCCGGTTCCGAAGTCGTCGAGCGCCAGCTCCACCCCGTTGGTGGCCAGCTCCTCCATGGCCGCCACCCCGGGCCCGAGATCCGCGACGAACGCCGTCTCGGTGACCTCGACCCCCACCGCGGACGGTGGCAGTCCGTGGGCGGCGATCGCCTTGGTCACTCGGGTCGCAGCATCGGCGGTGTCGAGCTCGCGTCGCGACAGGTTGACCCACACCCGTGGCGCGGCCGTGCCGTAGCGGCGACGCCAGTCGGCGGCCTGTCGGCATGCCTGGTCGAGGATCTCGGCACCGAGATCGATGATGAGGCCGCTGCGCTCGGCCACGGCGATGAACTCGGCCGCCGGCACCAGGCCCCGCTGTGGGTGCTGCCACCGTGCCAGGACCTCGACCCCCACCACCCGGTCGGTGGTCAACGAGATGAGCGGCTGGTACACCGCCCGCAGCTCGCGGTCGGCGATCGCCCGGCGGAGCTCGCCTTCGACCTTGACCTGCTCGGTGACCAGTGCCCGGTATGTGGGATGGAAGTACTCGACCCCCCCGGTGCGGGCCTTGGCCGCGGTCATCGCCAGGTGCGCGTCGCGGAGCATGTTCTCCGCGTTGCGGACCTCGTCGCCCTCGGCGAGTCCAACGCTCATCGTGACGAAGAACTCGTAGTCGTCGATGGTGAACACTCCGTCGACCGCGTTCTGCAGCAGGGTGACGAGCTCGTCGGCGAGCATGGTGCCGGGCGGGCTGAAGACCGCGAACTCGTCGCCACCGACCCGGGCGGCCATCATCCCCGGAGACAGCACGCCGGTGACCCGTTCGGCCACGGCCAGAAGCACTGCATCGCCCGCGTGGTGCCCGGCAGACTGGTTCACCGCCGCGAACCGGTCGAGGCCGAAGAGCGCGATCACCGGTGGTTGAGCCTCGGTGGAGCCCCCGGCCAGCACCGCGTCGACCGCAGCCACGAACGCGAGCCGGTTGGGCAGCCCGGTGAGGTGATCGAACGACCGCTGGTGCTCGACCAGCTCCACCAGCTCCTCGCTGTTGGTCATGTCGACCCCCACCCCGTCGACCTGCTCGACCCGTCCCGACGGACCGACCACCCCCCGCGCCCGGATGTGCAGGGTCCGCGGGGAACCATCCGGCTGCTGGATGCGGAACTCGGTGTCGATCCAGCCCTCGGTCACGACCTCGCGCATGGCCTGGTAGTAGATGTCGCGGTCCTCGTCGTGGACGAACCGACTGAAGTCGTCGACGGTGACGAACAGGTCGCGGGGGTCGCGACCGAGCACCTCGCCCGCCACCTCGTTGAGGTAGGCGATGCGGCCGGTGATGAGGTCGATCGAGAAGGCCATCTCCTGCATGGAGGTGAGCACCCCCGCGAGCCGCCGTTCGCTCGCCCGGAGCGCGTCCTCGGCCCGCTTCTGAGCGGTGATGTCACGGCTCAACGCCAACCTGGCCACCCGGCCGTGCCAATCGATCGGGTGGGAGACCACCTCGACCCACCGGTGCTCGCCGTGCGGTCCGAAGTGGAGCAGCAGGCTCGGTTCGCTCCGCCGATCACCGCCGGAGACGAAGTGGACGATGCGATCCGAGCCCTGCATCGGGCCGAGATCGACGGTGCGCAGCGACAGCAGCTCGTCGCGGCTCCGGCCGTAGCGGCGGACCATGGTGTCGTTGACCTCGAGCAGCTCGAGGGTCTCGGGGTCGTACACCCACATGGCCTCGGGGCTCAGGTTGAACAGCGCAGCCTGTAGCTCGTTCTGTTCGGTCAACTCCTCGTCGAGACGGTGCATGCGTCGGTACATGCGCACGATGAGCTCATAGAGGATGTACCCACTGACCGCGACGAAGCCCAGGCCCTTGACGATGTTGCCCGGGAGCGAGTTCACCGAACCGCCGAACAGCTCGAACGCCGCGTCGCTGAGCAGGATCCACGCGGAGGCGATGGCGACATAGATCAGCGCGATGTTGCGTGCTGCCGCGCTCGCTGGATCGGGACCGCCCATGATCCTCCCTCTGGCCGAGGCGGGATGAGGGGTTCCCGCCACGCGACCGAGGGTACCGCCGCTGACAGTGGTTTTCCCGGGATCCTCGCGCGGACGGCGTTCGCGCCGTGTCAGCTCGGTCGGCTCACACGCCGCTCGAACAGATCGATCCGGTCGTCGGGCTGCACCATGGCGAGGCGGACGTGGCTCGCCCCCGCTGGCCCGTAGAACTCACCGGGGCTGACCAGCACCCCCACATCCTCGGCGAGGCGCCGGGCGAAGGCCCAGGCGTCACCGTCGGGGGCTCGCACCCAGAGGTAGAACCCGCCTCCCGGCAACGACACCTCGATGCCATAGGCTCCCGCGAGCACGGCAGCGCACCGCTGCAACCGACCCAGGTAGGTGTCGCGCTGGGCGTCGACGTGGGCGTCGTCGCCGAACGCGACCACAGCGGCTGCCTGGACCGGTCCCGGCAGCATGAACCCCGCGTGCTTGCGGACCTCCTGGAGGTAGTGGACCAGATCGGCGTCGCCGGCATAGAAGCCTGCCCGCATCCCCGCCAGGTTCGAGCGCTTCGAGAGGGAGTGCACGGCGAGCACCCCATCCGAGCCGGAGGTGAGGATCGTGCGAGCGGGACCGTCCCAGGTGAACTCGGCATAGCACTCGTCGGAGAGCACCGTGACCCCCCGCTCGCGGCCCCAGGCCGCGGCGGCGTCGAGGTCGTCGAGACCTCCTGTGGGATTCCCAGGGGTGTTCACCCACAGACACAACGCCCGAGCCGCGTCGGCGTCGTCGATGGACCCCAGGTCGAGTCGCCAGTCGGTGTCGACTGCGACCGGAACAGCACGGCAACCGGCGAGCACCGCCCCCATCTCATAGGTGGGGTAGCTGATCGCCGGATACAACACCGTGTCGCGTCCGGGGGTTCGCAGCTTCAGCCACTGGGGCATGCCGGCCACCAGCTCCTTGGTGCCGATGCAGGCCCCCACCGAACTGGGGTCCACCTCGGCACCCAACCGGCGTGCAAGCCAGGCGGCGGCCGCTTCGCGAAAGGCCGGGGTCCCGATCGACGGCGGGTACCCCCGCTCTGCACCCGAGCCGGCCAGCATGGCGACCACCGCGTCGGGGGGCGGGTCGCAGGGGGTGCCGACCGACATGTCGATCATCCCTCCCTCGTGGCGGGCGGCCACCGCCTTCAACTCGTCGAGGCGGTCGTAAGGATATGGCGGGGGGACGAATCCGGATGCGGTCACGCCTTCATGGAACCACACCGGTGGAGATCAGCCGATGACGAACTCCGACAACCGCGCCCAGGACGCGTCGTCGAGACGGGCCCGCAGGCGCATGCCGGCTTCGGCGGCGTGCTCGTCGAGCACCTCGCCCTCACGGTGCACCGCGGCCAGCACATCGCCGCGTCCGAAGGGCACCATCAGCTCCACCAGGTGGGTCAGCGACCGGAGTCGCTCGGACATGGTGGCGAGGCACGCATCGATCCCGTCGCCAGTGGTCGCGGAGACCGCGACCGACCCGGGATGGGCAGCGACGAGTTGGCGAGCGGCGACCGGAGCCAGGTCGGACTTGTTGAACACCAGCAGCTCGGGCACGTCGCCGGCGCCGATCGCGCCCAGGACGTCGCGCACCGCCTCGATCTGTGCGCCGGGATCCGGGGCCGAGGAATCGACCACGTGCACCAACAGATCGGACTCGCCCACCACCTCGAGGGTCGACTTGAACGCTTCGACGAGCTGGTGGGGAAGCTTGCGGACGAAGCCCACCGTGTCGGTGACCAACACGGTCTCACCGCCCGGAAGCTGGAGCCGGCGGGTGGTGGCATCCAGGGTGGCGAAGAGACGATCCTCCACCAGCACCCCCGCATCGGTGAGCTGGTTGAGCAGCGTGGACTTGCCGGCGTTGGTGTACCCGACGATCGACGCCTTGTGGAACGGGGAACGGCGGCGCGACTTGCGCTGGTTGTCCCGGTGCCGCGCGATCTCGCGAAGATTGGCTTCGAGCTTGTGGATCAGCCGAGCGACGCGACGCCGATCGACCTCGAGCTGGGTCTCGCCCGGGCCACGGCGGGCGCCGATGCCACCCATCTGCTGAGAGAGGGTCTTGCCTCGTCCGCGCAAGCGCGGCATCCGGTACCTGAGCAGCGCGAGCTGGACCTGGGCCTTGCCTTCGACGGTGTGGGCGTTCTGGGCGAAGATGTCGAGGATCACCGCCGTCCGGTCGATGGCCGACCGGCCGAGGATCGTCTCCAGGTTGCGTTGCTGGGCGGGGCTGAGCTCGTCGTCGAACACCACCGTGTCGGCGTCCACCGACTCGGCGACCTCGAGGATCTCCTGGGCCTTGCCCTTGCCGACATAGGTCGCGGGATCGGGAGCGCCACGCCGCTGGACCACCCTGGCCACCTCGTCGGCTCCGGCGGTGTCGACCAGCAGGGCCAGCTCGTCGAGGCTGGCCTCGGTGTCGTCGTCGGTCTCGCCGGGAGCGGTGACGCCCACGAGCACGATCCGCTCGCGGAAGGCGCGCTCGATGAACGCACCCTGTTCGCCGCCGTGCTCGCCGAACGCACCCCGGTGGGTCTCGTCGGACTGGGCGCCTGAGTCGTCGGGCCGCTCACCCATCGGCGAGCTCCCGGTCGTCGATCTCGATGTCGGCGATGTGCACCGCAGGCCCGTGCAGCAGCGCCCGCCCGTCGACCAGCTCGACCAGCACCGTCCCCCCGGGCATGGCGACCTCGGCGGCAGCGTTCACCAGACCCCACTGGTGGGCGATGAACGCGGCGGCGCAGGCACCGGTGCCACAAGCCTCGGTGACGCCGACCCCCCGCTCCCACACCCGAAACGACAGCGTGCCGGGGACGGTGCCCGGAGCGATCACCTCGAGGTTGATGCCGTCGGGGAAGGCCGACTCGACCACCGGGCCCACCGACTCGAGGTCGACGCCGTCCGGGTCGTCGACCCAGGCGACCAGGTGCGGGTTCCCCAGGTCGGCGGTGGCCTCCTCCTTGGTGGCGAACGGGAGCTCGATGCCGGTCGTTCCGGGTCCGGCACCGACCGCTCCCATGTCGACCCGCACGCCGACCTCGCGCGGCGAGGGGCCTTCGATCACCTCCAGCTGTCGGGGACCGGCATCGGTCGCGGCGACGATCGTGCCGCTGGCCCAACCCCGCGCCCTGGACACCGCCTGGGCCAGGCATCGGATGCCGTTGCCACTCATCTCGGCCCGGCTCCCATCCGCGTTCCACAACCGCATCACCACATCGGACCCGGGCTCGTCACCGGGCCCCGGGGCAGCGCCGTGGATCAGGCCGTCGGCACCGATCCCGGATCGGCGGTCGCACAGCACGCGCGCCAGCTCGGGGCCGGCGGTCACCGGCGCGTCGTTGGTCTCGTCGAGGACGACGAGGAAGTCGTTGCGCAGCCCGTGGTGCTTGGTGAGGTTCATCTCGGTCCAGTCTCGCCCGTTGCGGCCCGACTCCACCATCGGGTTCACTCGTCGTCTGAGATCGACAGCAGCTGGTCGAGCAACGACGCGGGGTCGGCGATCGTGTCCAGCCACCGGATGCGGGGATCGCGACGGAACCACCGGTCCTGGCGGCGGGCGAAGCGACGGGTGCGCCGCAGGGCGAGCTCGAGCGCCTCGTCGAGGGCGCACTCGCCCCGCAGGTGGGCGGCCAGCTCCTTGTAGCCGAGCGCCTGGGACGCGGTCGGCGACCAGCCACGAGGGTCGTCGAGCAGGCGTTGCACCTCACCGACGAAGCCCGCGTCGAGCTGGTGCTGGTAGCGCCTGACGATCCGGTCGTCGATCACCGAACGGGGCAGGCGGATGCCCACCAGCGAGAACCGGCACGGCGGGTACTCCTCCAGGCCGGGCCCGTAGGAGGAGAAGGGCCGGCCGCTGCCGAGGGTCACCTCGAGCGCTCGCAGCACCCGGCGTCGGTTGGTGGGTTCCATGCGGTCGGCGGCCACCGGATCGAGCTCGCGGAGCCGTGCGTGCAGCGCCACGGTGTCGGACTCGGCATCGAGCTCGGCCGCGATCTCGGAGAACCGGCCGGGGATCTCGAGGTCGTCGATCACCGCCCGCAGGTACAGCCCGGTCCCCCCGACCAGGAGCGGTCGCTTCCCGCGCGCCTCGACGTCGGCAACGCTGGATCGCACCGCCTGTTGGAACTGAGCGACGGTGAACTCCTCCCACGGGTCGACCAGGTCGATGCAGTGGTGGGCCACCTCGGCCCGCTCGGCCGCAGTGGGCTTCGCGGTTCCGATGTCCATCCCCCGGTAGACCTGCATCGAATCGACCGACACCAGCTCGATGTCGGGCCTGGCCCTGGCCACGGCCAGCGCCAGCGCGGACTTGCCCGACGCGGTGGTGCCGACCAGCGCCAGCGGCTGCGCGGTCATCGCACTAGAAGAACTCGTCCAGCATGACGAAGAAGTCGAGCCGGGCGAGATCGGGTTGCTCGATCCCGTAGGCGTCGAGGAACGGTCCCACCGCATGTCCGCCGAAGTTGCGGGCGATGCTTCTGGCCGCGATGCCCAGGTCACGGTGACGGTCACCCACCCCGACCCGCCCGAGGTCGACATAGCCACTGATCGCCCCGTCCTGGAGGATCACGTTGGGCACGCAGTAGTCGCCGTGCAGCACGACCGTGTCGTCGTCGCCTCCGGGCGCCGAGTCGATCATGAGCTGGAACAGATCGCGGGCGCTCAATCCGGCATGGAGCGGCTCGAACTCGGTCTCGTCGACCCGGCCAGCCTCCATCCGCGCCCGGGCTCGCTCGAGGGCTATGGGGGTCGTCGCGTCGAAGGGGCAGTGGTCGACCGGTGCCCGGTCGTGGAAGGTGCGCAGGCCCTCGCCGAGGACGTGAACGAGGCGCTCGACCTCCATCTGGTGCTCGGGCCGGGTCGCATCGCTGCCGTCCAACGCGGCCGTGACGAGCCATTCGTGCTCGCCATCGCTGCCGGACGCGACCACTTCGGGCACCGGCAGGTGTCGAGCGAGCCACGTCGCACGCTCGGCCTCGCCGATCAGGGAGGTCTCGAGGTCGTCCGCCACCTGCACCTTGAGCACCCAGGTGGCGTCGGGGCGGCGGACCCACGCGGTGGTCGCCGGGGAACGACCGCCGGTGATGGGGACGACCTCGGCGTCGCCGACGAGGTCGGCGAGCGCCTCAGGAAGGGTTCGGGGTGCGGCCATGTGGCCCTAGCCGGCGGCGACCGGGATGCGGGTGCGGTGGCGGGGAGTGGCCAACACCTCCTGGAGGATCCCACGCAGGTGGTGGGGCGCGGCGTCGGTGACCTCGACGGTGGCGATGGTGCCGACCCGCATCGGCGACGCGGCCGGGAAGTGGACGAGCTTGTTCTGGCGGGTGCGGCCGGTGAGCACCGTTCGGTCCCGCTTGGAGGGCCCTTCGACGATGACCTCCTCGACGCGGCCGATGCGGTCCTGGTTGCGACGCATGGCCGACCGTTCGACCACGTGGCGGAGCCGGTCGAATCGATCGACACAGACCGCGTGATCGACGAACCGGTCGACCATGGCCGCCGCCTCGGTTCCTTCGCGTGGCGAGAAGATGAAGGTGTAGGCGGAGTCGTAGTCGGCGGCGGCGGCGACCTCGAGGGTGCGTTCGAAGTCGTGCTCGGTCTCACCCGGGAACCCGACGATGATGTCGGTGCTGACGGCCAGGTCGGGGACGCCGACGCGGGCCGCGTCCAGCTTCTCGAGGTAGCGATCGGCGGTGTAGCCGCGGTGCATGGCCGCCAGGACGCGGTCGGACCCCGACTGCAGCGGCAGGTGCAGGTGCTCGCACACGGCGGGCGTGTCGGCCATGGCGGTGATGGTCTCGGCCCGCAGGTCCTTGGGGTGGGGACTGGTGTAGCGGACCCGGGAGATGCCCTCGACCGCACCGACGGCACGCAGGAGATCGGCGAAGAGGGGACGCGGGCGCCGCCGATCGTCGCCGGCCCACTCCTGGCCCGCGACCGCGGCATCGGCCACGGGGTCGGGATCGCCCGGACGCAGGCGGGTGGTGAGGTCGCGACCATAGGAGTTGACGTTCTGGCCGAGCAGGGTGACCTCGACCACGCCGTCGGCTGCCAGCTGTTCGACCTCACCGACCAGCTCGCCGAACGGGCGGCTCGCCTCGGCGCCGCGCACCGAGGGGACGATGCAGAAGGCGCACGTGTTGTCACAACCGATCTGGATGGTGACCCACGCCGCATAGTCGACCTCGCGCTTGACCGGCAACGCCGAGGGGAACGAGTCGGCGTCGTCGAGGGTCGCCTGCTGGAGGATCTCGGTGATCGGTCCGTGCTCGCGCGCCTCACGCAACAGCTCGGCGGCACGGCTCACGTTGTGGGTGCCGAACACGACATCGACATGCGGTGCTCGTTCCCGGACGAGCTCCTGGTCCTTCTGGGCGAGGCATCCGCCGACCACGATCTTAAGGTCGGGCCGTTCTGCCTTCAGGGACTTGAGGTGGCCGAGCTTGCCGTAGAGCTTGTTGTCGGCGTTCTCGCGGATGCAGCAGGTGTTGAGCACGACGACATCGGCCTCGTCCTCGCTGGGCGCGGGCACCAATCCGTCGGCCTCGAGCAGGCCCGCGATGCGTTCGGAGTCGTGCTCGTTCATCTGGCACCCGTAGGTGCGGATGGAATAGGACCGGGTCACCCTGACAGGTTAGGACCCCTGGGCGGGTCTGGCCGACCGCCCGCCGTTGGATTCGGGTCAGCAAGGTGTCACGCAGCCGTGACCGAGGTTGCATCAACACTGCCACGTGCCACCCGATGACGAAGAGGTGAGCCCCACGGTCCCCTCCACCGCACCGGCAGCCGCAGCGACCCCACCCGGTGCCAGTTCCATCATCGATCTGCTTGCAGGTGGCAGCATCCGCACCCACCTGCAGCCCATCGTGCGACTCACCGACGGCGAGACCGTCGGCTATGAGGCGCTGAGTCGTGCTGACACGGCCCTCGGCTCTCCCGACCAGTGGTTCGCTGCTGCCCCGCCCCGCTCGGCCTGGGCGCCCAGCTCGAAGCCGCGTGCCTGCGGGCGGTCGCCGAGGTCGGGGGCCCTCCCGCCGGTCGGCTCCTGTTCGTCAACGTGGCTCCGGGCAACATCGGATCCCCGTTGGTGGAGAGCGCCCTGGACCGGCTCCCGGCCAGGACCGTCATCGAGCTCACCGAACAGGAGGCCGTCGCTGATCCGCCTGCGCTGCGGGCCCAGCTCTCGCGTTGGACCAGCCGAGGCACGCGATTGGCACTGGACGACGTGGGTGCGGGCTACTCGGGTCTGCAACAGATCCTTCGGCTCCGCCCCGAGTTCCTGAAGCTGGACCGAGAGCTCATCGACGGGATCGATCGGGACCGGACCCAACAGTCGTTGGTTGCCTCCCTCGTCGGATTCGCCAAGCAGGCGGGGGTGAGCCTCATCGCCGAAGGAGTCGAGACCGACGGTCAGCTCCGCTGGCTCCGGGAGGCGGGGGTGTCGCTCGGGCAGGGCTACTTCTTCGCTCATCCCGGACCGCCGTGGCCCGGCATCAACCCTTCGACCAGCACCCAAGCGTCGCTGCGAACGACCGTGCTCGCCGGCCGCCTGGATGCCGCGACCTCGGCCAAGGAAGCCTGTGAGGCGGCAGCGGACCACCTGTTCGCGCTCGGCGACCTGATGCCGTCGGTGTACCTCGAGGCCGGGGGTCGGCTCCGATGCCTGGCCCAACGAGGGCTGTGGCAGGTCCTGGACGGGATGGAGCCCGATGCCGGTGTCACCGGCCGCACCTTCCGGACCGGCGACGCCCAGCACATCCCCGACGTCCGTCGGGCACCCGGCTACCTCGAGGCGATCCCCGGCGTCGTGACCGAGTTCTGCACACCGCTTCGCACCGGCGACCGAGTGGTCGGTGCCCTCAACGTCGAATCGACCCGCGAGATGGAGCAGTCGACGCTCGAGGAGGTCGGCCTCGTCGGCGACCTGCTCGGCCGACGGCTCGAGATGCTGCCCTCCGAACCGGGCGTCGGGCCCCTGCGTCAACTGGCCACCCTGGCGGCGGGGCTCGTGGCGGTCTCGGACCCCGAGGCCACCGCGGCCGCCGTCGTCCAAGCGGGATGCGTGCTCACCGGGCTCGACAGCGGCGTGGTGATCCTCGATGACGAGGACCACCACCACGAGGCCGTCGGGTCGCAGGGCCCGCTGCGATCGGCCCTCCGCCGGTTGCCCCACGCCGACCTCGACCACATGGTGTCGCTGCTCGCCCCGCTCACCTCCTGCTACTCGAGCGGCGAGGCCACCGGGCGGACCTTCGTCGGAGGTGAGGTTCTACGCGAGGCGGGCGCGTGCGCAGTGGTCGCGCTGCCGCTGGTTGCTCGGGGCCGGCGCACCGGACTCCTGCTGCTGGCAAGCACCCAGCCAGTCTCGCTCGGAGCCGAGACGATCGAACCGGTCGAGCTCCTGGCCACCCTGGCCGGGAGCTGCCTCGAGGTGGCGACCCATCTCGACGAGCTCGAGAGCCGCGTGCACGTCGATGCGCTCACCGGCTTGGAGAACCACGCCTGCTTCCACGACTCGCTGCGGGAGCTCGAGGACGACGACTGCATTGCTCTGGTCATGTTCGACGTCGACGGGTTCAAGGGCGTGAACGACACTCATGGCCACCTCGTCGGAGACGACCTGTTGCGCTCCATGGCCCGGTCGATGGCAACCAGCGCCCGATCGGGAACACGGCTGTTCCGGGTCGGAGGCGACGAGTTGGCCGCCATGCTTCCCGCGACCCGCCACCACGAGGCGGAAGCGGCGGCACGACGGTTCGCGGCGGCCGCAGCCGAGGTCACCATTCCGTTCGGCGCGGGGATCTCCGCCGGTGTGGCCATCCGCCTGCCTGGGGAGCCGTCGATCGAGACACTGGCGCGTGCCGATGCCGCCCTGTACCGGGCCAAGCGGGCGCGTGTCGGTGTGCTACTGGCCTGAGGCGGTGGTGGCTCCGGCGATGAGCTGCTCGCTGACGTCCCACAAGCGGGCGGCTGCCTCGTCGTCGCGAGCCGCCGACGATGGTGTGGTCGGGCGCCGGTTCACGTAGTAGCCGCCGGTCAGTTCGGCGACCTCGTCCGATGCCGCCAGGTACACGATGGTGTCGGCTCCGGTGGCGGCGTCGACGGCGAAGGGCCGAGGAAGCATCCTCACGAACTGCTGGGTGATGCGGGTGTCGCCCTCGCCCCCGAAGTTCGTCTTGACCAGACCCGGATGGGCGGCGTTGGCGGTCACTCCCGTTCCCTGCAGACGCTTCGACAGCTCCCGGGTGAACAAGATGTTGGCGAGCTTGGTCTTGGCGTAGACGTCGTAGCTCAAGTAGCGCCGGGTGCTCTGCAGGTCGTCGAAGGCCAGACCGCGGTAGGCGAAGCGGTGCATGTCCGAGGAGACCACGACGACCCGGGCGGGAGCCGAATCGACCAGACGCGGACGGAGCAGGTCGACCACCAGGAAGTGGCCGAGATGGTTGACCCCGAACAGGTACTCGAAGCCCTGCGTGGTCTCGGATCGCTTCGACAGGGTCAGCCCGGCGTTGCAGACCAACACGTGGAGCTGCTCGACGCGCTCGAGCACCTCGGCGGCGCACCGCCTCACCGAGTCGAGGTCGCCCAGATCGAGCTGCACCAGCTGTGGACGCGCTCCGCCCCGCCGGGCGATCTCTTCGACGGCGAGGGCACCCTTGGCCAGATCTCGCGCGGTGATGACCACCTCGGCGCCCAGCTGGACGAGCTGGACGGCGGCTTCCTTGCCGATGCCCGAGTTGGCACCGGTGATCATCACCGTGCGGCCGTCCATGCGTGGCAGATCGGACATGGCCCCAGCGTAGGTCCGGACGCGGCACCGCCGACCGGTGACACGCACACGGCCGGCGGCGGCGTAGCCCCGTCGTCACCGAACCCGGACAGGGAGATGGACGGCTGGGGCGGAACGATCAGCGAGAGCGGACGAGCCGAGCAGTCGCAGTAGCGCTGGCGACCAGCTGCCCATCGTCGTCGACGAGCTCGCCCTGGAGGAAGGCGACGCCGCCCCCACGCTGCACGACCCGTCCCCGGCCGACCAGGGCACCTGGATGGACCGGTCGGAGGAACTGCACGTGCAGGTCGAGGGTGGGAGCGAACTCGCCCGGCCCGAGCGTCGCCACCAAGGCTGGTCCCATGGTGTCGTCGAGCATCGCCGACAGGAACCCGCCCTGGATGGTGCCGGCCGGGTTGAGGAACGACTCGGTGGCCGAGAAGCCCACCTCGATCGTGCCGGCATCAGGGTCGACCGCCCGCAGCTCCCACCCGAGGGTGGTCGCCGCCGGCGGTGGTTCGACCCGACCGGCGGCGATGTCCCAGAACGGGCCCTCACGCTCCGCTGACGCCGTGTCGGGCTCAGTCATCGAGGGTGATGGGCTCGTCGTCGGCCTCGGTCATGGCCTCGACTCCGGCGACATCGTCCTCGGCCTCGACGTCGACGCCGATGCCGACCTGGGTCCGGACCCACTCGGAAATCTCGACCATGATCTCGGGGTTGTCGTGCAGGAACCCCTTGGCGTTCTCGCGACCCTGGCCGAGCTGCTCGCCCTCGTAGGTGTACCAAGCCCCCGACTTCTTCACGATGCCGAGGTCGACACCGAGATCGAGGACCGACCCTTCGCGACTGATGCCCTGGCCATACATGATGTCGAACTCCGCTTGCTTGAACGGCGGAGCGCAGTTCGACACCACGACGTCGTTGGCCACGAAGCTGTGGTGCTCGTCGACCTCGACGTCATAGATCGGACGCCACTCGGCGGGTGAGATGTCGACGATCTGATCGAACCAGACCTGCTCAGCGAGGATCTCCTCCAGGAAGGTGCTCTCGAGCGAATCGGCGAGGGCTTGGACGCGGTCGCGACGCAGGCGGCTCGTTCCGAGCACCTGCTTGAGCCCGCCCCGGGGGTCCCCTGCCACAGGACCCACCAATGCCGCTGCCTCTGCGGGGGTCACTCCCCGGCCCCGGAGATAGGCCAGCACCGGCTCGGTCACCGCCGCAGGCAGATAGTTGCGCTGGGAGCCGCGGTGTCGCCCCTCGCCAGCCTCGGCCAGCACAGCTGTTACTGCCTCGCCCTTGCGGCCCCACATGGGGATGACCTCGGCGTAGCGCTCGATGTTCTCGATGCCCGAGATGCGGACCTCCCACACCACCTGCTTGGCTTGGATCCGTCGCCCTTCCACCAGGCTCGGACGCCGGGCCGAGGGATCGTAGGACCGGACCGAGCTGCCGATACCCCACCGCAACAGCTGCCAGTGGATCTGATGGGCGAGCTGCTCAGAGGTGGTGGTGAACCCGATGCGGATGCCACCGGTCTGCTCACGGGTGACATAGCCGTCGCTGGCCCACAGCCCGAAGATGAGGTTGGCCACGACCTCCGAGGACACCTCGGGAGCGAAGAAGGACGCCGGGATGCGCTTCTCCGATGCAAGATGGCCATGGATCCCTGCCCAACGGGCGAGAGCGAGTACACCGTTCTGTTCGCCCGGACGGTGCGAGAGGGCGTAGTCGTCGCCACGGCCCCGCTGATGCACCTCGCAGCCGAGGGACCGGGCGATGTCGCTCACGTCCTCGATGTACTCGGCATCGGTGTTGACGAAGGAGATCGGTGTCTTGCCGCCGACATAGCCGTCGCCGATGAGATACCCCAGCAGGCGGGCATGGTCGACCGGGACTGGTTCGACGTCGCCGAAGCCCAGGAAGGTGCGAGGACGGGCGAGACGATCGCCGGTGTCGAGTTCGCCGGCCTCGACCCAGCCCCGGTCGGTCATGACCTTGTGGTCGGGTGTGACCCACAGCTCGGTGCCATCACGAAGGTGCAGGCCGATCGTCTCCGCTTCACCTTGATCGAACCGCTGGGTGATGGGTCGCACGTGGAGCCCACCGACCTTGTCGGCAGCCACGACGTGGCCTCCCTGCTCGTGCTCGACGATGTCTTCGATCCGCTGAGTGAGCCCGCTCGCCGGATCGAAGACCGTGGTACCCGCGGCCACGCACTTGTTCTTCACGACCTTGCACCGGGTGCGGTTGCCCACCACCTCGACGCCGTCCTTGATCGATTCGATGCGGCGGATGTCGATGCGCACCGACGAGTAGAACTTCAGCGCCCGCCCACCCGGGGTGGTCTCGGGCGAGTTGTGCACCATCGTGCCGTCGACGAAGTAGTTATGGGTGCCCTCGACCTCGATGTCGAAGCGGTGGGTCGATCCACCGTTGGGCGGTCCCGCGACCACATCGACGACCGGCAGCGGCATGAGCACCTGACGCTCGTCGGCGAAGACCGGCTCGACCGCGAAGCGGCCCTGGTAGGCCGGCAGCAGCTTGTGCTGCATCGATGGGTGCACGAACGGGGCGATGAGGGCGTGGAGCTTGGCCGTCTCGTCCTTGGAGAAGGTGAGCACCGCCTGGCCTCGGGCGCCGCGAGCGCTCAGCGTCGGATGCAGGTCCCAGGTGTCGGCCAGATGCTCGACCAGACGCCGGCGCGACCCCGCCTCGATCGCCTGGACGCAGATCTCCGAGCGGCCACTGCCACCGCGGGTGCGGGCCTGCATGCCCTTGGACCGCAGGCTGAAGCCTCCGTCGTCCATGTACCAGATCGCCAGCGACAGCGGCGTGAGGCGCTTGAGGTAGTCGTCGCTCAAGACCTTGTGACCACCCACATAGGTGGCGTCGCGGAGCTCGGCCAGCTCGGGAAGCGGCGACAGGTCGTGGAACACCGCACCCTTGGCGTTGGTGGTGCGGCTCGTGCCGATGTTGGCGAACAGCTCGGCCTTCCAGTCCGAGTAGGCGGCCTGGTCGACGCCGTGGCCCCACCGGAAACGAGCAGCGTGCCCGCTGCGACTCGACGACAACGCACCGTCGCCCATCAACCCCCCGAGGATCACCTGCCACTGGAAGTCGGACAACCGCTGCGAGACCGTCTGCATGACCCGGTCGCCGGGCAGCAGCTCCTGGGCCTCCCGCCACCCACCCGGCGTGCGGATGAGGTGGTTGGGGGTGCAGGCGAACTGCGAACGACCGTTGCCCGAGGGCTTGGCCACGGTGAACCGCAGGAACTCGTCGGTGCGGCCGTTGTCGAACCAGTTGGTGACCCGCTTCGGCACCACGGCGTCGAGCTCGGGGTCATAGGACAGGACCTCGACCGGGAGCTTCTGGTTGACGATCTTGCCGATCTTCTCCTGGGTGCCGTCGGCCAGGGTGACCCGGGTGTGGTAGTCGAAGCACCCGAACATCACCCCGATCTTCTCGCGCAGCTGGTTGATGAAGATGCAGATGGTGTGGGACCGGTTGAGGTTGGCGGTGAGCTTGCGCAGCGCCTGGGACATGAGCCGGGCCTGCAGACCGACGTGGCTGTCGCCCATCTCGCCTTCGATCTCGGCCTTGGGGGTGAGCGCGGCGACCGAGTCGATGACCACCACGTCGAGCGCGCCCGAGCGCACCAACATGTCGGCGATCTCGAGGGCCTGCTCGCCGGTGTCGGGCTGGGAGATCAACAGCTCGTCGACATCGACCCCGATGGCGCGGGCATAGACCGGGTCCATGGCGTGCTCGGCGTCGATGTAGGCGCAGATGCCGCCGTTGCGCTGGGCCTCGGCCACCACGTGCATGGCCAAGGTGGACTTGCCCGACGACTCGGGCCCGTAGATCTCGGTGACGCGCCCCCGGGGGAGGCCCCCCACCCCCAGGGCCACGTCGAGGGCGATGGAGCCGGTCGGGATCGACTCGATCGCCATCGTTCCCTTCTCGCCCATCTTCATGACCGAGCCCTTGCCGAACTGCTTCTCGATCTGGCCGAGGGCCATGGACAGTGCCTTGTCTCGTTCCACCGGTCTCTCCCGTGTGTCGTGCGATGCGTGCTTGGTGCGTGCTCTGTCTGGTGGGGCCGGCACGTCTCCCGTGAGAGATGCGGTGCGAAGACCCGATGAACGAACCCTACGGATGGGGTGTGACACCCGAGCGGCTGCTCGAGCGAATGACACCACCGTAGTTCCGAACGAGTGTTCGATCAAGCATCGAACAGCACACATCGAACAGAGGATCCGAACGCCGCTGGTGGCAGCATGGAGCCCATGGCCGACGACACCACCGACGACACCACCGACGACACCACCGACGAGGTCTCCCCCATCGAGGTCGACGAGGACGAGCTGCGCGCCCGCCTCACCCCCGAGCAGTTCGAGGTCGCCCGCCGCGCCGGCACCGAGCGGGCCTTCAGCGGCGCCTACTGGGACACCAAGGAGCCCGGCACCTACCGCTGCGTCGTCTGCGACCTCGAGCTGTTCCGATCCGACACCAAGTACGACTCGGGCTCGGGCTGGCCCAGCTTCTGGGAGCCGATCTCGGCCGACCGCGTCACCCTCCACAC
>JBKGZW010000222.1:0-4316 GCA_046543225.1 Acidimicrobiales bacterium
TGCTCACCCTCAAACCCCAGTACGGGGTGCCGCTGCTCGCGCTGGCGGTGCTCGCCCGGCGGTGGACCGCGGTCGCGGCGGCAGCGGTCACCACCGCCGCGCTCTGGCTGGGATCCGCGGCGGTGTCGGGGTTCGGTTGGATGGGTCCGTGGTTCGACCTCACCGGCTCGCTGAGCGAGATCGACCAGGGGGCCAACCTCCACAACGAGGTCTCGTGGCTCGGCCTGGCCGAGGTCGCGCTGGGCGCGGGCTCAGGGGTCGCCCTGGCCATCGCCCTGGCTGCCGGCGCCGTCACGGTGGCCGCGCTGGTGTGGCGGCTCTGGACCCGACCGGTGCTCGACCACCTCACGGTGGCGCTGGTGCTGCCCACCCTGTTGCTGGTCGCCCCGCACTCGCTCTACTACGACGCCGGCATGCTGGTGGTGTCGGTGGGAGCGCTCATCACCACGATCCCCGAACGGCACCAGCTCCGGGCGTTGGTCCTCTGGTGGATGGCGGGGCTCGGACACCTCGGTGCGGCCACCCTCGGGGTGGAACCGGTGGCCCTGCTGGTGATCGCCACCTGGGCCTGGGCCTGGCACGCCACCAGCCCGACCCCCGAGGTCAGATCCCGTCGGCCACGCCCAGCAGACGTGACCGGCTGACCGCCTTCATCCCCCGCCACAGTCCCACCACCGCCAGGGCCCAGGCCAGCCCACCGATCATCACCGAGGCACGCGCGGCACCGAACAGCGCCCCGGTCGACTGCGAGTAGGCGACCATGATCAGCGGGATGCTCACCAGGCCCGACGCCTGCTGGGCAGCCGCAGTGCTCTTCACCCGCGCCGAGAGCCGCAGCACGACCGACAGCGCCAGGGCGAGGAACGGAGGGATGACCCACAGCATCAGCACCCACCACTCCGATGTGGGGAAGAACCAGCCGCCCACGTCCGGGCCCACGATCACGTTGACGATGAGCGAATAGATGCCGAACCCGACGATGGTGGTGGCATAGCCCGGCAGCAGGCTGGCCAGAAGCTTGCCGAGGTAGATCGCCCGCACGTCGGCGGGGGAGTGGGCGAGGAACTCACCGGTGCCCCGTTCGCGCTCGCCGACGATGGATGCCGCGCCGACCGCGGTGGAGATCGTGAGCGGCACGACCACCGCCACCGGTCCGAACAGGTACACCGCCAGGACATAGCCGGCCCGGCCGGCGTCGGAGTCGCCCCGGACGTTCTCCTGGGCGGTGGCAGGCAGCATCTCGAGGGTCTGGGAGATCTGGGCGACGGCGTCGACGTCGCTGATCGCGGTGATGCTCGAGAGCAGCACGAGGGGCACGACGACGAAGAACAGGCCACCGAGGAACATCATCGGCAGCCAGAAGTCGCGGGCCCCGATCAGCTGCTTGAGGTCGGTGCGGGCCACGATGAGGATGTGACCGAGGTTCACAGGCTCTCCCCTCCGATCGCCCCTGCTCGGGCGGCTCGAGCCTCGGAGCGGACGGCGAAGTACAGGTCCTCGAGGCTCGGCCGGTGGGGTTCGACCCTGGTGAGGCGAACCCCGGCGGCGACCAGGTCGGCGACCACGTCGGCCACCGCGGTGTGCTCGTCGAGTTGGACCGTGGCCAGGCTCTGGCGCTGGTAGCCGAGGACCCCCGGACGGTCGCGGAGCTGGTCGAGCGTCGCCGGATCCTCCGCCTCGAGTCGCAGGGACAGTCCTGGCCAGTAGCGGGCCACCAGCTCCTCATTGCTCCCCGACACCAGGTTGGTGCCCTCGTCGAGCACCACGATCTGTTCGGCCAGGCCCTCGGCCTCCAGCAACAGGTGGGTGCACATGACGATCGTGGACCCGTCGCGCCGCATCTGGCGGATGAGGTCGAGCACCGCGTACGACGACTCGGGGTCGAGTCCGGAGGTGGGTTCGTCGAACAGCAACAGGTCGGGCTCGTGCAGCACCGATCGCGAGAGGGCGAGGCGGGTCTTCATCCCGGTGGAGTAGCCCCCGACCTGCTGGTCGAGTGCCTGTTCGATCTCGAAGCGGGCCGCGGCCTCACGGATGCGGGCGTCGGCGTTGCGTCCCAGCCCGTAGAGCTGCGCGGCATAGCGCAGGTTGTCCCACCCGCTGAGCCGGTCGTAGAGGGCGGGCTTGGCCGACACGACCCCGCAGCGACGCCGGACCTCCTCGCCGTGGTCAGCGGGGTCGAGACCGAACACCCGAACGCTGCCCCCGTGGGGATCCAGTGCACCGGTGATCATCCGCACCGCGGTGGTCTTGCCGGCGCCGTTGGGACCGAGCAGCACGGTGATGCTCTGGGTGGGCACGATCAGATCCAGCCGGTCGAGCGCCCGCACCGGGCCGAACACGCGGCTGACCCCGTCCAGCACGACGGCGGGGATCGCATCGGGGCGGTCGCGGGGCAGCGGCGTGGTGGTCCCCGTCATCGATTCGTGCACCTTGATCTGGTCGGCGCGTACGGTGCCGACCTGTAGTCCTGGTGACCGTGACCATCCCCGAATCGTTCCATCGTCCCGAGTATGGTCGTACTGGTGTTCGTTCTTGGCATCGACCCCGGACTCTCGCGCTGCGGCTACGCCGTGATCGACCCGCGTTCGCGCCCGGCCCGAGCCGTGGCCATCGGGGTGCTGCGCACGTCGCCGGCGGACCCGCTCCCCACCCGACTCGCCGAGCTGCAGGCCGAGATCAAGGCCCTGCTCGACGAGTTCCTCCCTGCGGTGGTGGCCATCGAGCGGATCTTCTTCCAGCACAACGTGCGCACCGCGGTGTCGGTCGGCCAGGCCTCGGGCGTGGTCATCGCCGAGGCGGCGAGCCGGGGCTGTGAGGTGGTCGAGTACTCGCCCAACGAGGTGAAGCTGGCCGTCACCGGCGACGGCGCCGCCGACAAGGTGGCGGTGGCGGCCATGGTCACCACGCTGCTGGCGCTGCGCCGACCCCCCGAGCCGCCCGATGCCGCCGATGCCGCCGCCCTGGCGCTGTGTCATCTCGCCCACGCGCCGCTGTCCGCCGCCATCGGGGGTCGCCGATGATCGGGTCGTTGCGTGGCACCCTGATCGACCGCACGCTCTCGGGTGAGGTGCTCGTCGAAGTGGCCGGCGTCGGCTACCGGGTCGTGGTGAGCCCGTCCACCGCGGTCGCCATCGGCGAGGTCGGCGACGACGTGTTCTTGCACGTCCATCACCATCTCCGCGAGGACGCCCAGACCCTCTACGGCTTTGCCGGCCGCGACGAACGCATCGCGTTCGAGGCCCTGCTCGGCGCCCACGGAGTCGGTCCGTCGCTCGCCCTGGCCATCCTGTCGGTGCACCCGCCGTCGGCACTGGCCCGTGTCCTCGCCGACGACGACCTCGCGTCGCTGTGCCTGGTGCCGGGTGTCGGCAAGAAGACCGCGGCCCGTCTGCTCGTCGAGCTGAAGTCACGCCTCGATGTCCCCGATCTCGAATCGACGGCGACGAGCGCGACGTCGTCCAACGGCTCGGGTGGCTCGTCGCGCTCCGACGTCCACGACGCGCTCGCCGGGCTCGGCTACTCCAGCGACGAGATCCGCGAAGCCGTGCGCGACCTCCCCGACGACGGCGACGCCTCCCATCTGCTGCGCGAGGCGCTGCGTCGCCTGGCCGGGGCCCGATGAGAGAAGAGCTGCTCGACCCCGAGCCGGGGCCCGACGACCGCGACGCCGAAGGCGCGCTCGGGTGGGCGAGCGCAACACCGGGACCCGACGAGGCGGGTCTGCGGCCACGACACCTGGGCGAGTTCGTCGGCCAGACCGAGCTCAAGGAGCACCTCGGCATCGTGCTCGAAGCGGCCCGCCGTCGGGCCCAGGCGGCTGATCACCTGCTCTTCGCCGGGCCACCCGGTCTGGGCAAGACCACCCTGGCCGGCATCGTCGCCGCCGAGATGGGCGTCGGGATCCACGTCACCTCCGGACCCGCGCTCGAGCGCGCCGGCGACCTCGCCGCCATCCTCACCCAGCTGGCCGACGGCGACGTGTTGTTCATCGACGAGATCCACCGACTCTCGCGTGCGGTCGAAGAGGTGCTCTACCCGGCCATGGAGGACTTCCAGATCGACATCGTGCTGGGCAAGGGGCCTGCTGCTCGCTCCTTGCGCCTCGATGTGCCTCGCTTCACCCTCGTCGGCGCCACCACCCGCACCGGACTCATCACCGGACCGCTTCGCGACCGCTTCGGTCTGGTGGCCAGGCTCGACTACTACGCCGCCACCGACCTCGAATCCATCGTCGTGCGCACCGCGGGCATCCTCGGCGTCGAGCTGCACGACGCGGGCGCGGTCGAGATCGCACGCCGCGCGCGGGGGACCCC
>JBKGZW010000223.1:0-4282 GCA_046543225.1 Acidimicrobiales bacterium
CCGCCGCCACCACCAGGGCCGCGATCGCCGCACCCGTGACCAGGCGCAGGCTGCGTTGGGTGTGTACCCGCGTGGGGGGACCCTCGGGGGTGTAGTCGGGGGGACCCTGCGGGTCGGGGTTCGATGTGGCCATGCCGACTCCCTCGCTGTCAGCGGCGGCTCGTCTGTGCCCGCCGTGCACCGTGGCCGATCCGCCAGCACGACCTTCGCCGCCTCCACCAGCCGGATCCGCTCGCCCCCGAGGTTAGCGCACCCGCGAGGCCAGGAACCCGGGGAAGCAGGCGAGCGCCGTGCGCCCGGACCAGAACCGGCGGCTGCGCACCCAGTCCGCCCGCAGCCCCGCCGCCGGTCCCCGCCGGGCCACCAGGCCACGATCCAACCGCCGACGACCGGGTCCGCCCCCGGGCGCCAGTCCCCGGAGCCGATCCGCGTCGTCGACATCCACGACCCCGGCCAGGAAGCCGAGCGCGTCCCGCACGAGCGGCTCGATCCGGAACCGTTCGCTGGTGTCGTCCACCCGCTCGGGAGCGAGATCCGCCTTCTCGACCAGCGCGGCGACGAGCACCATCCACCGCAGCGGAACCGGCGAACCCGGCGTCGGGCCCTCCGAGCAGAGCGCGACCAGCGCGTCGGCCGGGTCCAGCACCGGCACCGTCGCTGCCCCCACCGAGGCCGGGCGGGCCCACTCCAGCAGTGGCTCCAGCGACCGATGCGGGTGGTCGGGATCGACCAGCCAGCTGCCGGCACGGGACCACAACCGCAGCTGCACGCCGGCTGGATCGCGCAGCATCCGGGGACGGACCCAGGGTGCGCCCCGAGCCCTGGTGGCCGACCAACCCGCCCCGACCAGGGCGGCGGTGACGGCGCCCACCTCCTCGGCCGGCACGAGCAGCGTCAGCGGATCGGCCGAGAGCCAGCCGAGATCGTCACCGAGCGCCACCTGCGAGTGCGGAGCCAGCGCCCACCGCCCCGAATCGGAGCCGAGCACCTCGACGACCCGGGCGAGGGTGGCCAGCGCCCGCTGATTGCCCACCCACGTGCGGCGGGAGATGCCCTTCAGCACCGGAAGGTCGTGATGGTCGGGAGCCGCGTGATGGAGCTGGCCCCACACGGCGGACAGGAGCCGGTGTCGTTCAGCGACCCGATCCTCGGCGAGGGTGACCGCGCCGGTGAAGCGCTCCCACTCCTGGAGGGTGCGATCTGGTGGGCCGAGCGCGGCGCGCACCAGATGCAGGTCGTGATCGTCGGGCCAGCCGGTGCCGAGCAGCCCCGGCCGCCTCACCGCTGGGACTCGCGCCGGCGCCGCAGATGCTCCGCCACCGCCGAGATCCGTGCCCGCGCCGGGTCGTCGCCGGTCGAGGCGCTGTTGTTGGTCGCGTGCAGACGGCGGCGGAACAGCACCTCGGGATGGTGGTGCACCTCGGGCACCGCGTCGGCCAGCCGCGAGCACCACTCGAACCAGTCGGCCCCACCGGCCTCGGCGAAGGGTCCCGTCGCGTCGAACGCGGCACGGGTGGCCACCAGCCCCGACGCCAGCCGGGTCGGGCCGGTGTGGGTGCGAGGCGCCCGGCCACGGTGATCGGCGGGGTCGAGCTCGGGGCTGAGGAACTCCTCCACCCCGCAGAACACCGCCACCGCCCGACCCGGATCATCGATCAGGGTCAGCTGGCGCTCGGTCTTGGCGCGGAGCCACAGGTCGTCGGCGTCGCACAGCGCCAGCACCTCGCCCGTCGCCACGGCGATGCCCGTGTTGCGGGCGGCACCCGGCCCCCGAGGTGGTCGTTCCACGACCGTCACCAGCTCACCGAACGAGCGGGCGAGTGGCACCGTCGCGTCGGTCGACCCGTCGTCGACCACGATGACCTCGTCGACCGGACGGCTCTGGTCGGTGACCGACTCCAAGGTCTCGCCGAGGTACCGCTCGCCGTCGCGCACCCCGATGACCACGCTGACCCGCCAACTCCTCACCACTCCACGCTCCCCCGGGCGAGTCTGCTCACCGCCGCCACCACCTCGTCGGCGTCGGATCCGACCTCGAGGGTGGCCGTCGGCACCTGTCGCACCAAGTGGGACAAGGCAGAGAGGGTTTCGGCGCCAGTGCCGTGCAGCTGCAGGATGGTCGACGGAGCGAGGGCCGCGAGCACATGCGCCGGGGTTGCCGGGCGCAGCTCGGTGGTGCCGGTCCGCCCGACGGTGATCGCGGCGACCGCGGCTACCGGAGCCGAGGTGACCAGATCCACCCATGGGACCCGGTCCATCCTGACCACCGCTTTGGCTCCCTCACACACTGGATCGAGCAGGTAGCCGGCGAACTCCCGGTCGCCGTCGAGGCCGTCGAGATGGAGCTTCGCGGTGGAGAAGAGGGAGTAGACCCACGGCGACGGCTCGCAGCTGATCACCGTGTGGTCGTCGTCGAGGTACCCCAGACCTGCCCGAGCCGCCGTCAGCGCAGTGGTCGACTTGCCCGACCCGCTGGGACCCGCGAGCAGGACCGCTCCGTCGGGACTGCCGACCGCGGCGGCGTGGATCATCGGACGGCCATGGTGCTCCAGCCACCACGCGAACAGCCGGCGCAAGGGGGCCGCCCGCTCCCACCAGGTGATCTCGGACATGGCCTCCACACAGCACCAGGCGAGCCCTGTCCGGCGATCGAAGGCGACCAGCATCTGGCTGTCGGGGTCGAAGTGGACACGCACCTCGCCCAGATCGCCATGGTGCTTCAACCGCCCGTCGTCGGTGAACAGGGCGGTGGGCAGCGATGGTCTTGGTGCGTCGGTCGACCCGAGCTCCCACAGCCGTAGCGTGAGATCCGGCTCGCTCGTGGATCCCTGGTGGTGATCGAGCGCCGGCCAGATGCGATCGAGGACCTCGTCGCCCACTGCGGTGGCACGGAAGGTGAGCCCCGCGATCGACGCCGCTCGGTCGACGACCTCGGTGACCGTCGACGCGACCTCCCACGACCGCTGGAGCTCGGCTGTCAACCCGTCGGTGGGTTCGTCGGTCACTCGACCGGAGCGGGCCTGGGCCAGCCTGCCGTGGTGTCGACATCGTGAACCGGGTCGAGGAGGATGAGGTCCTCCATGTCGGTGAACCGCTGGAGGACCAGGTCGTCGACCGGGGCGTCCGGTGGCCCGGCCGGTCCCGGATCCGGGACCACGCCAGGGGCACGCTCGACCACCAGCCGCTCGTCGACCAACTCGTCGGCGAAGCCCGCGGCGGCGGTCTGCCCGTCCTGTGCGCCGTGATCGGACAGGATCGCTCCGACCTCGGTGGGTGCCATCCCCGACGTGAGGGCGGACCACGCCCACGCCGACCATCCCGTCATGCTGTAGTAGACGCCGGTCGACATGTTGATGGCGATCACCTCGCCGTCGAGCTCCTCCGCCGCGACCGCCGGTGCGTTGAGCCGGTATCGCGTGTCGCCCACGTCGTGCTCCTACTCAGTCGTGGCTGGTTCGGGAAAATGGTAGAGGATGCGCCTCGGCCCGTCGCCAGTCGGGGTCAACCCGCACCGGGCCGTCGACGCCGGATCAGGTCGAACATCTCCCGGCGGTGGTCGATGCCATAGATCAGGTTGTCGCCGGTGATCCGCCGCACGAACAGCGGCTCGTCGAGCTTGTGGACCCGGTGGCCGGCCGCCACCAACCGGGCATGGAAGTCGGAGTCCTCCGCGACCCGTAGCGACTCGTCGAACCCCCCGAGCTCATCGAACAGGGAGCGGGCCAACAGCATCGAGATCGTGTACGGGGACGCTTCCCGATCGTCAGGAGCTCGACCCGCGATCTCGACCGGGAGCTCGACACCTGGATCGACCTGGATCCTGCCGAGGCCGATCACGGCGCTGGCCCGGGATGTGTCGGCCAGCACGTCGAGCTGGCGGCGGAGGCGTCCCGAGAGCATGAGGTCGTCGGAGTCCAGGAACGTGAGCCACGGTGCCGAGCAGACGGCGACCCCCGCGTTGCGAGCCGCCGCGGGACCCCGGTTGGGTTGATGGAGCGCCCTGACCCGGGGGTCGCGGGCCAGGCGATCGACCACCTCAGGGGTGTCGTCGGTCGATCCGTCGTCGACCACGACCACCTCGACCTCGACCCCCGCCTGGTCGAGGACGCTCTCGACCGCCTCGACGACCAAGTCCGGTCGGTTGAACACCGGCGTGACCACGCTGACCCGATCGAGGCTCATCCACCCATTGTGACCGGACCACCGATGGGGCGGACCGACGGGCTGCTCAGCGGCCGAGGAACGCCAGGGGTTCGACGTCGGGCCACAGGCGGCCCAGCAG
>JBKGZW010000224.1:0-4281 GCA_046543225.1 Acidimicrobiales bacterium
GACGCCGCAGCGGGGATCTGCTGGCGGTCGAAGGTGAGGTAGCGCACCGGGCGGGGGAGGCGGTCGGCGGCGGCCAGGTGCACCGAATCGACGCTGCGGACCCCGTAGGCGGCACCGATCTCGACTGCCCGAGCCAGGCACTGCTCATCGACCGGAACCACCACGAACGCATCCCAGTCCTCGCGCAGGGCCGCCCAGAGCTGGCGCTGCTGATGGCGCCCCATCGCCACGCGGTGCAGGGCCACCAAGGCCTCGGTCCGAGCCATCGCCGACGCGCACCACACCTGATCCTCGGCCATCGCGTCGAGCACCAGGTCACGCCCCGGCTCGCGCACGTACCGTTTGATCAGTGCCGATGCATCGACGGCGAGGGTCATCGCTCAGCTCCCCCGGAGCTCTTCGAGCACGGTGCCGGTGCGGGCATCGATCGGGGGGTCGATCGGCTCGGGTGGTTCGGGGCGGTCGTGGCGCCGCGGGGCGCGGGCCAGCCCGGCGGCGACGAGATCATCGAGGGTCGGCGTGTCGTCGGTGCTGAGCGGGCCGAGCTGGGCGACGGGACGGCCGTCGACGGTGATCACGATGCGTTCGCCCGCACCGGCACGGCGTACCACCGATGCCACCTGGTTGCGGAGCTCGCGGATGGCGATGCGGTCGCGGGCATGTTCGGCGGCGGCGTCCACGGTGCCGGAGCGTAGCACCGGTGTACACATCTCGAGTGGCACGCCGTGGCCAGCCTCCCTAGCTTGTGCACCGAACCGGGAGACCGCCCGGCACGACAGATCCCAGAAGGGGGAGCACGTGAACTTCGCATTCAGCGAGGAGCAGGAAGAGCTCCGGCGCATCACCCGGCAGTGGCTCGAGAACAAGTCTCCCGAGGCCACCGTTCGCGAGCTGATGGAGACCGAGGACGGCTACGACCCCAAGGTCTGGACCCAGATGGGCCAGGAGATGGGTCTGCAGGGCCTCATCATCCCCGAGGAGTACGGCGGCCAGGGCTACAGCTACGTCGAGCTCATCGTCGTGCTCGAGGAGATGGGCAAGCGGCTGCTGTGCGCCCCCTACTTCTCCACCGTCGCCCTCGCCACCAACGCGCTCCTCCAGGCCGGCACCGACGACGCCAAGAAGTCGCACCTGCCGGGCATCGCCTCGGGCGAGACCATCGCCACGCTCGCCCTCACCGAGTCCAACGGCCGGTGGGACGAGGAGGGCGTCACCCTCGAAGCCTCCGGCGACACCCTCACCGGCGAGAAGATGTTCGTCCTCGACGGCCACACCGCCAACCTCATCCTCGTCGTCGCCAAGACCGGCAAGGGCCTCGGCATCTACGCCGTCGACGGCGACGCCTCGGGCCTCACCCGCACCCCGCTGGCCACCATGGACCAGACCCGCAAGCAGGCCAAGCTCACCTTCGACAACACCCCGGCCACCCTCGTGTCCGCCGACGATCTGGCCTGGGACGCCATCGCCCAGATCCTCGACCTCGCCGTGGTGGCCCTCGCCGCCGAGCAGGTCGGCGGCGCCCAGGAGTGTCTCGACATGTCGGTCCAGTACGCCAAGGACCGCGTGCAGTTCGGCCGGCCCATCGGTTCGTTCCAGGCCATCAAGCACAAGTGCGCCGACATGCTCCTCGAGGTCGAGTCGGCCCGCTCTGCCGCCTACTACGCCGGATGGTGCGCCTCCGAGCTCAACGACGAGCTGCCCGCCGTCGCCAGCTTGGCCAAGGCCTACTGCTCCGAGGCCTACTTCCACGCCTCGGCCGAGAACATCCAGATCCACGGTGGCATCGGCTTCACCTGGGAGCACCCGGCCCACCTCTACTTCAAGCGGGCCAAGTCCTCCGAGCTGCTCTTCGGCGATCCGGCCTACCACCGCGAGCTGCTCGCCCAGCGCATCGGCATCTGATCCACGGATCTCCCGGCTCGGGCCGGACGCGGTGGCGCAGTCCTCGTGGCTGCGCCACCGGCGCGTCCGGGGTCGGGGCGAGCCGGTACGATCGCCCCCGTGCTGGGTGTGGCCATCATCGTGATCGGGGTCGTGATCGTGTTCGTCATGGCGGCGGTGGCGGTCGGCCAGGTCACCTCCAACCTGGCACGGACACCCGAGCGGGCGGTCTACGAACCCGACCAGGCGCTGGACTTCGTGGCCGAGGCCCTTCCCAGCGACCTCACCGCCGAACTGAGCTACGACGACGTGAGCCGGGTGTTGCGCCTGTTCCACGACTACCTGCACTCCCGGGGGGTCGCCACCACTGCAGGTGATGCCGTCGTCGATTCCCCCGCGGCGGTGATCGATCCCCACGCCGCGGCGGACTACGTGCTCGAGCGGGCGGCTCGAGTCGACTTCGCCATCGATCGGGTGGCGGTCGACGCCGTGATCGAGGCCCAGCTGGCCTACTTCGAGGCCATCGGGGCGGTGGGTGGCCCCGTCGAGGGACCCGACGACCCCGGCCGATCCGCCTGACCCGGAGTCTGGTCACGACCAGGTGTCACATGCGCCATCGGTGGTGACCAGACTGCGCGAGGGCGGTCCGATGCTCATCGAAAAGGTGATCGCACACGTGGCTCCGCGTTCGCTATTGTGTCGGTACCGAAGAAAGGAGGTGGTCCAGCTGAGTAGTCACATGATTTCTGGGACCTCGGAGGTGGCTGGCCGCTAGACGGCCCGCTGGACCCCTGGCGAATCTCCGCCATCCACCCTCGGAGCCGACGGCCGGGAACTGGTCCCGCCTGGTAGCAAACGTCGTCCGGGTTCATCCAGTACGAAGTGGGAAGGGGAGGCCTGCGGGCCTCCCCTTCTCGCGTCGTTCACCACGCCGGCCCCGGGCTTCTAAGCTGACGGCATGGAACGCCCCACTCGCTTCGAGGACCACCGGTTCGTCGGCGACAAGCGGTCACAGGTCGTCTACGACCTCGACGCCGACGACGTCGATCCCGACCGCATCGACGAGCTGATGAGGTCCCAGCGCTACATCTGCTTCGGACCCGACTCCCTCGCCGAGGCCCGCAACCGGGGCTACCGGCTCTGGCGCGGTCACCAGGAAGGGCGCCAGACCGCCGACGCGTGACCGAACACCGCTTCACCGTCGACGGCAACGAGCTGGTGGGCCACCTCGCGCTCCCGCCCGGGAGCGGGGCTCGGGCCCTGCCCGGGGTCGTGATCTGTCACGGGTTCCCCGCCGGCATCGGCGGTGGTGCCAACTCGGCCAGGACCTACCCCGAGCTTGCCGACCGTCTGGCCAACGAGATGGGCTGGGCCGCGCTGTGCTTCACCTATCGGGGGTGTGGCACCTCCCAGGGAGACTTCTCGCTCGGCGGATGGCTCCGCGACACCCTCGGCGCGTTCGAACAGCTACACGAACACCCACGCGTCGATCAGGTGTGGGCGGTGGGATTCGGCACCGGGGGAGCGCTGTGCATCTGCGCGGCCGCGATCGACGAACGCATCGCCGGAGTGGCGGCCATGGCCGCTCCCGCCGACTTCGACGACTGGGCCAGCCACCCTCGCCGGTTGCTCGATCACGCCCGTGAACAGGACGCCATCACCACGGCGAACTACCCGCCCTCGATCGAGCAGTGGTCACGCGACCTGCGTCGCATCCGCGCAGTGGCGTCGGCGGCGGAGCTCGCGCCGAGGGCGCTGCTGCTCGTGCACGGATCCGAGGACGAGTCGGTTCCGGTGTTCGATGCCCGGGTCACCGCAGACGCCCATGGCTCGGCCGAGCTTCGCATCATCCAGGGTGCGGGCCATCAGCTTCGCCACGACCCGCGGGCCATCGCCGTGCTGCTCGGCTGGCTCGACCGCCAACGACATCTCCAAGGTGCACCATGAGCCACCCCAACGCCGACCGGGTCGCCCACGCCGCTCGCGCCCTCGGGCTCGAGGTCGAGATACGCGAGTTCCCCGAGGGCACCCGCACCGCCGACGACGCGGCAGCAGCCATCGGGGCCTCGGTCGGCCAGATCGTGAAGTCGCTGGTGTTCTCGGTCGACGACGAGGTCGTGCTCGCCCTCGTGAGCGGAACCAACCGCCTCGACGAGGACAAGCTGGCGGCCGCGGCCGGGGGCACCGAGGTCGGGCGCGTCGGGGCCGACACCGTCCGGGCGGCGACGGGCTATCCCATCGGCGGGGTGCCGCCGGTCGGCCACGCCGCACCGTTGCGAGTGTTCTGCGACGAGGATCTGCTGGGCCACGAGGTGGTGTGGGCCGCAGCGGGAACACCTCGCCACGTGTTCAGCGTCGAACCCCAGGCCCTGGCCTCGGCGGCCAACGCGGTGGTGGCCT
>JBKGZW010000038.1:0-19931 GCA_046543225.1 Acidimicrobiales bacterium
GCATCGGTACCGCGATCGGGCCCGGCGCCGGTTCGGTGCACGAGCTGCTGCACCGGGCCGACCTCGCCATGTACGAGGCCAAGCGGAGTGGTCGCTGACATGGCGGTGGACGGCCACCCCCTGATCGACCTCGCCCCGGTGGGACTGTCCTACTCCGACGGGGCGGGGCGGGTCCTCTACGCGAACCGGCGGTGGCGGGAGATCTCCGGATGCTGGGATCGGTTCCCCATCGGGCTCGAGCAGGTCCAGGCGCTCATCCATCCCGACGATCGTCCGCTCGCCGCGGCCGTGCTCACCACCATCGCCGATGGCGACGAGGCCACGGTGCGGGTCCGGCCCTCCAACACGCGGTACCAGGCGCTCGCGCTCACCGTTCGCTGCTTGGACCAGCCGATGGAGGGGGACATCCGGTTCGTCAGCATTCTGAGCGACGTCAGCGAGCTCACCGCCGTGATCGAGGAGCTGCAACGCAGCGAATCCCGCTTCCGGTCGGTCACCTCGGCCCTGCCGATCGGGGTCTTCCGCGTGGATCGTGACGGCATCCTCTTCTGGGCCAACCGCCGGATGGAGGAGATCGCGGGCTACGAGATCGGCGAGAGCACCGGCGAGTCGGTCTTCCGATTCGTCCACCCCGAGGACCAGGACGTGGTCTACACGCGGGTCCAAGAGGCACTGCTCCGGCGCGAGCCGTTCGAGTCCACCCACCGGATGCTGACCAGCGACGGGACCCTGCGGTGGGTGATGGCGCGATCCCAACCGATCTTCGCCTCCGACGGACGGATCCTCGAACACGTCGGCTCGATCGAGGACATCACCGAGCTGCACCTCCGCTCCGAAGGCCTCGCTCACCGCGCCGCGCACGACCCGCTCACGGGACTGCCCAACCGCCACAGCCTCGAACAGATCGTCCGCGACCTCTGCGAGCGCAGTCCGGGACGCACCGACATCGGGGTCGTGTTCATCGACCTCGACGGGTTCAAGGCGGTCAACGACCACCACGGCCACCAGGCGGGCGACCACGTGCTCGTTGCGGTGGCACAACGTCTGGCCTCGGTCATTCGGGCCGAGGACGTCGTCGGACGCTACGGCGGCGACGAGTTCGTGGTGATCTGTCCTCGGCTCTCCGATCCCGAGGTGCTGACCGCCGTCGCCGAACGGGTCACCCACGCCATCGCCAACACCCCGATCGTCGACGACGCCGAGGAGTACCGCGTCGGCGCCAGCGTGGGCACCAGCCTGGGGCCCGCCGATGACTCCGCCGAGGAGTTCCTGCACCGCGCCGACCTCGCCATGTACGAGGCCAAGCGCAGACGAGCCCACAGCTGACCGGCGACGCAGCCGCCGCGGGCCGCTGGGGCGGCGGCTCACTCGGTGCTGCTCGACAGCCCCCCGGCCCAGGTGGCGTAGAGGCCGGCGTAGTGGCCACCGGCGGCCACCAGCTCGTCGTGGGTGCCGAGCTCGCGCAGGGTCCCCTCGGTGACCACGCCCACCCGATCGGCCCGCTCGGAGGTGGACAGGCGGTGGGCGATGACGATGACCGTGCGACCTCGCATCAGCACCTCCATGGCCTGCTCGACGAGCGCCTCGGTGCCGGGGTCGAGGCTGGAGGTCGCCTCGTCGAGCACCAGCACCGCCGGGTCGACCAGGGCTGCCCGGGCCAGCGACACGAGCTGCTTCTCGCCCGCCGACAGACGCGAGCCGCGTTCGTTGACCTCGGTGTCGAGACCTTCGGGGAAGGCCTCGAACCGCTCGCGGACACCGAGCGACTCCAGCGCGGCCAGCACCTCGGCGGCGCTCGCCTCGGGCCGCGCCAGCCGCACGTTGTCGAGCACCGTTCCGTGGAACAGGAACCCTTCCTGGGGGACCACCACGATCTGCTCGCGCAGCGACCGCAGCGTGGCGTCGCGCAGGTCGACCCCGCCCATGCGGATCGAGCCGCCAACCGGGTCGTACATGCGGGCGATGAGCTTGGCGAGGGTCGACTTGCCGGCACCGGTCGGGCCCACCAGGGCCAGGCGCTCGCCGGCGGAGATGGTGAGGTTGACGTCCGCGAGCACCTCCTCGCCGTCGGGGCTGTAGCGGAACGACACGCCGTCGACCTCGATGTCGCCGCTCGCCGGCAGGTCGATCGCACCGGGCCGTTCCTCGATGTCGACCTCGGTGTCGAGGAGCTCGAACAGCTTCTGCAACGCTGCACCCGAGGACTGGAGCTGGTTGAACAGCTGGCTGAGCTGCTGGATCGGCTCGAACAGGTTCGACAGGGTGAGGACGAAGAACGCCACCACGCCGATGGTGACGATGTCCTCGGTGACCATCCAGCCGCCGATGCCCAGCGCGATGGCGGTGGTGAAGTAGCCGGCGAACTCGATGACCGGCACGTACCAGGCTTGAACCTTGACCGACTCCATGTGGGCGTCGTAGAGCTCGCGGTTGTCGGAGGCGAAGCGTCCGGCCTCGACCTCCTGGCGGCCGTAGGCCTGGATGACCCGAACCCCGGCGATGCCCTCCTGGAGGCGCGAGAGGGTGTTGCCGATCCGGTCGCGGACGATCAGGTACGCCCGGTTGGAGTCGCGCTGGAACTTCACGCTGGCGATCACCACGAAGGGGACGGCCACGACACAGACCAACATCAGCTGCCACGAGGTGACCGTCAGCCACACCAGGGCGATGCCGAGCAACATGATCGCCGAGACGAAGTGGAGCAGGCCCACCTGCACCAGCTCCTGCATGGCGTCGACGTCGGAGGTCATGCGGGAGATGATCACGCCCGCCTTCTCGCGGTCGTAGAACGGCATCGAGAGGCGCTGCAGGTGGGCGAACACCCGCAGACGGATGTCGCGCAGGAAGCTCTCGCCCACCGTGGCCAGGCTCACGATGGCGTTGCGTTGGGCCAGGTAGTGAACGATGGCCACCACGACATAGAGCCCGATCGCCGTGTTGAGCACCCCGGCGTCGCGCGGGGTGATCCCCGAGTCGATCGCCCAGCCGACCAGGCGGGGCCCGAGCAGGATGCAGGTGGTGTAGGTGGCGATCAGCCCGATGGCGGTCCACAGCCGCCGCCGGTACGGACCCATCATCGCCAGGGCCCGGCGGATCACGTGCTTGGCCTGCTCGGCGTCGAGCTTGTCGGCCTCGTCGATGCCGGCGGGAACACCCCTCACTGCTGTGGCTCCCCGGTCAGTTCACCCGGTGCCTCGATGGCGGCGAGGACCTCGCGGTAGCGAGCGCTGGTGCGGAGGAGCTCGTCGTGGGAGCCCTCGGCGATGATGCGGCCACCGTCGAGGAGCACGACCCGGTCGGCCAGGGCGATGGTGGCGGGGCGGTGGGCGATCACGACGGTCGTGCGACCGGCCATCACCTCGCCGAGGGCGTCGCGGATCTCGTGCTCCTTGGTGGGATCGACCGACGAGGTGGCGTCGTCGAGGATCAGCACCCGGGGGTCGGCGAGGATCGCCCGGGCGATGGCGATGCGCTGGCGCTGGCCCCCCGACAGCGAGAAACCCCGCTCGCCGATCTCGGTGAGGTAGCCGAAGGGCAGTTCGGTGATGAACTCGTGGGCGCCCGACAGGCGCGCCGCTCGCTCGATCTGCTCCTCGGGAGCGTTGGGGTCGGCGAAGGCGATGTTGGCGGCGATGGTGTCGGAGAACAAGAAGGTGTCCTCGAAGACGATGCCGACGGCACGGCGGAGCTCGGCCAGCGGCACGTCGCGAACATCGACGCCGTCGATGAGGACGCGACCCTCCTCCACGTCGTAGAAGCGGGGGATGAGCCGGGCGATGGTGCTCTTGCCGGCCCCGGTCGGCCCGACGAGTGCCACCGACTCACCAGCCTCGATGTGCAGGTCGAGCCCGTCGAGCACCCGTTCACCGCTCGCGTACGAGAAGCCGACCCGGTCGAAGGTGACCGCACCGAGGTGGGGCCCGGCCGAGGGCAACGAGGTCGGATGGGCGGGATCGACGATGCGCGGCGCGGTGGAGAGCACCTCGGCGACGCGGGCGCCCGCTGCTGCTGCCCGCTGGGCCTGGGCGATGATCATGCCCAACATCCGCAGCGGCTGGATCAGCAGCACGACATAGAGGTTGAACTGCAGCAGGGTGCCGATGGTGAGGTTGCCGTTGAGCACCTGGTGGCCGCCGTAGGCGAGCACGGCGATGAGGCCGACGTTGGGCATCAGCTCTATGGCGGGGAGGTACTTCGCCCGCACCCTCGAGGCGTCCATGGCGGCGTCGAAGACGTCGCCGGCCTCGGTTCCGAGACGCTGGGACTGGGCCCGTTCGGCACCGAAGCCCTTCACGACCCGGATCCCCTGCACGGTCTCGTCGACGACCGAGGCCAGCTGCGCCGACTCCTCCTGGATGCGCATGACGTTGGGGAACAGGTTGGTGGAGAACTTGCGACCGAGGATGTTCACCAGGGGTAGCGCACCCAGGGCGAAGAGGGTGAGGATCGGGTCGATGGTGAAGAGGATCACGGTCACGGCGCTGACGGTGAGGGCGTTGGAGATCGTGATGGGGATCATCACGACGACCTGCTGGACCTGTTGGAGGTCGGTGTTGCCCCGGCTCATCAGCTGACCGGCCTGGGTGTGGTCGTGGTAGGCGAAGTGCAGCCGCTGGATGTGGGCGTACACCTGGTCGCGCAGCGCGGCCTCGGTGCGGCGCGCTTCGCGGAACGCCTGGTACCGCCGCGCTCCGGCGAAGACGGCCGAGGTCCCGCCGGCCACGAGCACCATCAGCGCCCAGAAGCGGATCTGGGACAGGTCGGGAGGCTGGGTCTCGATGCCCCGGTCGACGCCCTGGCGGACCACCCACGGGACCGTCACCTTGCCGATGGTCCAGAAGATCCCGATGACCACGCCGAGGGCGATGCCCCGCTTCTGGATCCTGACCCGCTCGGCGAGCAGCGACCACCCCGCTCGGGTGGTCAGTGGTTCCGCGGTCGTGATGAGCTCGTCCCCTCGTTGATCGTCCGCCCCGGCAGCAATTGCTTCCAGAGTCTAACGATCGGGTCCCGGGCACGAACAATCGAGTTTGCGGGGGCGGTGCCCCGTACCGCGCCGGGCCGCGCTCAGCCGACCAGCGCCGGGGCGAGCCGCCGCCAGGCGTCCATCGGCAACGCGGTCGCATCGCTGTCGATCACCTGGATGCACACGTGGTCGGCCCCGGCCTCGTGGTGGGCCCGGACCCGCTCGGCGATCGCATCGACATCGCCCCACGCCACGACGGCGTCGACGAGACGATCGCTTCCGCCGCCGGCGAGGTCGTCCTCGGTGAACCCCATCCGCAGCAGGTTCTTCGCGTAGTTGGGCAGCTGGAGGTAGCCGGCCATGTGCGAGCGGGCCAGGGTGCGGGCCGTGTCGGCATCGGTCTCGAGCAGCACGGCCTGTTCGGGAGCGAGCACGGGCCCCGCTCCCAGGCGCTCGCGGGCGAAGGCCGTGTGGTCGACGGGCACGAAGTACGGATGCGCACCGAGTGCCCGTTCGCGGGCCAGATCGAGCATCCGGGGTCCGAGCGCGGCCAGCATCCGCAACGGCGGCACCGCCGGCTGGGCGGCGAAGAACACCGCCTCGTCCATGGCGTCGAGATAGGCACGCATCCGCTCGAGCGGTCGGTCCCAGGTCTGGCCCAGCATCTGGTCGACCGATGGGGCGTGGCTCACACCCAGCCCCATCAGGAAGCGCCCGTCGTAGGCCTCGTTCAGGGTCTTCCAGCCCGCGGCCGCGGCCATGGGGTGACGCATCCAGATGCTGGCGATGCCGGTGGCGACGACCGCCCGCTCGGTTGCCGACAGCAGCAGCCCGGCGTTGGTCAGCGCTTCGCGCCCGACCGCCTCGGGCACCCAGATGGTGCCGTAGCCGAGCGACTCGAGCTCGGCGACCGCTTCGGCGCTGGCCGACGCGGGCTGCAGGTCGAGCGCAAAGGTCCAGATCCCCACCCGTCCGAGTTCCATGATGTGACGGTACCCGCCATGGTCGGTCCACCGGTACGGTGGTCCCGTGGTGACATCGCCTGCCGACACCGGGGGCCTCGCCGGGGTCGAGCTGGAGCGGACCTGGCTCGACGGGTCGGCCTGGGTCGATCTGGCACGGGGCTGGCTGGCCGAGCCCGACGAGGTGTACCAGGCGGTCCGCGACTCGGTGCCCTGGCGCCAGGGTCGGCTGTGGCGCTACGAGCGGTGGGTCGACGAGCCGCGCCTGGGCGGTCGCTTCGCCGACGGGGTCCCGACGCACCCGGCGATCGCCGCCACCCAGCGCACCCTGCAACACCACTACCGGGTCCAGTTCGGCCGCCCGGGTCTGGCCTACTATCGCGATGGTGACGACATGATGGCGTTCCACCGCGACCGCGACATGCGGTGGCTCGACGACACCGTGATCGCGCTGTTGGTGCTCGGCGCCCGACGGCCGTTCCATCTCCGGCCACGACCCAACCGGTGGGACCACGAGGCAGCGGCGAAGGGCGCCCTCGTCGACCTCTCCCCCGGCCGGGGCGACCTCGTCGTCATGGGCGGGGCCTGCCAGGCCCGCTGGGAGCACTCGGTGCCCGCCGCCCCGGGTGTGGCCGACGGGCGGATCTCGGTGCAGTGGCGGTGGACCTCGCGCCGCGGTCGCCCCGAGATCGGCAGCTCGTACCGGGCCCCGCGCACCTACAGCCGCTGAGCTCGGCCACCTGATCCGATCTGTGAAGCGAAACCGACCGATGTGGTCGGAAACCGTTCACAAGTTCGCCGGAGGGGAGATGGGGCCTCAGTCGAGGCGTCGAAGCTCGGCGGCGTAGCGCTTGCCGCGAGCGACATAGGACTCGACACCGCTGCTGATCTGGCTCGGATCGACCGCGTCGTGTCGCAGCTTGGCGGGAACGCCCAGCGCCATGGCGCCCGCGGGCACCTCCATGTCGTTGGGGACCACCGCGTTGGCACCGACGAGCGCGCCCGATCGCACGATCGCCCGGTGCAGCACGACCGATCCGGAACCCACCAGCGCGCCGTCTTCGATCGTGCACCCCTCGAGGTGGACGATGTGGCCGATCACGCAGTCCGAGCCGATCCTGGTCGGGGACTCGGCGGTGGTGTGCAGCACCGAGTTGTCCTGGATCGAGGTGCGATCGCCGATGACGATGCCACCGTCGTCGCCGCGCAGCACCGCCCCGGGCCACACCGACGACTCGGCGCCGATGGTGACGTCGCCGATCACCACGGCATCGGGATGAACATAGGCGGTGGGGTCGATTCGGGGTTCCTGGTCGCCGACGGCGTAGAGGACCATGGATCAGTCCACCGGACGGAACGAGCCGTAGCCGCCCCGGAAGAACACCAGGGGATCGGCTTCGCGCTCGATCGCCAGGTCGACGACCCTGCCGATGACGATCCAGTGATCGCCCGAGTCGACGGTCTGCTCGGTGACGCAATCGACCCAGCCGATCACGTTCTCGAGCAGCGGTGACCCCGTGCTCGCCGGCCGCCAGGCGACATCTTCGAACTTGTCGTGGATGCGACTGGCGAAGTGGTTGCTCACCTCGGCCTGGTCGTCGGCCAGGAAGTTCACCGCGAAGCAGTTGGCGGGAGCGATCCGGGGCCATGAGCTCGATCCCTTGTCGGCGCACAGCCCGACCAACGGGGGGTCGAGCGACACCGAGAAGAACGAGCCCACCGTCATGCCGGTCGGCTCGCCGTCGGGGGCGGCGGTCACCACGGTCACACCCGTGGGGAAGTTGCCGAAGGCGCGGCGCAGCTCGAGTGGGTCGAACGACACGGGATCGTCGGTGGTCACGGGCAACGGCTCCGATCAGCTGAGTGCGATGGTGAGGCCCTCGTAGGCCGCGATGACCTCGAGGTCGGGCGCAGCCAGTGTGCGCGCGGCACCGAGCAGGCAGTCGAGCCAGCCGTCGTCGTGCATGGGGTCGTGGTGGAACAGCGCCAGACGGCGGGCACCGCACTGGTTCGCGACCTGCACCGCGTAGTCGACGGTGCAGTGGCCCCAGTCGCACTTGGCGGCGAACTCGTCGGCGGTGTACTGGGCGTCGTGGATCAACAGGTCGACGTCGCGACACAGGTCGAGCACGCCCTGGTCGACCTCGAAGGACTGGTCGTCGGGCTGCTGGTGATCGCTGACGTAGGCGACCGACACCCCCGCCCAGTCGAGCCGGTAGCCGTTGGTGACCCCCACATGGGGGACCGGCGCGGCGGTGATGGTGGCGTCGCCGATCGAGACGGTGCTGGCGGCGAAGTCGTGGAACGAGATGTCGCCCTTGAGGTCGGCGATGGTGACCGGGAAGTACGGCGGGCGCATGAACGCGGCGAACGCCTCGCCGAGGCTGGTGCCCGGCTCGGGCGGGGGACCGTAGACGTCGAGCACGCCACCGGGCCGGAGGGTGGGGAGGAAGAACGGCAGGCCCTGGACGTGGTCCCAGTGCAGGTGGGTGACGAAGGCCGAACCCCGGAAGTCGACGTCGGCGGGCACGGTCTCGCCGTAGGAGCGCAGGCCGGTGCCGATGTCGAAGATGATCGGATGCGACCCGTGCTCGGTGTCGCGCTCGGCTCCGGGCCGGTCGACCACGACGCAGGCGGTGTTGCCGCCATAGCGCGCGTTCGCGGGACTCGGACACGGTGTCGATCCACGTACCCCGAAGAACGTCACATTGACCACGGACTCCCCCTTCGGGGGCGAGCGTAACGGAACGTCCCGCCCGGGCTCACAACGTGTGACTGAAGTCTCAGCCTACGCGGGGCGGGTCCCTCCCCTAGAGTCGCGGACCATGACGATCAGCCACGGTGAGGTGTCGGCCAACGGGGTCGACTTCGCATATCTCGACGCGGGCGAGGGACCCCTCGCTCTGTGCCTGCACGGGTTCCCCGACTGCGCGTGGACGTGGCGCCACCTCCTTCCCGAGCTGGCCGAGGCCGGCTACCGGGCGGTGGCTCCGTTCATGCGCGGGTACGCACCCACGTCGGTTCCCGACGACGGCGTCTACCAGACCGGCGCGCTGGCCGCCGACGCCTGTGCCCTGCACGAGGCGCTCGGGGGCGGTGCCGATTCGGTGATCATCGGCCACGACTGGGGCGCGGTGGCCACCTACGGCGCTGCGAGCCTCGAACCCGACCGCTGGTCCAAGGTGGTCGGTGCGGCGGTTCCACCGGGGGGTGCGCTGGCCAACGCCTTCCTCGACTACGACCAGCTGCGGTTGTCCTGGTACATGTTCTTCTTCCAGCACGGGTTGGCCGACGTGGTCGTTCCCATGAACGACCTGGCCTTCATCGACCGGCTCTGGGCCGACTGGTCACCGGGCTACGACGCGTCCGACGACCTCCCCCGGGTCAAGGACGCCATGCGCGATCCCGCGAACCTCGCCGCTGCGCTCGGCTACTACCGGGCGACCCTCGGCGATGGGCCACGGTCGCCGGTCTACGACGCCGCCCAGCAGGCCACCGGACAGATGCCGTCACAGCCCACCCTCTACCTGCACGGGCTCGATGACGGCTGCATCGCCCCCAGCGTGGCCGAGGGGATCCAAGGGTCTCTCGCCGGCTCGGACTCACAGATGGTGGTGGTCGAACGGGCGGGGCACTTCCTCCACCTCGAACGGCCCGAGCTGGCCAACGCCGTGATCCTGGAGTTCCTCGGCGAGACCTGACCGACCCCGGGGCGCGACGGCACCCGGGGTTCGGACCGCCGCTGATCAGGGGAGGCGCAGCGCGCCGTCCGCGTCGCGGGCGATCAGCCCGTCGGCGACCAGGGATCGGGCGACCCGTTCCGCTCTGGCCGGGTCCGAGGGGAGACCTGCGGCGCGGGCGACGTCATCGGCGGGCACCGCGGCATCAGCGACCGCCGCCAGGAGGCGCCCGCGGGCCTGGCGGTCGGATCCGGCGAAGGGGGCCTGGCGGCCGCTCACCAGCGCCGAGCCGGTGGCCGGGTCAGGGGGCGGGTTGCCGGCGGTCCGCCAGGTGCAGCACGCCTCGGCGGGGCACTCGTCGCATCGGGGCTCCCTCGGACCACAGATGGTCGATCCCAGATGCATCAGCGTCTGGTTCCACCACCAGCCGTGGCCGTCGGGGACCGCGGCCGCCGCTGCCGCCCGCGCCTGGTTCGCGGTCAGCCGGTGTCCGTGCCAACGGGCGAGGACCCTGGCGATGTTGGTGTCGACCACGCCGACGTCGTGCTCGAAGGCGAAGGCCAGCACCGCGCTCGCCGTGTAGGGGCCGACACCGGGCAACGCCAGCAGCGCGTCGCGATCCTCGGGCACGGCTCCCCCGTGCCGGTCGACGATCAGCCCGGCGGCGCGGTGCAGGTGCCGCGCCCGGCGCGGGTAGCCGAGGCCGGACCACAGCTCGAGCACCTCACCGAGGCGCGCGGCCGCACAGGATGCCGGATCGGGCCACCGGTCGAGGAACGCCGCCCACTTGGGGACGACGCGGGCGACCTGGGTCTGCTGGGCCATCACCTCCGACACCAGCACCGCCCACGGGTCGCGGGTCCGCCGCCACGGCAGGTCGCTGAGATGGCGGTGACCCCAGTCGATGACCCGTTGCTGATCGGGGGTCACCGGGCCACCGCCGGAGACGTCACTCCCAGATCTCGTCACCGTAGGGCCGCTGCCGCTCGGGGGCGTGCTCACGCTTCCAGACCATCACCTTGCGGCGGAAGGAGCAGACCTCCTCGCCCCGCTGGTTGAGGCCCTTGGTCTCGACGCTGACGATCCCGCGGTCGGGCTTGGAGGACGACTCCTTGACCTCCAGCACCCTCGTCTCGGCATAGATGGTGTCGCCGTGGAACGTGGGCTTCTTGTGCGACAGGGTCTCGACCTCGAGGTTGGCGATCGCCGCGCCGCTCACGTCGGGAACGCTCATGCCCAGCACCAGCGAGTAGACGAGGTTGCCGACCACCACGTTCTTCCCGTGCACCGTCTCCTGCTCGGCGAACCAGGTGTTGGTGTGGAGCGGGTGGTGGTTCATCGTGATCATGCAGAACAGGTGGTCGTCGGCCTCGGTGATCGTCTTGCCCGGCCAGTGGCGGTAGATGTCGCCCACCTGGAAGTCCTCGAGGTAGCGGCCGAACGGGCGGTCATGGGTCGTCACGGGTGTTCCTCCGAGGCAGGGATGGCCGGCGATGCCGCCGGCCCCACGGTGTGCGGTCGCCCCGATGGTAGGGATGGGACTCCCCTCGTCACCAAGTCCCGCCGGACACGGCCGGCTCCGGCCCCGAGGTTGTTCGCCCGGATCGCTCACAGCGACCACTCGCCATCCGATGGGACCAGAGCCACGACCCCAGGCGGCTTCATCCGATGACAGTGCCCGATCCAACAGACCACGCCGGCGCTCGCCCCGGTGCTGCCGGTTCGCCCCGCGCCCGCTCGGGCTGGTCGGCCCAGGACGAGATCGCCGTCGTCGGCGCCAAGGATCCGTGGCGGCTGGTCTTCTGGTCCCGCTACGTGGGCATCCCGCTGCTCGGACTGATGGTGATCTTCGGGCCCCTGACGCCGTCGAACCGCCTCGCCATGGCCGCGATCGTCGTGGTCGGTGGGCTGGCCACCACCGCAGCCCTCGACTGGTCACACCGGAACCGCTCGCTGCTCACCAACCGACTCATCGAGATCGACTCGGTGATCGCCGCCCTCACGATCCTGCTCGAACCTCGGGCGATACCGGGGATCGCGGTGGTGATGACGGCGAACCTGGCGATGGTGTCGGCTGCTGCGGGACGTCGGGTCTGCGAACGCTCGCTCGCCATCTCCGCCGTCGTGCTCCTCCTCGCGGGGATGGCGTCGGGAGGCGGCCAGAGCTACCTGGTGGCCATCTACGTCGTCGCCGGGCTCATCCTCGCGGTGGTCGTCGGCAACGTGGCCGACGGAGAACGAGGCCTGCGGAGCCACCACCAGCTCCTGCTCGACGGCATCGACGCCATCGTGTGGGAGTCCACCCTGTCCCCACCTGTCACCTTGACCATCGCCGGACACACCGAGGCGATCCTCGGGGTCCGGGTGGCGGATCTGAGCGCCACCGACGGCTGGTTGCACCACATCCACGCGTCCGACCAGCACCGCGCGGTGCACGAGCTCGCGGCCATCGTCGACGGGCACGGGGACGGTGGCCAGATCGAGTACCGGCTCATCGCCCGGGGTGGCGACGTGGTCCACGTGCGGGACCACGTCAGGGTCGATCGCGACGCCACCGGCCGGCGTCTGGCGGTGCGTGGTCTGGTGATCGACATCACTCGCCAACGTCAGGCCGAGGCCGAGCTCAACCACTACCGCGACATCGTCGAGCACATCCACACCGCGCTCATCGTGGCGAGCCTCGCCCACCCCGACGATCCGCGATCGCTCACCCTCGTCGCCGCCAACCCCGCCGCCTCCCGACTGCTGGGCCGGCGGGCCGGGGACCACATCGGTGCGAGCCTCACCGAGGCCTTCCCGGTGCTCCGCGGCGGCCCGATCCCCGCCCGGTTGGTCGAGACCATCGAGGTCGGGATCGGGTTCGACAGCGAGATGTCGCTGTCCCCCGAGCCCGACTCGCCGGTGTTCTCGGTCCACACCTTTCCGCTCCCCCACGATTCGGTGGCGATGGCCCTCCACGACGTCACCGACCGCGCGCGGGTCCAGGCACGACTCCGGCACCAGGCGCTGCACGACGCCCTCACCGGGCTCCCCAACCGTGTGCTGTTGAACGATCGCCTTCGCAAGGGGCTCAGCCACGCGCAACGTGAGCACGAGCCGGTGGCGATCATGATCCTGGACCTCAACCACTTCAAGGAGGTGAACGACACCCTCGGCCACCACAGCGGGGACGTGTTGCTGTCGGTGATCGCGCGCCGCCTCCGCGAATCGCTCCGCGAGGCCGACACCATCGCCCGTCTCGGCGGCGACGAGTTCGCGATCCTGCTCACCACCGACGCCACCCGCTCCGGGGCCGAGGCCGTGGCGGCGAAGGTCGCCGACCTGGTCGAACAGCCGATCGACGTCGACGGGGTCACCATCCAGGTCAGCGCCAGCATCGGCATCGCCATCCACCCCGAGCACGGCGACGAAGCCGACGGTCTCGCCCGGCGTGCCGATGTGGCCATGTACGTCGCCAAGCGGGCCGGGACGTCCTTCGCGGTGTACGCACCAGAGGACGACCGCTCCAGCATCCGGCGGCTCACCCTCCTGGGCGAGCTGCGCCAGGCGATCGCGGCCAACCAGCTGATCCTGCACCACCAGCCCACCATCGACCTCTCCACCGGCGAGGTGCTCCGCAGCGAGGCGCTGTTGCGGTGGATGCACCCGGAGCACGGGTTGATGCCACCCGGCGAGTTCATCGATCTGGCCGAGATGTCGGGGGTCATCCAGCCTCTGACCCGCTGGGTGATCCGCGAGAGCATCCAGCAGGTGTCCCAGCTCGACGGCCACGGCGACACCATGCACGTGGCGGTCAACGTCAGTGCCAGGAACCTCTACGAGCCCGACCTGGTCGACTGGCTGGGAGCGTTGTTGGAGGAGGAGGGGTTCCCCGGCGAGCGGCTCACGCTGGAGATCACCGAGAGCCTGCTGATGGACGACCCGCTGCTCGCCCACGACGTGCTCACGCGGCTCAAGGCCTTCGGCCTCTCGCTCAGCATCGACGACTTCGGTACCGGCTACTCGTCGTTGAGCTACCTGCGGGACCTGCCGATCGACGAGATCAAGATCGACCAGAGCTTCGTCGCCTCCATGGGCGGGGACGACGGAGACGACACCATCGTGCGCTCGGTGATCGACCTGGGGCACAACCTGGGCCTGGCGGTGGTGGCAGAGGGGGTGGAGGATGTCGACACGCTGCTACGACTCGTGGAGCTGGGCTGTGACCGGGCTCAGGGCTTCCTGCTCAGCCATCCCATGCCCGTCGAGGAGCTCCGCTCGGTCCTCAGCAGCGACTGGTCGACCCGCTTCTCCGCCCCCCTGAGCGCTGCATCCACACAGCGTCCGAGCTGATCCCAGACCCGACCGCGCTGGTCCGTGCCACGATGCAGGCGTGAAGTGGGGAACCAAGCTGGCCGAAGGGCGCGCCGCGGAGATCTTCGAAGCTGGTCCCGGTCTGGTCGCGAGGGTGGCCCGTCGACCGGTCGACTACACGCGGGAGGCCGAGGTGATGGAGCTGGCGCGCCGCGCCGGGCTGCCGGTCCCCCAGGTGCACTCGGCCGACGGCGCAGTGATGATCCTCGATCGGATCGACGGACCGACCATGGCCGACACGCTCCAGAGCCGGCCATGGGAACTCGAGCAGGCTGCACGCACCCTGGCCGAGCTGCACGACCGGATCCACCAGATCCGACCCCCGGGCGGGGCGCTCGCCACCTCGATGGTCCCCGGCGATCGGCTGCTGCACCTCGACCTGCATCCCGAGAACGTGATCCTCTCCTCCGATGGTCCCGTCGTCATCGACTGGGCGAACGCCGCTGTGGGTGATCCACGCGCGGATCTGGCCATGTCGTGGATCATCATGTCGACCTCGACGCTCACGACTCCTTGGTGGACACGACACGCGGCCGGGGCCATCCGGCACACGTTCGTCCGTCGGTGGCTCTCCCAGGTCGACCGAGCTGGTGCGCGGTCGGTGCTTCGAGCCGTCGGCGCTGCCCGGGTCGTGGACCCCAACGTGACGCCCGAGGAGGCCGAGCGGGTGCGGCGCCTCGTGATTCGATGGGCCACCAGATGAACGGGCGTCCTCGGGTGCCCACCGCAGCGATGTGAGCACCGTCGGGGCTGATCGGTACTGTTGGGCCCCATGACCACGCCTGATCTGGATGCCGCTGCCGCCGCCCTCGATGCCGCCGACCGGGTCGTCGCCGCCGCCACGACGAGGCTGGCGAACGGGTCGGTCGACGACTACCAGGTGCTGGCCTATGACCTCGCCCATGCCGCGTCGGCGGTGGCGACGGGTCGGGCCATGCTCGACTACGGCAACAAGGGCGAGCTGGAGGCCAAGCTGACCTGTGCCTTCGTCGCCGACGCCGTGGCCGACCTGGCCACCAAGGTCTTCGGCCGAGAAGCGTTGTGGGGGGTCGAACCCGATGCGCTCGACACCACCCGCGAGCTGGTGGGCACCTACCGCGACCCGGAGTTCCTCGCCGGGCTGGCCGGCCAGGCCGGTCCCCGCCACCTCGACGACGACTTCGAGATGGTCCAGGACACGTTCCGACGCTTCGCCGAGAACGAGATCCGCCCCGTCGCCGAGCACATCCATCGTCACAACGAGGACATCCCCGAGAAGATCATCGAGGGGTTGGCCGAGATGGGCGGCTTCGCCATGTCGGTGCCGGAGGCCTACGGCGGCTTCGCGAGCGGCACCGAGAGCGACTACATGGGCATGGTCGTGGCCACCGAGGAGCTCTCACGCGGTTCGCTCGGTGCCGGCGGGTCCCTGATCACCCGCCCCGAGATCCTCACCCGGGCCCTCGAGGCCGGCGGGACCGAGGCCCAGAAGGAGTACTGGCTGCCCAAGCTGGCCTCGGCCGAGGCGATGGCCGCGGTGGCGGTCACCGAGCCCGACTACGGCTCCGACGTGGCCAACATCAAGGTCACCGCCACCAAGACCGATGGCGGGTGGCTCATCAACGGGGTGAAGACCTGGTGCACCTTCGGGGCTCGTGCCGATGTGCTCATGTTGCTGGCCCGCACCGATCCCGACCGGACCAAGACCCACAAGGGCCTCACGCTGTTCTGCGTCCCCAAGGAGCGCGGCGACGGTCACGGCTTCGAGCTCACCCAGGAAACCGGGGCCGACGGGGGCGCGCCAGGGGGCGGGAAGATGGAGGGCCGTCCCATCGACACGATCGGCTACCGGGGCATGCACTCCTATGAGATCGCGTTCGACAGCTGGTTCGTGTCCGACGACAACCAGGTCGGTGGCGAGGACGGTCTGGGCCGCGGCTTCTACTACCAGATGTCGGGGTTCGAGAACGGCCGGCTGCAGACCGCGGCCCGCGCCGTCGGGGTCATGCAGGCCGCCTACGAGGAGGCGGTCCGCTACGCCGAGGACCGCAAGGTGTTCGGCCAGCCCATCTCCGAGTACCAGCTCACCCAGGCCAAGCTCGCCCGCATGGCCTTCACGATCCAGGCCGCACGCCAGTTCTCGTACCTCGTCGCCAACCTCATGGCCAAGGGCGAGGGCACCCTCGAGGCCTCGATGATCAAGGCCTATGTGTGCCGGGCCGCCGAGTGGGTCACCCGCGAGGCCATGCAGATCCACGGCGGCTTCGGCTACGCCGAGGAGTACCCGGTCAGCCGATACTTCGTCGACGCGCGGGTCCTGTCGATCTTCGAGGGCGCCGACGAGACGCTGTGCCTGAAGGTGATCGCCCGCAAGCTGGTCGCCCAGCACACCGGCTGAACGTGGGCGGGATCAGCCCGTCTCCACCTTCAACGTGCAGTCGTGGACCAGGACCTTGACCCACACCGAGTGACCGTCGTCCTGCTTGAAGCGGACCTTGACCAGGTCGTGCTTCTCCTCGAGGAGCTCGGCGGTCCACCCCTCTGACGCGGCGGCCCCGGCGAAGAAGAGCTTGCCGGTGTCGCCCACCTCGACCGTCATGGTCCCCGCTCCATCGGGCGCCTCGTGGGTGGAGGTTCCCGGCGGCGGCAGACACGAGACCTGCTCGTGTCGTTCGGCCACGGCGACGCCGTCGATGACCTTGACCTTCAGCCAGCGCTGGACACCGTCCTTGGTGAACTCCACCCCGATGAGGTCGTGGTGGTCGTGGGAGAGTCGGTGACTCCAACCGGACTCGGCCGAGGCGTCGACGAAGCGAAGGGTGTCACCGGTCTGGGTCACGGTCACCGAACCGGTCCCCGGATAGGTGAAGGTGTGGGTCACCGGCTCCTGGGCCGGCTTGGTCGTCGTGGTGGTCGTGGGCGGCTTGGTCGTGGTGGTCGTGGGCGGCTTGGTCGTCGTGGTGGTCGTGGGCGGCTTGGTCGTCGTGGTGGTCGTGGGCGGCTTGGTCGTCGTCGTGGTCGTGGGCGGCTTGGTCGTCGATGAGGTCACGGTGAGGGCTTCGGGGCCATCTGGTCCCGCGGGCCGCTCCCCGTCGGCGGAGCTGACGGCGACGACCGCGGCGGGCTCGTCGGTGGGAGCCATGACCGACGCGGCCGCCACCGAGGAGACCCCGAGCAGCACGGCGGCGCTCGACACACCGACGGCGCGGCGACGCCTGGCTCTGGCGGCGGCGAGCCGTGGACGGATGGCCTCGAGCGCGTGATCGGGGTCGTAGGGATCCATGGTCAGCTGACCTCCTCGTCGCGGCGACTGGCGACGACTGCCGGGCGGAGCCGGGATCGGGCTCGGGACAGGTGGAACCGGACCGCGCCGGCGCTGATGCCCATCTCGGCGGCGGCCTGCTCAGCGGTGAGGTCCCGGCCGTAGCAGAGCTCGACGACCCGGCGTTGCTGGTCGGGCAGGAGCGCGGCGTAGTCCTCCATGTCCTCGGACTCCTCGGGAGGTGGCACCGCCGCCTTCGCCTCGGCGGCCAGGGTGGGCAGTGCCCGGTGGTGGCGCCCCCGTGTGCGGAACAGGTCGATGGCCCGGTTGGTGGCCACCCGCCGGACCCAGGCCGCCGGATCGTCGTAGCGACGGAGGCGCCACCAGCGGGTGTAGGCCCGGACGTAGGCATCCTGGGCGCAGTCGGCGGCGGACTCGGGGTCGACCCCGGTGCGCACCAGCGAGCGGACGGTGTCGGCGTAGGTGCGCCGGAAGAACGACTCGAACGCGGCCTCAGGAGCCGCCGTCGAGTCGTTGGTCCAGCCCACCTTGCTGGTCGTCATCTCCGAGATCCCCGGTCGGATCGATGTCACGGTCACGCCCTGTCACACGTCCATCGGCCGGAAAACGTTTGGCTTCAGCCGAAAACTCTCCCGGACCGCGCGCGAGCCACCACCATCGGCGCATGGCCGTGGCACCTCAGAGCTGGGTGAACAGCTCCGGCGCGACCGGGCAGTCGGTGCGCGCGAGGGCATCGGCCACGGGCTCGGGGCCCTGCGGACCGACCACCTGATCGACCAGCTCGAGGGGCACCACCTCGTCGTCGGCGTCCCAAGGGTCGTCCACCTCGACCCTCGACACGAGGGCGTCCCACATCCGTCGCGGCAGGAGCCGACCGGCGCCACCCACGAGCCACACGGGCACCCCCGCGTGGCGGGCCGTGGCCGCCGCGGCCCGCGAGCCCGCCACCCCGAGAAAGGCGTCGGGACCGATCGCCGAGGCCTCCAGCAACACCAGGTCGGCATCGGCGGCGGCGGCGCCGAGCCCGATCGAGGGGACGTCGACCGCGTCGATGTCGCTCAGGATCAACCGGTGCACCAGCCCGGATCCCTCGCCCAGCGCGTCGACCACCAGCGCCACGACGTCACCGCGTCGGATCAGAGCCTCGGCAACGGTGTCGGGCCAGCCCAACAAGGCGACGGTGGCGTCGTCGGGCAGGGCGTACGACAGCTCGCGGGCCGTGCGATCGGCGTCCATCTCCTCGGCCGCCGCCCACGCCTCGCGAAGCGGATCGGGAGCGGTCAGCACCCGGGCCGCGAGCCACCACACGGGGCCCGAGGTGGGCTGGCGGGCGACCACCCGGCGACAGGCGGTGATCAGCCCCGAGGGGTCCGAACCGAAGGACCCGAGCGCGGCCGCGGTCTCGCGGACCAGCAGGGCGTGGGGCGCGCCGGAGGCCCTGGCCACGTAGCGAAGCCGCTCGATCGGGTGCACGGAGACGACGCTACCGGCGTGCGAGGGAGCCGAGGCGGGTCAGACGCCCGGCTTCCAGACCATGACGATCAGCATGACCACCAGCAGCAGGTGGAGGATCCCGCCGAACATGGCGACCTTCTTGTGGGTGGCCTCGTCGCCCGGCTCGCGGGCCAGCGACCGCTCGGCGGGGATCTGGACGAGGAACAGCACCGCCAGCATCGCGAACCAGATCGCGAAGGCGATCGAGATCCACGGGTCGCTGAACTCATAGACGCTGTCCGACATCGGGATCATGGCCACGCCGAGCACCCCGGCGAGCGCCAGCGCGGGGAAGTGGATCTTCACCGATCCGTCGACCATGGTCTGGTTGAGGGCGCTGGCGGCATCGCCTGGCAGCCGCTTGGCCAGACCACCGAGTCGGGGATGCACGAAGGCCGAGGCGAAGGCGACGATCACCGCGGCGATGTGGAGCAGGTAGACGAGTTGGTAGGCGAAGTTGTCCTGGCGCAGAACGGCGAACACGGGTGCTCCTCTGTCGGATCGGCTACTCGGCCAGGGCGGCGATGGCCTCGGCCACGGCCAGGCTACGACGTGCGTTGTCGACGTGGAGGTTCTCGATCATGCGACCGTCGACGGTGACCACCCCCTTGCCTTCGGCCTGGGCGGCCTCGAAGGCTTCGATCACCTTGCGGGCGTCGGCGATCTGGTCCTCGGTGGGGGCCCAGATCCGGTTGGCGGGCTCGACCTGGTCGGGGTGCACCAGGGTCTTGCCGTCGAAGCCCAGCTCGAAGCCCTGACGGGCCTCGGCCTCGAAGCCCTCGGGGTCGCGCACGTCGTTGTAGACGCCGTCGACGATCACGGTGCCGGCCTCGCGGGCGGCGAGCAGCGCGGTGGCCAGGTGCGGCACCAGCGGCGCCCGCCCCGGGACCAGCTCGGCGCGCAGCTCCTTGGCCAGGTCGTTGGTGCCCATGACCAGCACGGCGACCCGCTCGAAGGCGGCGATCTCGCGCGCGTTGAAGATGGCTTCGGGCGTCTCGACCATGGCCCAGATGCGGGTGTGGTCGGGTGCCCCGGCGGCCTCGAGGCGACCCGCCACCTCGGCGAGGGCCTCGGCTCCTGACACCTTGGGGATCACGACCGCAGCCGGCCCCGCCTCGGCGGCGGCGGCCAGATCGTCGGCCCCCCACGGGGTGTCGAGCCCGTTGCAGCGGATCGTCAGCTCGCGGCGGCCGTAGTCGCCGGAGACGGCCGCG
>JBKGZW010000039.1:0-19909 GCA_046543225.1 Acidimicrobiales bacterium
CGTGACCGTCACCTTCCGAGACGCCTCACCCGGCGATGCCGAGGCCATCGGTCAACTGTTCGTCGAGGCAGGCCGCGCCGGGTGGTCCGGCTTCCTCACCCCCGACCAGCTCGAACAGATCGAGGGCCAGCCCGACAAGTGGGCCCGACGGATCGGCGGGCCCGGCCCGAACCCCGACCTGGTGGTGGCCGAGGACGAGGAGGGCATGGCCGGGTTCATCTGGGTGCACCAGTGCGGCGACCTCGACCTCACCCGAGCCACCGGCGAGGTCGGCACCCTCTACACCCACCCCCGCGTGTGGGGCGCCGGCGTGGGACGCCGGCTCATGGACCGTGGACTCGACCGTCTCCGAGGATTGGGCTACACCGAGTGCGTGCTGTGGACCGAGGAACGCAACCAACGTCCCCGACGCATCTACCAGCAGATGGGCTGGACCCTCGACGGCGCCACCCGCACCCGCGACTACCAGGGAGTCCCCATCACCGAGATCCGCCACCGGTACCAGCTGTGACCGACATCGAGCTCGTCGTCACCGACCTCGACGGAACCCTGTGGGACACCTCCGACATCAGCGCGCTGCACCCGCGGACCGCCGCCGCCATCGACGAGCTCGAGCGCCGGGGGTACCCGCTGCTGGTGGCCACCGGCCGCCGGCTCGCGTCGACCAGGGCACCGCTCGCCCGCTTCGGCCTCCACCCGCCCGCCGTGGTGCTCAACGGGGCCATGGTCGTCGACCTCGCCACCGACGAACGCCTCCACCGCCACGCCTTCGCTCCCGACGACGCCGCCGCAGTGCTCCAGCAGTTCCTCGCCGCCGGGGTGGAACCATGCGTCTACGTCGAGCACGACGAGGTCGACGTGTTCGTGAGCGAGAACCCCTCCACCCATCCCGAGCACCTGCGCTCGTTCGGCGAGTGGGCCCGCACCGGCGACCTGGACCACATCGTCACCACCGAAGCGGTCCTCGCCTTCGGCGTGCTGAGCATCCCCGCCGATCGGGCCGCCGAGGTCGCCGCCAAGCTTCACTCGATCGCCAACGCCCACCTCAGCGACGAACGCCAGTACTCGGGGGGAATGACCATCACCGTCGCCCCTCCCGACCTGTCGAAGTGGTTGGGCGTCGAGGCCTTCTGCGCGGCCCGCGGCCACGACCCCCACAAGGTGCTGGCCATCGGCGACGGGCCGAACGACCTCGAGCTGCTCGACGGTGCCGCCGTGGCCGTCGTCCCCGAGGACGGGCATCCCGAGGCCATCGCCCGCGCGGATCACATCGTGCCCAAGGCCCTCCACGGCGGGTGGGCCGACCTGCTCGACCTGTTGGACTGATCACCGGCACCAGGGCATCCGCGCGCCGAGCAACGCCGCGCAGCAACATTGCTGACGATGTCGAACGACGGCGACACGAGCGAGCGAGCAGCGCCCCGACCGGTGGCGCCATGGGTCGACAGCATCGCCCAGTACTCCTGGCGGGGCCTGGTCATCATCGCCGCCGCGGCGGCGATGATCTGGACCGCCGCGTTCCTCTACCTCGTCACCATCCCCATCATCCTGGCGGTCGTCCTGGCCACCTTCTGCGTCCCCTCGGCCCGTCGGTTGGAGAACAGGGGCTTTCCGCCGGCAGCCGCTGCAGGGGTCGTCGTCATCGGCGGGCTGATCCTGCTCACCGGGGCTCTCGCCGCCATGGCGCCCTCGTTCGTGAGCCAGGCCCAGGAGCTGCGTCCCACCATCGAAGACGGGGTGGACGAGTTCTTCGAGTGGCTCGAGACCGGACCGGTCGGACTCTCCCAGGACGAGATCGAGGACATGCTGTCCAACGTCGGCGAGCAGACCGACGGCATCGGCGAGATGGCCACCAACGTCGTCATCGCCGTGGGGTCGGTCATGGCCGCACTGGTGCTCACCGTGGTGCTGCTGTTCTTCATCGTGAAGGACGGACCCGAGATCGTCGACTGGATCTCGAGACGCTGCCCACCCGAGCACCGCGACGCGCTCTCGGCGGTGGCTGCACGCACCTGGCGTTCGCTCGGCGGGTTCATGCAGGCCACCGCGCTGGTCGCGCTCATCGACGCCATCGGGATCGCCATCGGTCTGGCGATCCTCGACGTGCCCCTGGTCTTCCCCTTGGCGTTCCTCGTGTTCCTCGGCGGGTTCATCCCCGTGGTCGGAGCACTTGTCACCGGCATGCTGGCCGTCTTCGTCGCCTGGGCAGCGGGCGGGTTCGGCACCGCCGTCGCCGCGCTGGCGGTCGTGCTCATCGTCCAGCAGGTCGAGTCGAACGTCTTGCAGCCGGTGATCATGAAGAAGGCGGTGTCGCTGCACCCGGTCGTGATCCTGGCCGGCATCACCGCCGGCGCGATCGTCGCCGGGATCATCGGCGCCTTCCTCGCCGTGCCCGTCACCGCCATGGCCGCCGCGGCAGGCAACGAGCTGCGCCTGCGCAAGGAGGCGCGACTCGCCGGCGTCCCGCTCGGGCCGACACCCATCGGCGGTGCCTGGGCCACCGCCGAGGTCACCGGCCCCGAGGCCGCCGTCGAGGGACCGCCCGACGACGGGGACGACCCAGGCGACTGATCTCGGCCATGAGACACTGGGCAGCTCAGCGGTCGCCTGGCGGCCGCTCACCTGCCGAGTTCGTGGAGGCCGGGGCGGGGTGGGGTGAGACCGGCTACTCGGCGAGGAAGTCGGGCAGGGGTCGCTCGTGGACCACGGCCAGGCGCTTGGTGGAGCGGGTCAGCGCCACATAGAGCGACCGCAGACCCTGGGCCTCGTCCTCGATGATGGCGGCCGGCTCGACCACCACCGACGCGTCGAGCTCGAGGCCCTTCACGATCCCCACCGCCACCACCGTGATCTGCGAGTCGAGACCGTGGCGGGTGGCACGGCCGTATGCGACCCCCCGCTCCTCGAACGCGGTGCACAACCGGTCGACCAGAGTGTGGGGAGAGACCACCGCCACACTTCCCGCGCCCACGGCGTCGACCTCGTCGAGCGCGGCGTCGACCACAGAGTCGGCCAGCGACCGCCCGCTCCCGGCCGTTGCGATGATCCGCGGGGGATCGCCGTCCTGGCGGACCGACTGCGGAGGCGTGAGCTCGGGCGCGGCGACGCGCAGCACCCGGGTCGCCATGGCCATGTTCGGAGCGGGGATCCGGTAGCCGACGGTGAGCTCGGCCCGGCGCGGCGGCCGCTTCTGCGGGAGCTGTTCGAGCACCTCGTCCCAGTCGTCGTGGGCCCACGCTCCGGTGGACTGGGCGATGTCGCCGACCACGGTCATCGACCCGTTGAGCGAGCGGCGTCCCAACGTCCGCAGGGCCATGGGCGAGAGGTCCTGGGCCTCGTCGACCACGATGTGGCCGTAGGTGCGGGGCTCGAGCTCGTGGGACCGCTTGCGGGGACCGAGCAACGCTCGGGCCTCGTCGAGCAACGGGACGTCGTCGGTGGTCCAGATGACCGACGAGGCGTGATCGGACCGGGGGCGGTGCAGCGACCGCCACTCGTCGTCGCTGAGCCCTCCGGTGTCGGCCCCGGCCCCGCCCGTGCGTGCCGCTCGGCGACGACGGACCTCCGAGGGCAGCCGTCCTTGCGCGGCGTTGCGCAACAGCGCCTTCGAGCCGAACAGGTCGTGCAACAGCTCCGCCGGCGACAGCAGCGGCCACATCCAGTCGAGCGCCTCGCGCAGCTCGATCGTGCCCTTCAACCGCTGGCGCACCGTGTCGGGATCGAGCGGTTCGGGTCCGCTGTCCGCCAGCACCTCATAGACCCGGGCCTCGACGTACTTGCGGGCCGGGTTGTGCCACCGGTAGCGACGGCGGGCCTCCTTCACGATCTGGGCGCTCTCCTCGACCGTCATCGACAGCCGGGTGAGCCCGTACCCGACCCGCAACGGTGCCCGGAGGGGTCGCTCGCGGTCGCGCACCGCCCGGGCGACGAACCCGGTCATGCGCAGATCGCCCTTCACCCTCGCCGCGAGCCCGCGGTCGGAGCCGGCCACCCGCACCTCGTCGATGAGGTCGGCCAGCACCGCCAGCTCGACGCCGGCCTCGCCCAGCGAGGGGAGCACCTGCTCGATGTAGTTGAGGAACAGGCGGTTCGGCCCGACGACGAGCACGCCCTGGCCCTCGAGCGGGAACCGGTGGGTGTAGAGCAGGTAGGCGGCCCGGTGCAGCGCCACGACCGTCTTGCCGGTGCCGGGCCCACCCTGCACGACGAGGATGCCGGGCAGCTCGGCGCGGATGATCTCGTCCTGTTCGCCCTGGATGGTGGCGACGATGTCGCCCAGACGACCGGTGCGGGCCGTCTCCAGCGCGGCGATCAGCGCACCGTGGCCCGAGACGGTGGGCCCGTCGCCGTTGATGGCGGCCACCGCAGCGTCGCCGAAGAGCTCGTCCTCGATGCCGAGGAGGGTCCGCCCCCTGGTGGCGAAGTGGCGGCGCCGGATGAGTCCCAGCGGCTGGAGCGGCGTCGCCCGGTAGAACGCCTCGGCCACCGGCGCCCGCCAGTCGACCACCAACGGTTCGCGGTCGGGACCCGACACCGACACCCGACCGATGTAGAACGAGTCGTCGCCGTGGTCGGGGTCGTGGTCGATCCGGCCGAACACCAGCGAGGCGTCCCCCACGTGCAGCTGCTGGAGCCGGTGGACGATGTTGTCGTTGATGACCTCGCGCTCCCACCGGGCCTGCTCGGTGCCACCCTTGCCCACCTCGACCATCTCCTTGAGGCGCACCGCCGACAGACGATTCGCCTCGAGCGACTCGTAGGCACGGTCGATGTAGGCCTGCTCGGCCTGCAGCTCAGGATGGGACGGCATGAACCTCTTCCGGTGATCCCTCCAAAGGGGGTGCGCCATCCTACCCCCTCCCGGCCGGGCTCCGGTCGTCGCTTCCCCCCTTGCTCGGGGGCATTGGGGAGCCCCGTCGCCGGCCGGTTACCGTGATCCGGTGACCGATGCCGACCCACCCGCCCATCTGGCCGACTCCGCCTATCTCCGGGCCTGCCGGGGCGAACCCGGCGACCGGGTGCCGGTGTGGTTCCAGCGCCAGGCGGGGCGATCCCTGCCCGAGTACCACGAGGTCCGGGGCACCGGGAGCATCCTCACCGCGATCGCCCAACCCGACCTGGCCACCGAGATCACCCTGCAACCGGTTCGCCGCTACGGGGTCGACGCCGCCATCCTCTACAGCGACATCGTGGTGCCGGTGCACGCGGTCGGGTTCGGCATCGACATCAAGCCCGGCACGGGGCCCGTCGCCGAGCACCCGTTCCGGTCCAGGACCGACCTCGAACGGCTCCGTCCCCTCGAACCGACGGTCGACACCCCCTATGTGATCGAGACCGTGAAGCAACTGGTGGCCGAGCTCGACGTCCCCCTCATCGGCTTCGCCGGCGCCCCCTTCACCGTGGCCAGCTACCTGGTCGAGGGCGGGCCGTCGCGCAACTACGCCAACACCAAGGCGCTCATGCGCTCGGACCCAGAGCTGTGGAACGACCTCATGGAGCGCCTCACCGACATGGCGATCGCCTCGTTGCGCTCCCAGGTCGACGCCGGCGCTGCCGCGGTGCAGATCTTCGACAGCTGGGCCGGTGCGCTGCACCCCGCCGACTTCCGGCGCTTCGTGATGCCCCACACCGCGAGGGTGTTCGCCGAGGTAGCCGACCTCGGGGTGCCGAGGGCCCACTTCGGCGTCACCACCGGCGAGCTGCTCGACCTCATCGCCGAGACCGGGCCCGAGGTGGTCGGTGTCGACTGGCGCACCCCGCTCGACGTCGCCCGACAACGGATCGGCCGCACCGTCACCCTCCAGGGCAACCTCGACCCCGCCATCTGCCTGGCGCCCATCCCCGCGGTGGAAGAGGAGGTGCGGGCCATCCTCGCCCTCAACGACGGGCATCCGGCCCACATCTTCAACCTGGGCCACGGCGTGCTCCCCGAGACCGATCCCGGCGTGCTCGCCCACGTGGTCGACCTCGTCCACGCCGAAGGCCGCGCCCAGGTCCCGGCCGGTTCCCCGACAGACCCATGACGCGTTCGATCGCCGTCGTCGGTGGCGGCATCGCCGGGCTGACCGCCGCCTTCGACCTCCACCGCCAGGGGCACGAGGTCCACCTGCTCGAGGCCGCCGACCGCTTCGGCGGCAAGGTGCACACCGCACCCTTCGCTGGGGTCGATCTCGACTCGGGGCCCGACTCGGTGCTGGCCCGGGTGCCGTGGGCGCTCGAGCTCTTCGACGAGCTGGGACTCGACGACGAGGTGGTCCCCCAACCACCCGGTTCGGCCTACCTCTACAGCCGCGGCGAGCTGCGGCGCATCCCCGAGGGGACCGTGCTCGGGATCCCGACCGACCTCGACCGGCTCGCCCAGTCGGGGGTGGTGTCGCCCGACGCGGTCGCTCGCGCCGCCGAGGACCTCACCATGGCCGACGACCGGCCCGACGGCGACGAGTCGGTGGGATCGCTCATCCGTCGACGCCTGGGCGACGAGATCCTCGAGCGCCTGGTCGATCCTCTGCTCGGCGGCATCAACGCCGGTGACACCGACCGGCTGAGCCTGGCCGCCGGCGCTCCCCAGATCGCCGCTGCCGCAAGCGGCCCACACGCCAGCCTCATCGAGGCGCTGCGCGCCCAGCGGGCCAACGCCCCCGCACCCAGCGACGCGCCGGTCTTCCACACCTTGCGTGGTGGACTCGGACGTCTGGTCGACGCCCTCGTCGACGCCCTCGACGGGGCCGATCTCCGCACCGGCACCCCGATCGGTTCGATCGAGCGGGACGGCGACCGGTGGCGGGTGTCGGCGCAAGGTGGGACGCCCGGGTCCGAGCCGTTCGAGGTCGACGGGGTCGTCGTCGCGACCCCAGCGTTCGCGGCCGCCGACCTGCTTGTCGAGCTCGCCCCCAACGCGGCCGATGGTCTGGCCCGGATCGACTACTCGTCGGTGGCGCTGGTGGCCATGGCCTTCCCCGACGACGCCGCCGGGCGGCCACTCGACGGCACGGGCTTCCTCGTTCCCCGCGCCGAGGGGTTGCTGCTCACGGCCTGCTCGTGGGCCTCGACCAAGTGGCCACATCTCCACCGACCCGGCCAGTTCCTGGTGCGGGCGTCAGCGGGACGTTTCGGTGACGAGCGAGCCATCCAGATGGACGACGACGCGCTCGTCGAGGCGATCCTGGCCGACCTGGCCACCACGATGGACCTCCACGGCGACCCCACCGAGGTCCGGGTCACCCGCTGGCCCCGGTCCTTCCCTCAGTACACGCCGGGACACCTCGAGCGGGTCGCGGACATCGAGGCGGCGCTCGCCGAAGCGGCTCCCGGCATCGCCCTGGCCGGTGCCGCCTACCGAGGGGTCGGCATTCCGGCCTGCATCAACTCGGGTCACCAAGCCGCCCGCGCGCTCGCCGGATAGACCCCATCCCTCAGCAGGAGGGCCGCCCTGCCGATGAAGGCTCAGGCCCCGCCTTCCCTTCCGGCGCTCGACAGGCCACGATAGTGAGGTGCCGAACATGTCCTCCCACCGTCTCGACCGGCGCCTGCTCGCCGCCATCGTCGCCGCGCTGCTCCTGCTGGCGGGGTGCAGCAGCGCCGGCGGCAGCGAGATGACCGGCCAAGAGCTCGGAGCGGCCACCCTGGCCGCCTACACCGCCGACTGGCCGGCGCTCAGCGCCCCCGCGACGACCACCACCAGCACCACGACCACGACCGAGCCGCCACCGGCTCCCTTGCCCGAGCTGCCGGTCCCCGATCCGCTTCCCGCCAACGTCTTCCAGGCCGAGCCCGAGGACGTGGTGATCGGCCACATCACCGTGGACCGGCTCGGGATCGACGAGCCGCTGCACCAGGGCATGAGCCTCACCATGATCAACCGGGGCCCCAGCCACTGGCCGGGCACGGCGATGCCCGGCCAGGTCGGCAACATGGTGCTCGCCGGTCACCGCACCACCTACAGCCGGCCCTTCCACGACCTCGACCTGATCGAACCGGGGGACGAGATGATCATCGAGGCCGAGGGCGAGACCCACACCTACCAGGCCGTGAACACCGAGATCGTCGCCCCCGACGACATGTGGATCGCCGACCAGAGCCACGAGTTCACCGCCACCACCTTCGCCTGCCACCCCAAGGGCTCGGCCCGGCAACGCATCGTGGTGTTCTGGCAGCTCGTCGACGACGACGGCGAGCCTGTGCCCGGCCTGGCGTGAGCTCGACGTCTCCCGGCGTGACCCTGGCGTGACCAGCGCCCCCTCCACCGCCGAGACGACCGAACCGGTGGCACCTCCCACCACGTCTCGCTGGACGGTCCCGGTGTGGCTGCGTTGTGTGGTCGCGGGGCTCGCCGTCGTGGCCTCGATGCCGCCCTGGGGATGGTGGCCACTGGCCATCGTCGGCATCGCGATGCTCGACCAGCTCATCGCCGACCAACCCGCGGCAGCCAGGTTTCGCCGCACCTGGTTGATGGCGGCGGTCTGGCTCTCGATCGGCATGTTCTGGATGTGGGACATGACCCCACCGGGCTACCTGGTGGCGTTCAGCACCTACGCCGCCTACTTCGGGCTCGCGGCGGTGGCGACACCGCCAGGGGCCGGTCGTCGCATCGCCCTGCCCGGCGCCGTCGGCCTGGCCGAGGCGATCCGCTGGGCGTTCCCCTTCGGCGGGGTGCCCCTCGCCACCATCCCCCAGGGCCAGGTCGCCGGCCCGCTCGCGGAGGTGGTCCGCGTCGCGGGGCCCGTGCTGCTGGTGATGGTCACCGTGATCGCCGGCCAGGCCCTGGCCTCGGCGGTGCGGCGCCGACCCCGGTCGGCGGGCATCGGCACCGCGGTCGTGGTCGCCACGGTGCTGGTCGCGACGATCGCCCCCACCTCGACGGTGGCCGGCACCCTCGACGTCGCCGTGGTGCAGGGAGGCGGCGAGCAACGCACCCGCGACTCCGCCGCCACCCGTCCCATCGTCTTCCAGGCCCACCTCGACGCCTCCGACCTGATCGAGGGACCGGTCGACCTCGTGCTGTGGCCCGAGAACGTGGTCCACGTGGGCGACGACTACGACACCTCCGAACGACCCCCACAGCTGGCCGACCTGGCCCGCGAGGTCGATGCCACCCTCGTCGCCGGGATCGTCGAGACCGCGGGCGAGAGCTCGTTTCACAACGCAGCCGTGGTCTTCGACCCCGACGGCTCGCTCATCGACCGCTACGACAAGGTGCGCCGCGTCCCCTTCGGCGAGATGACGCCGTTCCGAGGAGTGCTCGAACGCATCGCCGGTGACACCATCGTCGCCAACGACGCCATCCCCGGCGACGAGCCGGCGCTGATCGACACCCCCGTCGGACCGATGTCGGTCGCCATCTCGTGGGAGGTGTTCTTCGCCGGCCGGGTCCGCGAGGGCGTCCGACGGGACGCGGAAGTGGTGCTCAACCCCACCAACGGGGCGTCGTACTGGCTGACCATCGTCCAGAGCCAGCAGATCGCGTCGTCGCGCCTCCGGGCGCTGGAGACCGACCGGTGGGTCCTACAGGCCGCCCCCACCGGGTTCTCGGCGGTGATCGAACCCGACGGCACGATCATCGAGCGCAGCGGCGTCGGCGAGCAACGGGTCATCGAGGCCACCGTCGAACGGCGGACCGGGTCGACCCTGGCGGTCCGCCTCGGTGACCGGCCACCCATCGCCGCCGCCGGGATGATCGTCCTCGCCGCCTGGCTCCTGGCCACCGGCCGTCTCGACCGGTTCAGACCTCGATCAAGAGCGTGACCGGACCGGCGTTGGTGAGCGACACCGACATCTGGGCCTGGAACCGGCCCGTGGCCACTCGGGCCCCCAGCGCCTCCAGCTCGCCCACCACCTGATCCACGAGTGGTTCGGCCTGTTCGGGCCTGGCCGCGTCGAGCCAGCTCGGCCGGCGGCCCTTGCGCGTGTCGCCGTACAGCGTGAACTGGCTCACCACCAGCACCTCGCCCCCGACATCGGCCGCCGAGCGGTTCATCACCCCCTCGTCATCGTCGAAGACCCGCAGGCCCCACACCTTGGCCGCCAGCTTGGCCGCCTCCGACCCGCCGTCGGTGTGGGTCACCCCGACGAAGACGCACAGGCCCGGACCGATCGCTCCGACCACCTCGCCGTCGACCTCCACCCGGGCATCGGCCACCCGTTGCACCAGTGCACGCACCCCGCCGAAGCTAGCTGGTCGACCCGCCGAAAACGGCGAATGACCACCCCTCGGGGAGGGTGGTCATCTGCCTGACAGGAAGTAACCGGGAGTCCAATTCCGGTGCCTTCGAACTGAAGTGGGCGCTGTGTGCGGCCCGACACCAGGTACAACGCATGGGAACCGCAGAAGTCGCGCGATTTCTTCAGATCTGTTCACCGGACCCATCGGTTCCCGTCCGCAGCCCAGCAGAGAGCACCTGAGAGTTGCTGAGATGATGCGTCACACCGTCCGCGGTGCGCAGCTCCAGCGTTGCGGGGTGCATGCCCATCACCCGACCCGAGAGCACCTCGCCGTCCCAGGTGAGCTCGACGACCTCGCCCACGGTGACGATCCGAGACAGGTAGCGCCCCGCTGCGATCTCGCCGGCCAGCTCTCGACCCCCCAGCCCGACCAGCAGCGCGGCGGCCCCCGCGAGTCCGAACAACAGCGCACCACCGGTGATCTGCAACAACGTGGTGTCGACACCGACCTGGGCCAGCGCCAGCACCACCGCAGCGGCGGTGATCACCGTCCGCACCAGCAACGACGCCTGGCTCCGCACCCGCGCGCTCGCCGCGACGACGGCCTTGGCGGCGTAGCTCCCCGCCGCCAGCGCGACCGCACGCCCCACGACCAGGATCAAGCCCGCCACCAGCAGGTCGGGCAGCGCCGCGACCAGGTCCGACGGCACGTCCTCGAACGAGTCGCGGTTGATGATCGAGACGGCGATGATGATCCCGGCGGCGGTGAAGAACACGAAGCACGAGATCGCCATCGAGCGCGCCGAGTCCCGATAGACCGGGTCGTCCTCCCGCCCCTTGGTGAGCGCCATCATCACCAACCCGGCCCCGGCGAGACCGGCCATCACGCCGACCGCGACCGCGCCGATCGCCCATTGCCACAGTTCATCCATCAGGTTCGCTCCCCGTCGTCGTGGGCATCATCGCTTGCCGGGCCGTCCCCGTCGACCGCGGCGGTCGTGGCGGCCCGACGAGGCGGCGCAGCCGGATCGACCAGCACCGACATCGTCCGCCACGGCAGGGCGAACAGCTCGACGAAGGCAGCCGCCGCCTCCTCGGCCGCCAACCGCTCGTGCACCCCCCCGGAGGTCCGGTCCCCCAGATCGGCCGGCGGAGCGCTCACCGAATCGAGTCCCGACCGCACCCCACCGTCGAGACCTGACAACTCGTCGAGCCGATCGAGACACTGATCGCACTCCCGGAGGTGGCGACCGACCCGGGCCGGCTTCTCCGACTCCAGCCAACGCAGGAGGGTCTGCTCGTCGGGATGACCTCTCATGTGCGCCACTCCTTCATCGCGTGCTGCAGCGTCCTGCGGGCGCGGAACAGCCGGGTCTTGACGGTGGCCAGCGGCAACTCGAGCACCTCGGCGATCTCCTCGTAGGACAGTCCCGACAACTCACGCATCACCACCATCGACCGGGAGGTCTCGTCGAGTTGAGCCAATGCCCCCCACATCTGGTCGACCGCCGCACGGTCGACCGCGGTCGTGTCCGGTCCCCCGTCCGTCGCGGCCAGGTCGCCGAACTCGCTGGCCTCCCGCACCTGCTCCCTCCGGGTGCGCAACAGCGAGATCGCGGTGTTGCGAGCCACCTTCAACAACCACGGGCGCGGCACGACGCCGTCGAAGTCCGGCAGGGCACGCCACGCCTTCACCATGGTCTCCTGCACGACGTCGTCGGCGAGCGACGGGTCGTGCACGATGGACCGGGCCAGGCGATAGACGGCGTCGCCGTGGTCGGCGACCAACTCGGCGAGGGCGCGGTCGACCTCGGCCCCGCGTCGGCGACGCGGCGGGCCGCCGGCGGCGGCGGTGCCATCGATGCGGTCACCCGTGCTCACGCGGGCCCTTCCTCCCAACTCGACCACACGAACCCTACGTCGGGGACACGACCCCGAACGCGACCCGGCTCAGCACCCCCGCCGGCCCGCACCTGCCAGGCGAGCCGCCACTTGACCGGGCGGTCATGTCCCGGGAAGGCTGTGCCGTCCATGACCGGATCGGACGCGCCCCTACGCATCGCCCTGCTCGCCTATCGGGGCAAACCCCACGTCGGCGGTCAAGGGGTGTACGTGCGTCACCTCAGCAAGGCCCTCGCCGACCTCGGGCACCGGGTCGAGGTCCTCGGCGGCCAGCCCTACCCCGAGCTCGACCCCCGAGTGGCGCTCGTCGAGCTTCCCAGCCTCGACATCTACAACGACCACTTCCCCATGCGTCTACCCGGGGTCTGGGAGCTCAAGACCCTCGGCGACTGGGTCGAGATGGCGGCGTTCTGCACCGGCACGTTCCCCGAACCGCTCGCGTTCACGGTCCGGGCCGCCCAACACCTGAGGCGCCGCACCCACCACTTCGACGTGGTGCACGACAACCAGGCCCTCGGCTACGGGCTGCTCGCCATCGAAGCGATGGGCCTCCCGGTGATCTCCACGGTCCACCACCCCATCACCGTCGACCGGCGCCTCGAGATGGAGCACGCGTCGAGCCCTTATCAGCGGTTCGCCAAGTCGCGCTGGTACGCCTTCACCAAGATGCAGACCCGGGTCGCGAACCGGCTCGACCGGATCGTCACCGTGTCGGAGAACTCGCTCGCCGACATCGAACGGGACCACCTCGTTCCCCGCGAACGCATCCACGTCGTCCCCGTCGGCGTCGATCCCGACCTGTTCAAGCCCCTCGACCACGTCCAACGCCGACCGGGGCGCCTCATCACCACCGCGAGCGCGGACGTCACCATGAAGGGCCTCCGCTACCTGCTCGAGGCACTGGCCAAGCTCCGCACCGAGCGCGACGTCGACCTGGTGGTCATCGGCAAGGCCAAGTCCGGCGGTCCCGCGGCCCGCACCATCGACGAGCTCGGTCTCACCGACCACATCCACTTCGTTTCGGGCGTGTCCGACCAGCGCCTCGTCGAGCTCTACGCCGAAGCCGAGCTGGCCGTGGTCCCCTCGCTCTACGAGGGCTTCTCGCTGCCGGCCATCGAAGCCATGAGCGCCGGCGTCCCGCTGGTGGCCACCACCGGTGGCGCCCTCCCCGAGGTCACCGGCGCCGATGGCGAGACCTGCTTCGCCGTCGAACCCGGCGACTCGGCCGCCCTGGCCACCCGCATCGCCGACGCCCTCGACGCGCCCGAGGCCCGGGCACGGGTCGGCGCCGCCGCCCGGGAGCGGGTCGTCCACCGCTGGAGCTGGCGCCACACCGCACAGGGGACCGTCGAGCAGTATCGGGCCCTGCTCGACGAGCGAGCCGGCCGGGGCCGCTAGATGTTGACCGCCGACTACGAGCGACTCGGTCTGCGACCGGGCGAGCGGCTGCTGGACCTGGGGTGTGGGTTCGGTCGCCACGCCTACGAGGGCCTGCGCCGCGGGGCCGACGTCGTCGCCTTCGACTACTCCTTCGACGAGTTGGTGCACACCAACGGCACCTTCGGCGCCATGTCCGACAACGGCGAGGTGCCGGTCGGGGTCGCAGCCGGCAGCGTCCGGGGCGATGCCCACCACCTGCCCTTCGCCGACGCCTCCTTCGACCGGATCATCGCCTCCGAGGTGCTCGAGCACCTGCCCGACGACGCCGCCGCGGTGCGCGAGCTGGCCCGGGTCCTGCGCCCAGGAGGCACGATCGCGGTGACCATCCCCGCGTGGCTGTCAGAGACGGTGTGCTGGAAGCTGTCCGAGGAGTACCACGCCCCCATCGCCGAAGGCGGGCATCTGCGGATCTACACCGAAGCCGACATGCGCGACCTCATGCGCGCCGCCGGGTTGTCGCCTGGCGGGTCCCATCTGGCCCACGGCCTGCACGCCCCCTACTGGTGGCTCAAGTGCATCGTCGGACCCACCAACGACACCAACCCCGTGGTGGCCGCCTACCATCGCCTCCTCGTGTGGGACATCACCGATCAGCCCACCATCACCCGCGTGCTCGACCGGGCGCTCAGCCCGCTTATCGGCAAGAGCATCGCGATCTACGCCACGAAACCTGCAGGGATGGGGTCCCATGTCGCGTGAACCAACGGCACCAGCGGTCGAGGGCATCGTCTCGGCCGAGGCCATGCACGCCACCGCCGAGGCCATCGCCGAGTGGCAGCTGCCCGACGGGATGATCCCCTGGGTGCCCGGCGGCCACGCCGACCCCTGGAACCACGTCGAAGCGGCCATGGCCATGGCCACCGGGGGCCTGCTGACCGAGGCCGAACGAGGCTACGAGTGGCTCCGGTCCATCCAGCGCCCCGACGGCGCCTGGCACCAGTACTACCTGGCCGACGGGATCGAACAGGACAAGCTCGACGCCAACACCATCGCCTACATCGCCACCGGCGTGTACCACCACTGGTTGCTCACCGGCGACCGCGGGTTCCTCGAGGAGATGTGGCCGGTCGTCGAACCGGCGATCGAGTTCGTCCTCGACCTGCAGACCCCACGAGGCGAGATCCTCTGGGCCCGCCACTCCGACGGCACACCGTGGTCGTTCGCGCTGCTCACCGGCTCGTCGAGCATCTGCCACAGCCTGCGATGTGCCATCGCCATCGCCATCGAGCTCGGCCACGACCGCCCCGACTGGGAGCTCAGCGTCGCCCAGCTCGCCCACGTCATCGAGCACGAACCCGATGCCTTCGCCCCCAAGCACCGCTGGGCGATGGACTGGTACTACCCGATCCTTGCCGGGGCGCTCGTCGGCGACCGGGCGCGGTCCCACCTCGCCGAGCGCTACGACACCTTCGTCATGCCCGGACGAGGCGTCCGGTGCGTGTCCGACCGCCCATGGATCACCGTCGCCGAGACCTGCGAGTGCACCCTCGCCCACCTCGCGGCCGGCGAACGGGAGCGTGCCGTCGAGCTGTTCACCTGGATCCAGTCCCAGCGCGACGAGCACGGCCGGTACTGGACCGGCATGGTGTACCCCGACGAGATCCACTTCCCCGCCGACGAGCAGAGCACCTACACCGCCGCCGCGGTCATCCTCGCCGCCGACGCGCTGAACGGCACCTCCCCAACCGCCGGGCTCTTCACCCACCACGACCGGCTGCCGCCGCTCCTCGAGCTCGACGATGTCCACGACCCCATCGACGAGGTCACCGACCGCCGGGCCTGACGCGGGTTCGTCGACGCCCTCAGCCGGTGCGGCGGAGCACCCGCAGCGAACCGGTGGCGCTCACCTCGGTGAAGGCCCCCGACTCGATCGCTCTCAGATAGATCTCATAGGGCGGGCGCCCGCCGTCGGCGGGGTCGGGGAACACGTCGTGGATGGCCAGGACCCCGCCGGCCGCGACGTGGGGCGCCCAGGTCTCATAGTCGCGGTGCGCGGGTTCGCGTCCGTGCCCGCCGTCGATGAACAGCAGCCCCAGTGGGGTGGTCCAGTGCCGGCCGAGCGTCGGCGAGTCGGCCACGACGGCCACGACGGTGTCCTCCAACCCGGCGTCGTGGATCGTCCGGCGGAACAGCGGCAACGTGTCGATCACTCCCAGGTCGGGGTCGACCAGGTCGGGGTCGTGCCACTCCCACCCCGGCTGGTTCTCCTCGGAACCCCGGTGGTGATCGACGGCGAAGAGGACCGTGTCGAGTCGCCGGGCGGCCGCGCCGAGATAGATCGCCGACTTGCCGCAGTAGCTGCCGATCTCGAGCAGCGGACCGTCGCCGGCCGACAGGCCCGCTCGGTGAAGCGCCAGGCCCTCGTCGGGGGGCATGAACCCCCGCGCGGCCTCGGCGGCCGCCACCAGGTCCGGGTCCATGTGGTCATGCCCGATCACCCGGGGGTCACGACCCACGGCGGGCCGTGGCGTCGTCTGGCTCGTCGGCCTCGGCGTCGGCGCGAGGACGGAACATGACGGCGTCGAGGAACACGTACTTGCCGACCCAGATCACCCCGAACGAGGCGATGTTCGTGCCGCTGACCGCCAGCTGTGTGTCCCAGTGCCGGCTCACGTAGCCGACCGCCACCGTGGAGATGACCAGGCCCAGCAACGAGATCCCCCAGAACGGCAGGACCTCCTTGTGCATGCTGTGGGGCCCGCTCTTCTGCCACACCCACCGCCGGTTGAGCAGGTAGGCCGGGATGGACGCACCGCTGACCGCCACGAAGTTCGACCAGGCGGCGGTCAGATCGAGCAACTGATAGCAGATCACCAGCAGGACCTGGGTGACCACGACGCCGACCACCGACACCGAGGCGTACTTCAACGCCCGAGCACCGTGTGCCCGCTGCAGGTCCCGAATCCGGGCGAACGCTGAGGATCCCATCGGCGCGCATCGTATCGGTGAGCACCGGCCGCTCGCGAACCCGCCTGCCTGCCGCCGGTCGTGCGACGATGGGGCGATGCCAACCCAAGCGGCCCTCGACGAGCTCGTCGCCCTGCTCGATCTCGAACCGATCGAGGTCAACATCTTCCGCGGGGTCAGCCCCGACGAGGACCGCCAGCGGGTCTTCGGTGGTCAGGTGGCCGCCCAGGCCCTGATGGCGGCCGCCCGCACCGTCGACACCGGCGCCGTCCACTCCCTGCACGCCTACTTCCTGCGCCCGGGCGATCCGACGGTCCCGATCCTCTACGAGGTCGACCGCATCCGCGACGGACGCTCCTTCACCACCCGCAGGGTGGTGGCCATCCAGCACGGCCGGGCGATCTTCAACCTGGCGGCGTCGTTCCACGTCCACGAGGAGGGGCTCGAGCACGCCTTCGAGATGCCCGAGGTCCCCGAACCCGACACCCTGCCCGACTTCAAGACCCGGATGTCCCCCTACGCCGAGCAGATGGGACCGTGGCTCGACCGACCACGGCCCGTCGACATCCGCTATGTCGAGGAGTCACCGCACGAGCAGGGCGCCCCACGACCGCCGTTCGCCAACGTCTGGGTCAGGGCCGACGGCGTGCTCCCCGACGACCCGATCCTGCACACCTGCGTGCTCACCTACCTGTCCGACATGACCCTGCTCGACACGACCCTGCTCCCCCACGGGTTGGCGGGCTGGGGTGGCGAGGCGCTGATGATGGCCAGCCTCGACCACGCCATGTGGTTCCACCGACCGTTCCGGGCCGACGAGTGGATGCTCTACTGCCAGGACACCCCGTCCACCTCCAACGCACGTGGCCTCGCCCGAGGAACGATCTACACTCACGACGGGCAGTTGGCGGTCTCGGTGGTGCAGGAGGGACTCATCCGATTGGTCGACCACACATGAACCCGACGCGTGTGCTGCTCATCGTCTTCGCGGCCCTGACGCTGGTCGCCAGCGCCTGCGGCGATGACGACACAGCCGAACCCACCACGACGACCACCAGCCCTACCGACGACCCCGGACCCACCACCACCGAGGCGGGACCGACCACCACCGACGCATCGTCGGATCCCGAGCCCGTCGAATCGGTGGCCGACCTCTCCGAGGCCGACATCGCCCTCACACCGGTGGCCGAGCTCGAACGTCCAACCGCGCTCGCCACCCGAGCGGGATCGCCCGACCTCTACGTCGGCGAACGCGGAGGCCGGGTGGTGGTGGTCGAACGGTCGCCCGACGGCCCGGGCACCGTCACCGACACGCTGGTCGACATCAGTGACGACACCACCACCGATGGCGAGCGTGGGCTGTTGGGGCTCGACTTCGATCCCGACGGTGAGCGGCTCTACCTGAGCTACACCGACCTGTCGGGCCACACCCGCGTCGACGAGTGGACCATGGACGGCGACGCCATCGACGGCAGCAGCCGGCGCGCCGTGTACACCCTCGAACAGCCCTTCGCCAACCACAACGGTGGACACATCGGCTTCGGTCCCGACGGGTTCTTGTACCTGGGCCTGGGCGACGGCGGCGGCGGCGGCGATCCCCTCGACGCCGGCCAGGACCCGACCACACCGCTCGGCTCACTGATCCGGATCGACCCGACTCCCGATGGCGACCAGCCCTTCACCGTGCCGCCCGACAACCCGTTCGTCGATGGCGGCGGAGCGCCCGAGGTCTGGTCGACCGGGTTGCGGAACCCGTGGCGGTTCTCGTGGGACCGCGCCACCGACGACCTGTGGATCGCCGATGTCGGGCAGAGCGCGATCGAGGAGGTGAACGTGCTCTTCGCTTCCGACGACGGCTCACCGCCGGGGCGGGCAGCCAACCTCGGGTGGTCCGTCTTCGAGGGTACCGAGCCCTTCGACGATGGGCCCGAGCCCGAGAACTACGTCCCCCCGCTGCACACCTACTCCCACGGCCCCGGGTGCTCGATCACCGGCGGCTACGTCTCCCGCGGCGACGCCCTGCCGGGTCTGGGCGGGGTGTACCTCTACTCCGACTTCTGCGACCCCCGCATCCACCTGGTGCTCCAAGACGAAGGCGAGGTCGTCGAGACCCGCTCGCTGGACGTGTCGGTGCCGGGTGGCCAGGCGGTCTCCTTCGGCGAAGGCCCCGATGGTGAGCTCTATGTCATGTCGCTGGCCGGTGGGCTGTTCCGCATCGACCCCGCGTGAGTCCCGTCGATGGAGACATGACCCCGGCATCGTGCTCGTGGTGTCGACCCTGGTGCCTCCTCGCCACACTCGCTGTGGTCATGTGGGCGGCGGCGTGCGGTGGAGGCGAGCCGGCCGACACGGCGACGAGCACGACCGGATCCACCGCTGCGGAGACCGAGACGACCGAGCCCGACGACGCAGCGGTCGAGGACCTCTCCGATGTCGAGGTCGCCCTCTCTCCCGTCGTCGAGCTCGACCAGCCGGTGGCGCTGGCCTCGCGCCCGGGGTCCGACGACCTCTACGTGGCGGAGCGACCGGGGCGCGTGGTGGTGGTCGAGCGCTCCGAGGACGGGCGCGGGGCGATCGGCGACACGATCCTCGACATCGCCGAGGAGACCACCATCGACGAGGAGCGGGGCCTGCTCGGCCTGACCTTCGATCCCGACGGAGAACGGCTCTACCTCAGCTTCACCGACCTCGGCGGCGACACGCAGCTCGACGAGTGGACGATGGACGGCGACGAGCCCGACGGATCGACCCGCCGCACGGTGCTCACCGTCGAGCAGCCCACCGGCTTCCACAACGGTGGGCACGTCGCGTTCGGACCCGACGGCCACCTCTACCTGGGCCTCGGCGACGGGGGGAGCGGCGAGGATCCGGGACAGGACCCCGACACCCCGCTCGGCTCGCTGCTGCGCATCGTCCCCGACGGCGACGATGACGAGCCCTACGCGATCCCCGAGGACAACCCCTTCCCCGACAGCGACGCCCCCGAGGTGTGGGCGATGGGCCTGCGAAACCCGTGGCGGTTCTCGTGGGACCGGGACACCGGGGACCTGTGGATCGCCGACGTCGGCCAGGACGAGCGAGAGGAGATCAACGTCGTGCCTGCACCCGAGGACGGGTCGCCGCCGGGTCGGGCTGCCAACTTCGGGTGGGCCATCTTCGAAGCCGACCAGCCGTTCGACGGTGGACCCGAGCCGGAGAACTACGTGCACCCGATCCACACCTACTCCCACGACCCCGGGTGCTCGGTCATCGGCGGCTACGTCTCCCGGGGCGACGCCCTGGGCGACCTGGGGGGTGTGTACGTGTACTCCGATGTCTGCGACCCCCGCATCCACCTGCTGCTCCAGGACGATGGCGAAGTGATCGAGACCCGTACCCTCGACGACGACAGCCCGCTCGACGGTCCGGTCACGTCCTTCGGCGAGGGGCCCGACGGCGAGCTGTACGTCATGTCGATGTGGGGTGCCGTGTTCCGCATCGACCCGGCGTGAGCAACGGCGAT
>JBKGZW010000040.1:0-19808 GCA_046543225.1 Acidimicrobiales bacterium
CGGCTCCCGAACGGCATCGACACGCCGTGCCACGAGCGCGGCGTCTCGCTGTCCTCGGGCGAACGGCAGCTGCTGGCCCTCGCCCGGGCGTTCCTCGCCCGCCCCCGCGTGCTCGTCCTCGACGAGGCCACCTCCAACCTCGATCTGCGTTCAGAAGCGAAGATCGAGCGCGCGCTCGACACCCTCCTCGAGGGGCGGACGGCCATCATCATCGCCCACCGCCTGGCGACGGCGATGCGTGCCGATCGCATCGCCGTGGTGCGCGACGGCGGCATCGCCGAGCTCGGCAGCCACGACGAGCTGGTCGCGCTCGGCGGGCACTACGCCGACATGTACGCCACATGGGAGCGACACGCCGCCGGCGACGGCACCCACGCCGTGCCCTCCGGGACCTCGACCCCGCGCCACTGAGACAGCCCGGACGCACCGAAGGGGGACCACTGGCGCGATCCCCCTTCGGCGCGTGCGGATCTGGTCGTGTCAGCCCTCGCGGCCCGACCGGCGCTGATAGCGCGGCGGACGGTCCTCCTCGGGCCGCTCGTCGAAGACCACCACCGTGCCCTCGGGCTCGAAGAACGGGGTCGTGGACTCGCCGACCTCACCGGGAAGGTACCGCTTCCCCTCGTCGAGGTACCGGTACATGCCGACGTCGTCGGCGTCGGTGCGAGGATCGGGCTCCTCGGCATCCCAGTAGAGCAAGGTCACGTCATCCGCGCCGAGGTAGTCGGGCCACTCCCACAGCACCTCGCCGTAGGAGGTGCCGTACTGGGTCCGGTATCCCCAAGCCGGTTCGAACGAGAACATCCCGTCGCGGAACGTCTCGGGTGTGAGCTCGGGACCGGCCAGATGGACACCGGTGAAGAGCCGGGACCAGGCGAAGATGTCGGGATAGTTGGACAGCTCCTCGCCGAGGTGCCAGCTCACCAGGTTTCCCTCTTGCTGGGTGTAGGCAGGGTCGATGGGCGGCAACAGGTAGGAGAGACCGAAGGCGTTGGCCCACTGGTCCTGGTCGTACAGACGGGCCAGGTCCGAGTTGTCGGTGGCCGTCGCCCCCACCACGATCCACTCCGGCCAGTAGTCCTGGTCGGTGGCCTGGCTGGTCAGCTGCTGGGGCATCAACGGATCGGTGGCGATGATCACCGAGGTGACCCCTGCCTCCTTGAGACGGGTGATGATCGCCTGGGCATCCTCCTCGCGGTTGTCCGAGTCGGCCATGAAGGTGATGCTCGCCGCCAGCTCGACGTCGTGCTCGGCCAGTTGCTCCTCGAAGAACTCGACCCCGTCCCGGTACGCGCCGTCCGGGGTCTCGTACCACACCAGTCCGAACTGACGCTCGGTGTCCTGCAGCTCGGGGGTCCCCGCGTACTGGGCGGGCGATCCGGCCAACCGGTTGGCGATGAAGTCGGCCCGGTGCACATAGCCCTGGGTCGACGACATGAGACCGGACCACACGTGTGGCGCCCACTCGAGGTAGTTCTCGATGGGCTGCGACGCGGTGCAGAAGCACATGACACCACGATCGACCAGCTCGTTCACATAGGCGTTGATGGCGCCGCCGCCCGGCCCGTTGATCACCGCGAACGCGCCGACCTCCTCGGCGATGGTGATGGCATCGGCCCGGGCCGCGGCCTCATCGCCTCCCTCGCCGGAGGCCTCGACCACCTCGACCCGCACCTCGCGGCCGTAGGTCTCGTACAGGTCGTTGAAGGCGCCCACCATCTTGAGCCGGTTCTCGGCCTCCTCCTCCGGCTCGGGCGGCGTGATACCGGTGCGCTGCTGCGCGTCGAGTCCCTCGTCGCTCGTCTCACTCTCGTAGAACGCGACGACGATCTCGTCCTCGGTCACGCCCTGGTAGGTGGATCCGCCGTTGTCCGCGCCCTCTGGCCACAGGGGCACGCAGTTGGGAGCCTGGACGGAGGGCACCATGATCCGACCCGTCTCGGGGTCGCAGTCGGGGGCGTCCATCGGATCGCCCAGGTCGTCTCCCACCGAGACCTCGTCGGAGCCCTCGTCGGAGCTCCCTTCGGTGGTCTCGGTGTCGTCTGGTCCGACCGCGACGTCGTCGCCGTCGTCACCGTCGTCGCTCCCGCTCAACGCGCCGATCGCCACCACCGCGGCGATCACCACGATCGCGACCAGCACTGGCCAGTAGCGAGCGATGGCAGGACTGGTCTTGGTTGACTCTTCCACTCGGTTTCCCCCCCGATGAACTGACTGTGGTGGCAGGTGGTGTCCACCGCCTGCCACGCGCAGACTACCCTGTTGGCCACGCGAGGTCGCCGCAGGTTGGAACGTGGTCGCTTCGCCACGTGTCGCACTTGACATCTCAGGGGGGAACATGCAAGTCGAGCCGACCACGTCGCGAACCGCGCACCGGGGCGCCGCGGCGCTCCGCCGCTCTCTGTTCGCGGTCGTCGCCGCCGCCTTGATGGCCGGGTGCGTGCTGCCCGGCAGCGAAGAGGCCGACGATGCGAGCCTCGACGTCGAGCGCCCGCTCCGGGAGTCCGGCGACGTCGAGGGCCGCGTCGACGATCCGCTCGAGGTCTACGGCATCACCGCCACGGTGACCGAGGTCGGGCGCGTCGACGAGTACAACGAGTTCGACACATGGGGCTACATCTGGGCCCGGGTGCGCGTCGAGAACACCACTTCCCGCGAGATCGACTTCCATCGTCGACAGTTCCAGCTCGAGAAGCCCGACGAGACCGTCTCCAACACGGCCAGCATCAGCACCGAGACCCAGATCGAAGGCAGCTCGGTCACCCGGCCCGACGTCCTCGCCCCGGGAGAGACCGGGGAGGGCCAGGTCATCTACACCGTCGGCGATCTCGACGGTCAGTTCGCGCTCATCTACCGCCCGGATCCTCCGAGCGAGGACGTCATCGATGCCGAGCGCGGCGTGTGGGTGTTCGAGAGCAGCCCGCAAGACGCCGAATGACCGTCGCCACCACCCCCACGGTCGCGGGGCGCCCACCGCTCATCACCACCGAGTCGCTGCGGTCGGCGGGCCTGATCGCCGCGTGTGGGGTCGGCTTCCTCGCCATCCAGTCGGTCCTGTTGCCCATGCCCCTGGGCGTGGTGGTCCAGGGCGCGATCATCGGAGGGCTCACCGCCCTCATCGCCCTCGGCATCGCGCTGGTCTACCGAGCCAACCGCATCATCAACTTCGCCCAGGGTGACCTCGGCGCGGTGCCGACGGTGTTCACCGTCCTGCTCATCTCCGGAGCAGGGGTCCCGTTCCTGCTCGCGCTGCCCGTCGGGATCGCAGGAGCCCTCGCGCTCGGCGCCCTGGTGGAGTTCACCATCATCCGCCGCTTCGCCAACGCGCCTCGCCTGATCCTCACCGTCGCCACCCTCGGCCTGGCCCAGGCGCTGGCCGGCTTCGGCCTCATCCTGCCATCGCTGCTCAACAACGCCTGGCCGGGGATCTTCCCCGACAGCGGCGTCAGCGGCACCTTCCCCGCCCCCTTCGATGCCCGGTTCAACATCGGCACCGTCGTGTTCGGCGGCAACGACATCATCGCCCTGGTGGCGATCGTCGCCTCGGTCGCCGCGCTCTCGGCGTTCTTCCGCTACACCCGCATCGGCATCGCGGTCCGGGCCAGCGCCGAGAGCGCCGACCGCGCCATGCTGCTCGGCATCCCCGTGAAGCGCATCGGCACCATCGTGTGGGTCATCGCCAGCTTCCTCGCGTTCCTCGCCCTGTTCCTGCGGGCGGGCGTCCTCGGGCTCTCACTCGGCACGGTGCTCGGCCCAACCATCCTCATCCGGGCTCTGGCCGCCTGTGTCATCGGCCGTATGGAACGCATGGCGGTGATCTTCTGGTCGGCGGTCGGACTGGGCATCCTCGAACGGGGCATCTTCTGGAACACCGATCGCAGTGCGCTGGTCGCGCCGGTGATCTTCGGTGTCCTGCTGGTCGTGCTCCTCATCCAACGCCGGGCCAAGCTCGCTCGCACCGACGAGCAGTCCAACTGGCAGGCGGTCGCCGACGTGCGTCCGGTGCCACCGGAGCTCGCCCGCCTTCCCGAGGTCCGCTGGGGGTTCCGGGGGGTGTACCTGGCCCTGCTGGCCGTCGCCCTGGCACTGCCCCCGATCCTGTCGGTGAGCCAGATCAACCTCGCGGCGACGGTCTTCATCTACGCCATGGTCGCGGTGTCGTTGGTGGTGCTCACCGGTTGGGCCGGTCAGGTGAGTCTCGGCCAGGTCGCGTTCTTCGGCTTCGGCGCCGCGATCGCCGGCGCGATCACCACAAGGTTCGGGTGGGACATCTCGCTGGCGATCCTCGTGGCAGCGGTCGTCGGCGCGGTCATGGCGGTGGTGATCGGCCTCCCGGCACTTCGGGTCAAGGGGCTGTTCCTCGCGGTGATCACCCTGGCCTTCGCCGCCGCCACCTCCGCCTACTTCCTGAACCGGGGCGACTTCGGTTGGTGGCTCCCCGACGGTCGCGTCGACCGTGGCGACCTGTTCGGCCTGATCCCCCTCGGCACCGAGACCCAGTACTACTACTTCGCGTTCGCCTGCCTGCTGTTGATGATGGCCATGGCCAGACAGCTCCGGCAGTCGCGGGTCGGGAGGGTGATCGTCGGTGTCCGTGAGAACGAGCGGGGAGCACAGGCCTATGCGGTCAACCTGGTTCGAGCCAAGCTCACCGCGTTCGCGATCTCGGGTTTCATCGCCGCCTTCGCGGGTGCGGTGTTCGTCCACCACCAGCGGGACTTCGGCATCCAGCCCTACGCCACGACCGAGAGCCTCGTCGTCTTCACCATGGTCGTCATCGGCGGGCTCGGCTCGATTCCGGGAGGCATCGTCGGCGCGCTCTACGTCAAGGGCACCCAGAACTTCCTTCCCAGCGAGCTGAGCTTCTTCGCCAGCGGGCTAGGGCTCCTGGCGGTCCTCATCGCCCTCCCCGGTGGCCTGGCTTCGCTCATCTACCGCGGCCGCGACGCCATCCTCCGCCGGGTGGCCGAACGCCGCAGGATCATGGTCCCCAGCCTCTTCGCCGACGCGACCGACCTCGACGGCATCACCAGCAGCCGCGAGAAGGGCATGGAGTTCGTCCGCCAGATGGCCGACTTCATGGATGCCTCCCGCGCCTCGGCCTCCGCCGCTCGCGCCCAGCGTCGCACCGACGCCGTGGAGGGGCGGGACGAAGACGCCGACGACGAGGGACTGGACGACGACGCGCCGGCGGCACCCCAGCTCCCCGATGACGATGCCTCGCTGATCGCTCCTCCGCGCCCCGACTCCGAAGCCCCGACCGGTCGAGGAGGTCGCCGGTGACCACCCACGACACCACACCGGCCGAACAGGGAGACGAGCCCGAGGAACCGACATCGCGCCGTCGCAAGGCCACCGACCCGGGTGCCGGCACCCGCCCGGTCTCCGAGCGGCTCCGCGACTGGAAGCCCTCCAACATCACCCAGGGGGCCCCGGTCTACCCACTGTTCGTCCTGTTCGGGCTCAACGTGGTCGACGAGCTGGACCGCGAGGCGTTCAACGTCCTGCTCCCCAACATCCGCGACCACTTCGGACTCGGGATCACCGGCATCCTCACCCTCATCTCGGTGGTCGGCTTCTTCGTGCTGTTCCTCGAGATCCCGCTCGCCCACCTCGCCGATCGACGCAACCGCACCCGCATCGCCGCGGGCGGCGCCGCCGCCTGGGGCGTGGCCTCGGCGCTCACCGGGGCCGCCACCAACATCTGGATGGTCGGCGCCGTGCGGGGTGCTGCCAACCTCGGACGCGCGGTCAACGGCGCCACCCACCGGCCGTTGCTCTCGGACTACTACTCGATCAACGTCCGCCCCGCGGTGTTCGCCGCGCACGACGCGGCGAACTCGATCGGTCGCATCATCGGGCCGATCGCGGCCGGGACCCTCGCGTTCTACTTCACCTGGCGCACGCCGTTCTTCGTGTTCGCCGTCCCCACGATGATCTTCGTGCTGCTGGCGCTGCGGCTCAAGGAACCGGTGAGGGGGTTCCACGAGCGCCAGGCTCACGGAGCCGACGAGGCCACCGCCACCACCGAGGAGGCCCCCGCATCGATGGCCGAGGCGTGGCGGGTGCTGTGGCAGGTGCGGACGCTGCGCCGCATCTGGATCGCCACGCCGGTGCTGGCCATCCCCATCTTCACGCTCTCCCCCCTGCTGCAACTCTTCTATGCCGACGTGCTCGGCCTCGACGAGTACCAGCGCGGGCTGGTGTCGGCCGCCACCGAGCCCTTCCAGATCGTGGGTCTGCTCGTCGGCATCCCGATCGCCACGAAGCTGATGCGCAAGGACCCGGCGCTGCTGCTCAAGTTCCTCGGCATCGCCGGCGCGCTGCAGGTCCTCGCCCTGTTCCTCCTGGTCTTCACCGAGAACCTGCCCATGGTCATCGCCATGCGAGCCGCGCTCGCCCTGGTCACCTCGTCCACCGCGCCCGGTCTGGCCGCCGCCACGTCGCTCATCGTCCCGCCCCGGGTCCGTTCGATGGGCTTCACCATCGGGAACCTGTTCCTCATCCCGTCGCTGCTGGCGGGGCCCATCCTGGGCGCGCTCGCCGATCAGTGGGGCCTGCGGACCTCGCTCATCGTCCTGTGCCCAATGATCTTGCTGGGGGTGGCGATGATCACCTCCGCCGGGCCCTTCATCACTCCCGACATCCACAAGGTGCGCACCTCGACGGTGGCCATGGCCGAGGTCCGCAAGGCCCGCGAGGAGGGCCAGGCCAAGCTCCTCCTGGTCAAGGAGCTCGACGTGCACTACGACACCGTCCAGGTGCTCTTCGACGTCGACTTCGAGATCGACGAGGGCGAGATCATCGCGCTGCTCGGCACCAACGGGGCGGGCAAGTCCACGCTGTTGAAGACCATCTCGGGGCTCGTCGAGCCCTCGGCCGGGGCCATCATCTTCGACGGGGTCAACATCAGCAACGCACCCCCGAACGAGATCGTGCGCCACGGCGTGGTCCAGGTGCCCGGTGGCAAGGGCATCTTCCCGTCGCTGTCGGTCGGTGAGAACATCCGGCTGGCGGGATGGCCCTACGTCGACGAACCCGAGTACCTGCAGGCCGCCACCGAGGAGGTCCTCGGACGCTTCCCGATCCTCCGCGAGCGCTGGAACGATGCCGCCGGGAACCTCTCGGGTGGCGAACAACAGATGCTCACCCTGTCGATGGCCTTCATCGCCAAACCCCGCCTCCTGATGATCGACGAGCTCTCACTCGGTCTGGCGCCGGTGATCGTCGAGCGTCTGCTCGAGGTGGTCCAGGCGATCCGCGCTCGCGGCACCACGATCATCCTCGTGGAGCAGTCGATCAACGTCGCCCTCACCGTCGCCGAGACCGCGTACTTCATGGAGAAGGGCGAGATCCGATTCAAGGGACCGACCAGCGAGCTGCTCGAACGCCCCGACATCCTCCGGGCGGTCTTCCTCGAAGGGGCTGCCTCCCTCGAAGGGGCCGAGCACTCGCCCCGGGTCGCCTCCGGCACCCGCTCGAACCAGGCGGTTGAACCCGACTCACCCGTCCTCACCGCAGAAGGGCTCACCCGCTCCTACTCGGGGGTCCTCGCGGTCAACGACATCAGCTTCGACCTGCGACGCGGCGAGATCCTGGGGATCATCGGACCGAACGGTGCCGGCAAGACATCCTTGTTCGACCTCCTGTCGGGCTATCTCACCCCCGACCGCGGACGACTGTGGTTCGACGGCCGTGACATCACCCACCTGTCGCCCAGCGCCCGCGCCTGGTTGGGCTTGGGGCGCTCGTTCCAGGACGCACGGCTGTTCCCGGGCCTCACGGTCAAGGAGACGATCTCGCTGGCGCTCGAGCGCACCGTCGAGGTTCGCGACCCCGTCGCCACCGCGCTCGGCCTCCCCGTGGTCCGTGACTCCGAGCGGAAGGTGGCGGCCCGCGCCGACGAGCTCATCGAGATGCTCGGCCTCGAGGCCTATGCCACCAAGTTCGTCCGCGAGCTCTCCACCGGTAGCCGAAGGATCGTCGACATCGCCTGCATCCTGGCCCACGACCCCAAGGTCATCCTCTTCGACGAACCCTCATCAGGGATCGCCCAGCGCGAGAGCGAGGCCCTCGGCCCGATGTTGTCCCGCATCCGCGAGGTCACCGGAGCCAGCCTCGTCGTCATCGAGCACGACATGCCGCTGATCCGCTCGGTGTCCGACGAGATCATGGCGCTCGAGCTCGGCGAGGTGGTCATCAGGGGCTCCGCTGACGAGGTGATGCACGATCCCCGGGTCATCGCGTCGTACCTGGGCACCAACGACGCGGTCATCGGCCGGTCAGGACCCACCCGCCCCGAGGGCTCCGGATAGGACCCGGGCCTCACGATCGGCCACGACGGGCCGATGGGACACGGGCGGGGACCGGACCTCGCCGCATCGGAGGTCGGTCCGACGATGGACCCTGTCGACAACACCCAGCGGGCGCCACGTGAGCACGACCGACGACGGTGAGATCGGGCGATCCGACGCACATCAGACGGGCTGGTGGAAGGCCGTGGTCGAACGGTCCTCCGATGTGCTCGTCGCGCTCGACGCGGGCGGCACCATCACCTACGTGAGCCCGTCGGTGCATCGGATCTTCGGCTGGGACGAGTCCGATCTGGTCGGCACCACCGGCTTCCAGCTCGTCCACGCCGACGACTCGGACCGGATCCGGATGGTGTTGGAGCGAGGTCTCGGCGGCGCCAGCCCCGATCCGTACCCCACGTTCCGGTTGCGCCACCAGAACGGCTCGTGGCGCCACGTCGAGGCTCGGGCGTCGAACCTGCTCTCGCTTCCCGACGTTGGGGCGTTCATCATCAGCATCCGCGACGTGACCGAACGGGTCGAGGCCGAAGCAGCGGTCCAGCTCCGCGACGAGCGGTACCGGGCGGTGGTCGAAGCATCGCCCGAAGCGATCCTCATCCACCAGAACGAGACCGTGGTCCACGCCAATCCCGCGGCGGTGAGGCTCCTCGGTGCCAGCGATCGCTACGAGGTGGTCGGCTTGGACCCCGCGGAGGTGGTCCAAGCCGAGATCGACGACGCTCAACCGGGCATGCCGACCGTGGTGGCGGGGTTCGATCGTCCGATCTCCCCGGTCGATCGGACGCTGCGACGCCTCGATGGCAGCACCGTGGCGGTGGAGGTCACCAGCATCCCCACGATCTGGGACGGGTTCGCGGCCATCCAGTTGATCGCCCGTGATGTCACCGAAGCGCGCCAGGCCGACCAGACCCTGATGCACCTGGCCACCCACGACCCGCTCACCGGCCTTCCCAACCGCAACCTGCTCGAGGACCGGCTCCGCCACGCGTCGGCCCGTGCCGTGCGAACCCAACGTCCCTTCGCCGTGCTCTTCGTGGACCTCGACCGCTTCAAGGTGATCAACGACACCTTCGGCCACCAGGTGGGCGACGAGGCGCTGCGCCAGGTGGCCAACCGACTGACCGAGGCGGTGAGGCCGGGCGACACCGTGGCCCGCTTCGGAGGCGACGAGTTCGCGGTCGTGGTCGAGGACCTGCTCGTGGCCGACACCGTCGACCTGGTCGTCGAGCGGCTGCAGGCCGCCTTCGAGGAGCCGGTCGTGGTGCGCGATCGCGAGCTCAGCATCGGGGGGAGCATCGGTGTGGTGGTCGCCGAGGACGGGGGCGAACCCCGCACGCTGCTGCGCGATGCCGACACGGCCATGTACACCGCCAAGACCAAGGGACGTGGCCGAGCGGTGCGGTTCGACGCCGCCCTCCGCGAGCAGGTGCACCGGCACGAGGAGTTGGAGCTCCGGTTGCGAGCGGCGCTCGACGAGCACCAGGTGGCGCTCGCGCTCCAGCCGCTGGTGAGGGTGGCCGACCGCAAGGTGGTCGGCATCGAGGCGCTGATGCGCTGGGACCATCCGGAGCGGGGGCTGCTGCTGCCCGAGGCCTTCCTCGACGTGGCCGACGAGTCCGGGATCCTGCCCGACCTGGGCCAGGAGCTGTTCGCGCTCGCCTGCGCCGACGCCGTCCGGTGGCGCACCTCTCGCCAGGCTGCCCACGGCGGCGAGGCGCCGTGGATGGGCGTCAACGTCTCCGCCAGCGAGCTGTTCCACCCCCAGTTCGCGAGCCGGATCCTCCGAACGCTCTCGGGTCACGAGCTGCCACCGACGAGCCTGTACCTCGAGCTCAGCGAGGACACGATCCTCGACGATCTGGTGGGGGCCGTCGAGGCCCTCCGACCGTTGCGCGAGGCGGGTGTGTCGCTGGCCATCGACGACTTCGGCTCCGGGTACACCTCGCTCACGACCCTGCGGCGCGTCGCTCCCGACCTCCTCAAGATCGACCCGACCTTCGTCGAGCGCATGATCGAGTCCCCGTCCGATGCCGCCATGGTCCGCGCGGTGATCGAGATGGGGCATGCACTCGGAATCGCGGTGGCGGCCGAAGGCGTCGAGCTCGCGGAGCAGCAGAACTTCCTGACCGTCCTGGGGTGCGATCTGATCCAGGGATTCCTCATCGCTCGACCAGGCACGCTCTCCTCGCTCGGCCCGGTCATCCACCCCGGTCGATGAGGCTCTCACCGCCACACCGGTGCGACGTGGGCCTCGCGGAGTGCCACGCGACCGCTCCAGAGCGTGCGATCCCTCTCACCGGCGCCCTAGAATGGGCACACCGTGCCCGGTGCCCTCGCGAGCGCCGCGCTTTCGGCGGAAGCGCAAGGCTGCCCCGCTGGGCGGGCACGATCACCGATGTCGATCGCAAGGAACCCACTGTCATGGGAGCCAACCGCACCACGTTCGAGAAGCTACAGCGCGACCGGGCGAAGAAGGCCAAAGCCGCCGCCAAACGGGCCCGCCGCCAGGGCCTGGAGGAGCCGGCGCTCACCGACACGCGCTCCGCCCCACCCGACGACGCGAGCACCACTGACGAATGGGACCTCGGGCCGAGCGAGAAGCCGCTGTCGGCCTCCGAGTTGCTGGTCCTCGTCGAACAGCTCCAGCAGCAGTTCGACTCCAAGGCCATCTCGTTCGAGGAGTACGAGGAGCGCAAGGCAGACCTCATGGCCCGCCTCCCGATCGACTGAGTCCGCTGGCCGCGGCGCTTCGACCACACGCCAGGATCTGTGCCCAAGACCGACTGGAACCCCGTCCTCCGCGACCAGCTCGATGCCCCCTACTGGTCCGAGCTGCAGGAGTTCGTGGCCAGCGAGCGCCACGCGCACCAGGTCTATCCCCCACCCCACCAGGTGTTCGCCGCGCTGCACCTCACCCCGTTCGCCTCGGTCCGGGCGGTCATCCTCGGCCAGGACCCCTACCACGGGCCCGGACAGGCGCACGGACTGTGCTTCTCGGTCCCCGCCGGCGTCGAGATCCCCCCGTCGCTGCGCAACATCTATGCCGAGCGCGAGTCCGACCTCGGCCTCCCTCCACCCGGCCACGGCAACCTCGAAGCCTGGGCCCGGCAGGGGGTGCTGTTGCTCAACACCACCCTCACCGTCCGCGCCGGCCGTGCCGGTTCCCACAACGGCAAGGGGTGGGAGCGGTTCACCGACCAGGTCATCCGAGCGGTCGCGGCCAAGCCCGAGCGGGTCGTGTTCATCCTGTGGGGAGCGGCAGCACGCAAGAAGAAGGGCCTGCTCGCCGAGGTCGGCGGTCACCGCCATGCCGTGATCGAGAGCCCCCACCCCTCGCCGCTGTCGGCCAGCAACGGGTTCTTCGGCAGTCGCCCCTTCTCGCGAACCAACGCCGCCCTCGAGGAGGCCGGACGTGAACCGGTCGACTGGCGGGTCGACGGGGAGCGCTGATTCCGACGATCCGGGAACCCGACACCGGTCGTCGACGTCTCAGCTGCCATGAGCACACGTACGATCCCCATCGCGATCTTGGTGATGGTGCTGCTTCCCACCGTGGCCTGCGGCGACGCCGCGTCGTCGTCGGACACCGACGCCGACGTCGGGCAGGACCTGGTGGGGCGGACCTTCATCTCCCGACAGATCACCGTCGACGGTGAACCTCACGAGCTGATCGGCGACTCGTCGATCCGGCTCACCTTCGAGGAGGGCCCACCCGAGGAGGTGCGGGCCGACGCAGGTTGCAACACCCTTCACGGCCGTCTGGACTCGACCGCCGACCAGACGCTCACCGTCTCCTCGATCGCCAGCACCGAGATGGGGTGCCCCTCAGAGCTGCACGCCCAGGACGAGTGGGTGATCGACGTCCTCACCAGCGAACCCGAGTGGCGCCTCGACGGCGACACCTTGGTCATCTCGACGCTGACGATCGAGATCGAGTTGCTCGACCGCCGGGTCGCCGACCCGGATCGCCCGCTCGAGGGCACCCGCTGGGACCTCGACAGCATCGTGGCCGGATCAGGCCCCGACGACGCGGTGACCTCGTTCCCCTCCGACGAGGCATACCTCCGGTTCGAGGACGGATCGGTGACCGGGTACACGGGGTGCAACGAGGTGTCGGGACGCTATGAGCTCGACGGGGACGCGATCGTGTTCGACCAGCTCGTCCAGACCGACGTCGCCTGCCCGGGTCAGCTCGCGACGGGCGAGGAGGCCATCGCTGCGCTCAGCGGCGCCACCGCCGACGTCTCGATCGAAGGCCGACGCCTGTGGCTGATCGGACCCGATGGCGGACTCGGCCTCCAGTCCGCGGACTGAGCAGCTTCGGGTCAGCGCTTGGCGGTCGCCGCGAACTTCCGGGTGGCGACGACGGCGAACACCACGGTGATGGCGACCGCCCAGCCGAGCGCGATCCACGGATCGTTGCCGGCCTCGCGGCCGTTGTAGAGGGCTCGTGTCGCGTCGGTGAGGGTCGTGAAAGGGTTGTGCTCGGCGACGGGTTGGAGCCATCCCGGCATCGTCGCTGGGGACACGAACGCCGACGACACGAACGTGAGCGGGAACATCCAGATGAACCCACCGGAGTTGGCGGCCTCGACGGTCTTCACCGACAGGCCGATCCAGGCCTGGATCCAGCTGAACGCGTAGCTGAAGGCGAGCAGCAACAAGGTGGCGATGACCGCCCCGCTCAGCGTCCCGTCGAAGCGGAAGCCGACCAGCAGCGCCAGACCGATCATCATCACGAAGGTCAAGATGTTGCGCACCAGGTCCGACAGCGTGCGTCCGATCAGGACGGCACCCTGGGCGATCGGCAGGGAGCGGAGCCGGTCCACGATGCCCTTGGTGAGGTCCTCGGCCAGGCCGACGCCGGTGAACGCCGACCCCCACAGGACGGTCTGGGCGAAGATCCCCGGGATCAGGAACTGCTTGTAGTCGTCGTAGTCGGGCACCATGATCGCCCCGCCGAACACGTAGACGAACATCACGACGAACATGACCGGCTGCACCGCGGCGTAGACCAGCAGCTCGGGACTGCGCGGCATCGCCCGGAGGTGGCGCAGCGCCTCGACCCAGCTGTCCCGCAGGATCAGCCGTCGGTGGTGGTGCGCGCCGCGGGAGTACGCTGCGGTGGGCACGGCATCGGTCCCGGCGATCACGTCGCGCCCACCCCGGCGGTCGGGGTCCGCTGGTCCTCATCCTCGACCGGCCCATCGTCGACAGGATGACCGGTGAGGGCGAAGAACACGTCGTCGAGGGTGACGTGCGCGGTGGCGACGTCGTCCACCACGAGTCCGGAGTCGTCGAGGAGGCGGATGAGTCGTGGCACCACGCCGTCCAGGGTCTCGACGGGGACCTGCACCGTTCGGCTCGCGGGGTCGACGACCAGCTCGCCACAGGCATGAAGCGCCAGGACCCCCCGCGCCCGGTCGAGGTCGCGGCTCTGCGCCAGGGTCACGATCACCTGCTCGCCACCCACCCTGCGCTTCAGGTCGGCGGGCGTGCCGCGGGCGATGACCCTGCCCAGGTCGATCACCGCGATCTCGTCGGCGAGCCGGTCCGCCTCGTCGAGGTACTGGGTGGTGAGCAGCGTCGTGGTGCCGGCGGCGGTGAGCTCGTCGATGAGCTCCCACACCGCGATCCTGCTTCGGGGGTCGAGCCCGGTGGTGGGCTCGTCGAGGAACAGCACTGCGGGATCGCCGACCAGGCTCATCGCGATGTCCAGCCGTCGGCGCATGCCCCCTGAGTAGCCACCGGTGACCCGCGACCCCGCCTCGACGAGGTCGAACCGCTCGAGCAGTTCGGCGGCGCGGCGCCGTGCCTCGCGCTTGGGTCGGTGGAACAGCCGGCCCACGTGCTCGAGGTTCTCGAAGCCGGTGAGGCGTTCGTCGACCGCGGCGTACTGGCCGGTGAGTCCGATGCGGGCGCGCGCTTCGCGGGGATCGGCCATCACGTCGATGCCATCGATCCACGCCCGTCCCGCGTCGGGCGCGAGCAGGGTGGTGAGGATCCGCACCGCGGTGGTCTTGCCCGCGCCGTTGGGCCCGAGCACCCCGAGCACACTCGAGCGGGTCACCTCCAGATCGACGCCCCGGAGCGCCTCGGTCGTGCCGAACCGCTTCGTCAGGCCCTCGGCCACGACCGCGTTCATGAGCCCACCCGTGGCGATCCCCGCCGACCGATCACCCTCGTGCCGATTCGCATCAAGGGCCAATCACACCACGACCGGCACCGGCGAGGCCACTCACTCCAGGTCGACTCAACGTACGTTGAGCGACTATGTTGGGCAGATGCCCACCGCCTCGACGCCGGAGTCGTCGCTCCACGTGCGAGCGACGCGCCACGCGGCGTTGGGCGACCCCAGCCGACTCGCCATCGTCGACGCGCTGGCCGTCTCCGACCGCTCACCGGCCGAGCTCGGCCGGTCGTTGCAGCTCCCGTCGAACCTGCTCTCTCACCACCTCGACGTCCTGGAGCGGGTCGGCCTGGTGGAACGGAGACCGTCGGGAGGCGATCGCCGTCGCCGCTATGTGCGCCTGCTCCTCGGGGAACCGAACCTCCTGGACGTGGTGCGGGCGCCGGCGCGACCGGCCTTGTTCGTGTGCACCCACAACTCGGCGCGGAGCCAGCTCGCCGCCGCGCTCTGGCGGTCGGTCACGGGTGAGCACGCCCTCTCGGCGGGTACCGATCCCAGCGACCGCGTGGCTCCCGGCGCGATCGCAGCCGCCCGCCGCGCCGGACTCGACCTGGACGACGCCCGTCCACGACCGCTCCACGACGTCGTCGACCCGCCCTCGCTGGTGGTCACCGTGTGCGACCGGGCCCATGAGGTGCTCGGACCCTCGCCGAGCCACCTCCACTGGTCGGTCCCCGACCCGGTCATCGCCAACACCGCAGAGACCTTCGACCAGGTCGTCGTCGAGCTCCGCGGACGCATCGAGCGCGGCTTCGGTCCCGACTCGGGCGACTCGGCGCACCAGTCCCCTCCCCAACCCGAAGAAAGGCACGATCCATGACCACCGAGGCACCCGAGGTCCTCTTCGTCTGCGTCCACAACGCCGGACGTTCCCAGATGGCGGCCGCCCTGTTGCAGCAGCACGCCGGCGACCGGGTCGTGGTCCGCTCAGCGGGAACCGCCCCCGCCGGCGAGATCAACCCCGCCGTCGTCGACGCCATGGCCGAGGTCGGGATCGATCTGCTCGCGTCCGGCGCCCACCCCAAAGCGCTCGATGACTCCGCCGTCGAGGCCTCCGATGTGGTGATCACCATGGGCTGTGGCGACGAGTGCCCCTTCTACCCCGGCAAGCGGTACCTCGACTGGTCGCTGGAGGACCCCGCCGGCAAGGGGGTCGAGGCGGTACGTCCCATCCGTGACGAGATCGACCGTCGGATCCGCGAGCTGCTCGACGAGCTCCTGCCCGACACCACCACTTCCTAGCGCTGCGATCGCCGTCTTCGCTCGCTACCGCTCGGTGGCCGCTGCTGCCTCGAAGCCCGACCACTGGTGCGTGGTGAAGTCGTAGAGCTTGCAGGTGCGGAAGATGTGGCTGACCGTGCGCCACCGGAACCGGTAGGTGGTGACCTCGTCGCCGTGGACGGCCGCCAGGTCGGCCGAGGCGCCCGCGAGCCGGTAGAAGGGGATGCGGGTGTCCACGTGGTGGGGCGTGTGCACGAGGATGTGGTGGGTGAGGTGCTCCCAGACCGGGTTGCACCGGATCGTGATCGAGCTGCGGAGCTGTCCGTCGAGGGCGCTCCACTCGCGACGCTCGTCGTAGAAGGCCACCTCGGGGTGGGTGTGGTGCAGGTAGACGAAGAACGCGATGAACCAGGTGAACACCACGAAGGGCACGACGACCGCGGCCACCGCGGCGACCGGGCCACCGACCAGCCACGCCACCGTGCCCAGCCCCAGGGCATAGGCCAGCGTGATTCCCTTGGTCGCGCCCACCCCGCGGGTCCTGCGGGCTCGTGGGTCGGGGCGGAAGCGCACCATGCCCTGCCACCACACCCGCACCAGGTAGTGCAGCGCACAGGTGACGGGGTGGCGTTCGAGCCGGTACAGGAGCCGGCTCCCTCGGCTCGCGGCGCGGTACTCGTCGACGGTCCACGGCCGCCAGATCCAGTCGATGGTGCTCAGGCTGGTGAACCCGTGGTGCACCTTGTTGTGGCCGAACACCCACAGCCGGTACATGTTCAGCGACGGCAACATGGCGATGGTGCCGAGCACCTCGGACACGCGGTCGGAGTCGAACAGCGCTCCGTGGGCGGCGTCGTGGCCCCACACGAACGCGAACGCCACCGCGAACCCGGCGAGGACGCCGAAGCCGATGGTGAGCACCGGGTTGGCGACCACGATGGCGGCCACGACCAGCGCGGTGTACAGCGCCAGGTCGAACGCCAGGGCCAGCAGCGCCCGCGTGGTCGAACGCTCATAGCAGCGTGGGGAGAACGCGGCGCGCACCTGACCGAGGGTGAGCCGCCGGGGCGCGGGTGGATCCGGCTCGGAGGTCTGGGCGGCGTCGGGGGCGATCGTCGAACTGCTCATGGACCGGCAGCCTACCTACCAGTAGGTAGGCGATGCCAGAGTCGAACGTCCCTCCTTGCTCTGGCCCGGATTGCCCCCGACTCGACGGTGATCGAAGCTGGATGGTCCCCCGACCTGGACACTGGTTCGCCCCACCCATGACATCCACCACCCGCGAAGCTCACCGCGCCGAGCTCCACCGGCAGCTGACCGAGACGCTCCGGTTCCCTGCCGACCTCCCGATCAGCGCGCGCCGCGACGATCTCGTCGCGGCCATCGCCGAGCATCAGGTGGTGGTGGTCGCGGGCGAGACCGGTTCGGGCAAGAGCACCCAGCTTCCCAAGCTGTGCCTGGCTGCGGGACGCGGACATGACGGGCTCATCGGCCACACCCAGCCCCGCCGCATCGCCGCGCGGACCATCGCCGAACGGGTCGCCGCCGAGCTCGACACCGAGCTCGGCGGGGCGGTCGGCTACACGGTCCGGTTCCACGATCAGGTCGGCGACGACACCCTCGTCAAGGTGATGACCGACGGCATCCTCCTCGCGGAGATCCAACGCGACCGCCTCCTGTCGCGCTACGACACGATCATCATCGACGAGGCCCACGAGCGCAGCCTCAACATCGACTTCCTCCTCGGCTACCTGTACCAGCTGCTGCCCCGAAGGCCCGACCTCACGGTGATCATCACCTCGGCCACCATCGACACGGCCCGGTTCGCCGAACACTTCGACGACGCCCCGGTGATCGAGGTGTCGGGCCGGACCCACCCGGTCGAGATCCGCTACGAACCACCCGAGGACCCCGACACCGGCGTGGCGCTCGACCAGTCCGAGGCCATCGTCGAGGCCGTGCGGTCGCTGCAGCGCGAGGGCCCCGGCGACGTGTTGGTGTTCTGCAGCGGCGAGCGCGAGATCCGCGACGCGGCCGGGGCCCTGCGCGACCTGCACCTCCCCGACACCGAGATCCTCCCGCTGTACGCGCGCCTGTCCTCGGCCGAACAGCACCGGGTGTTCCAGGCCCACCGCGGTCGTCGGGTGGTGCTCGCGACCAACGTGGCCGAAACATCGCTGACCGTGCCCGGCATCCGCTACGTGGTCGACCCCGGCACGGCTCGCATCTCCCGCTACAGCTACCGGACCAAGGTCCAGCGCCTTCCCATCGAAGCGGTGTCGCAGGCCTCGGCCGACCAGCGGGCCGGTCGCTGCGGCCGTCTCGGCCCCGGGATCTGCATCCGGCTCTACTCCGAGGACGACTACCTCGCCCGGCCCCGGTTCACCGAACCCGAGGTGCAACGGACCAACCTCGCGTCGGTCATCCTCAAGATGGCGTCGCTGGGTCTGGGAGCGGTCGAGGACTTCGGGTTCATCGACCCGCCCGACGAGCGTGCGATCCGCGACGGGATCCTGCTGCTCGAGGAGCTCGGCGCGGTGGATCCCGACCAGGCCGGCACCCGCCGGTGGCTGACCCCCATCGGGCGATCACTCGCCGAGTTGCCGGTCGACCCCCGGTTGGGCCGCATGATCCTCGAGGGAGCGGCCACCGACTGCCTCCACGAGGTCCTCGTGATCACCGCCGCCCTGTCCATCCAGGATCCCCGCGAACGCCCGACCGGGCCGGACCAGGCGACCGCCGCCTCCCTCCACGCCCGCTTCGATGTCCCCGGCTCGGATCTGTTGTCCTACCTCCGGCTCTGGGAGCACCTCCACCAGGCTCGTCGCGGCCGGTCGGGCAACCAGTTCAACAAGCTCTGCCGCTCCGAGTTCCTCCACGTCCTTCGCATCCGCGAGTGGCAGGACCTCTACGCCCAGCTCCGCACCGCGTCCAAGAGCCTCGGTCTCCGACGTCGCTCGCAACCGGCCGATCCCGATGAGGTGCACCGGGCGCTGCTCGCTGGGCTGCTGTCCCAGGTCGGTACCCGCACCGGCGACCGGCGCGAGTACCACGGCGCCCGCAACAGTCGGTTCGCCATCGCGAGGGACTCGGTGCTGGCGGGCTCGTCGCCGCGGTGGGTGATGGCCGCCGAGTTGGTCGAGACCAACCGCATCTGGGCGCGGGGCGTCGCCCGCATCCAGCCGGAGTGGATCGAACAGGCCGGCGAGCACCTGGTGAAGCGCAGCTACAGCGACGCCTGGTGGGACCCCGCCCGGGGGTCGGCCATGACCACCGAACGGGTGACGCTCCATGGCCTCACGCTGGTGGCCGACCGCACGGTGGAGGTGGGATCGGTCGATCCCGATCTGGCCCGCCGGCTCTTCATCGAGCATGCGCTCGTCGACGGCGAGTGGGACACCCGCCACCGGTTCCTCGCCCACAACGCGGAGCGGGTCCGCGAGGTCGAGGCGCTCGGGGCCCGCGCCCGCCGTGACCTGGTGGCCGGCCCCGAACAGATCGCCGCCTACTACGACCGACACATCCCCGACCACATCGTGTCGACCCGCCACTTCGACCGCTGGTGGCGCCGCCGCCGATCGCGTGACCCACATCTGCTCGACCTGCCCCTCGACGTCCTCATCGACCCGTCCGCGGGCGAGATCGATCGCGAGGACTTCCCCGACCACTGGCCCTCCGGCTCGGTGTCGCTACCCCTCACCTACGAGTTCGATCCCTCCAGCCCCACCGACGGCGTCACCATCGAGGTCCCCGTCTCGCTGCTCCCCCACCTCGATGCCGCCGAGTTCGAGTGGAACGTCCCCGGGCACCGGGCCGAACTGGTCGAGGCACTGGTTCGATCCCTGCCCAAGACCACGCGCCGCCGGCTCGTCCCCGTCCCCGACACGGTCCAGGACCTGCTGCGACGGCTCGACCCCGGTGCCGGCAGCCTCACGGCGGCGTTGCGCGACGAGGTGGCGGCGCTCACCGGCGAGGCGGTCCGACGGGACTGGTTCGACCTCGACCAGGTGCCCGGTCACCTCCGGGTGTCGTTCCGGGTCCACGACGACCGGGGCGACACCCTCGCGGTCGACAAGGACCTCGAG
>JBKGZW010000225.1:0-4241 GCA_046543225.1 Acidimicrobiales bacterium
CTCGGCGCATGTCGGTGGCCCGGGCGTCGCCGACGTGGGTGTTGTGCTCCCACACCACGGTGCGGCAGTCCGGGCCGTGATGATCGATGAGTCGCTCCAGGGTGTCGACCATGTGGTGGTCGCGGACGTTCCACGAGTCGGGGCCGCCGCGGACCATGGTGCGGTAGTAGCGCTCGGCGCCACGCAGGACCTCCGCGTTCTGGACCGCGTCGAGCTGTGCTTCGGGGTCGCCGTCGAAGGTCGGAGCGCTGCGACGAACCTCCTCCAGCAGCTCGACCACCTCGTCCTCGCAGCCTTCGGGGACGACCCGGGTGAACGCGGCATACGACTGCGGATCGCCGCCGTGGGGTTCGAAGCACGCGGACGCTCGGCGCGCTGCTTCCAGGTCGTCGGGGCGGTACTTCTCGAGGTACCCGAGCGTGACGCGCAACGAATCCCACAACGAGTACACGTCCAGACCGTAGAACCCGACGTTCGAACCCGTCCGCTCGTTGTGCGAGCGAAGCCAGTCGACGAACTCGGCGACCTCCTCGTTGGCCCACATCCACGTCGGCCACCGTTGGTAGTCCCCGAGCACTTCTCGGGCCGAGCGTTGCCGGTCGGCGCGACCCTTCACCCACTGGTTCACCGCGTAGCAGTCGGGCCAATCACCCTCGACCGCCACGAACGAGAAGCCGTGGTCGGTGATCAGACGTCTCGTGAGCGCGGCCCGCCACCGGTAGTACTCGCTCGTCCCGTGGGACGCCTCGCCGATCAGGACGTGGCGCGCGTCGCTGATCTGGTGGAGCAGCGGCGCGAGGTCGTCGGTGCTGTCGAGCCGCGTGGCGCGTGCTCGGATCTCTCCGGACAGGTCTTCCATCGCGAGGTTTCCTACCCGAGCCGTCCCGATTCCACTCGGCTCGCGGACGACCGTCGAGCGGCAGCCTCCCTACGCTGCAGAGATGGGAGGCGTCGCCGGTTCACGCATTCGCAGCCTCGCGGGCATCGTCTGGCGGACCCTCGTCCTGTTCGCAGTGCTGCTCACCGTCGTCGGTGTCCCGTCCGCCAGCGCCCAGGACGACCAGCCGGGCCCGGTCTATGTGATCGAGGTCCGCGGCGCCATCGACCTCGGGCTCGCTCCGTTCCTCGATCGTGCGCTCGACGAGGCCGAAGGGGCCGCGGCGGAGGCGGTCATCATCGAGATCGACACCTTCGGTGGACGCCTCGATGCGGTCATCCAGATGCGCGACTCGCTGATCGACAGCCCCCTGCGCACGGTCGCGCTGGTGGATGCGACCGCGTTCTCCGCAGGAGCGCTGGTCGCCATCGCTGCCGAGGAGATCTGGATGAGCCCGGGGTCGACCATGGGGGCGGCGACCCCGGTCGACGGCACCACCGGGGAGGTGGCCGACGAGAAGACCATCTCGGCGGTGCGAGCCACGTTCGAATCCACCGCCGAGGAACATGGGCGCGATCCTCGAGTCGCGGCGGCGATGGTCGATGGCTCTGTCGAGATCGAGGGGCTCGTCGGAGAGGGCCGGCTGCTCACCCTCACGGTGTCGCAGGCGGAGGAGTTCGGCTACGCCGATGGTCTGGCCGCCGATCGCAGCACACTGCTCGAGCAGCTGGGTCTCGCCGACCGCGAGCTGATCGAGCTGAGCCCGAGCTTCGTCGAGCAATTGGCCCGCTTCATCACCAACCCCGTCGTCGCGTCGCTGCTGTTGCTGGCGGGGATGCTGGCGGTGCTCACCGACCTGTTGAGCGGAGGGCTGGGGATCGGCGTGATCGCCGGCCTCGGTCTGCTGGGACTGTTCTTCTGGGGGCACATGCTCGCCGGGCTGGCCGGTTGGGAGGATCTGGCGCTGGTGGTGCTCGGCCTGCTCCTCATGGCGGTGGAGATCTTCGTCTTCCCCGGGTTCGGGGTGGCGGGCATCCTCGGACTGCTCGCGCTCGGCGCCGGGGCGTTCCTGGCCATGATCTTCCGAGAGTGGGACTTCGTCACCAACGAGGATCTGGTCCGGGCCGCGCTCACGGTGAGCCTGACCCTGGTGGCGGTGGTCGTCGGCACCATCGTGCTGATCGCCACCGTCGCCCGCCGAGGAGCTCCGAGCGGACTGGTGCTGCGCCCCGGAGTCGGTGCCGCGTCGTCCGCCTCCCAACGACCGAACACCGGCTGGGTCCGCTGGTTCGACGTCGCCGCCAAGCTCCCGTCCGATCGAGCGCCAACCGACGGTGGCCGGCGCGACGGGGCGGCTGATGTCGAGGTGGGCGGAGGGTCCCCTTCCGCCACGAGCTCGCTGGTGGGCACGACCGGGACCGCCCTCAGCGATCTGCGACCCTCCGGGGTGGCCGACCTCGACGGCGAGCGGGTCGACGTGGTGACCGCTGGCGACTACGTGCGCCGGGGCGAACCCATCGAGGTCATCGTCGACGAGGGCTACCGGCGGGTCGTCAGGCGGATCGACACCTGAGTTACCCTCGACGTGGCGCCGGTCTCGCGACCACCCCCACGACCGCGTCACGAGGAATGCACCCATGGACAGCAGTGCCATCATCCTGATCGTCATCGCCGCGGCCGTCGCGGTGCTCGGGGCGCTCCTCTTCTACTTCGTCCCGCTCGGGCTGTGGATCACCGCCATCTTCTCCGGGGTCCGGATCCGCATCGGGACCCTGATCGGGATGCGGCTGCGCAAGGTGGTCCCCAGCGCGATCATCCGGCCGCTCATCAGCGCCACCAAGGCCGAGATCGACTTGGAGGTCTCGCAGATGGAAGCCCACTTCCTCGCCGGCGGCAACGTCGACCGGGTGGTCAACGCCCTGATCTCGGCCGACCGGGCCAACATCGAACTGCCGTGGAAGCGGGCGACCGCGATCGACCTCGCCGGACGCGACGTCCTGCAGGCGGTGCAGATGAGCGTCAACCCGAAGGTCATCGACACCCCGCGGGTGGCGGCGGTCGCCAAGGACGGCATCCAGGTGGTGGCTGTCGCTCGGGTGACCGTGCGGGCCAACATCGAGCGCTTGGTCGGCGGGGCCGGCGAGGAGACGGTCATCGCCCGTGTCGGCGAAGGCACCGTGTCGGGCATCGGCTCAGCCGACTCCCACAAGTGGGTGCTCGAGAACCCCGACGCAATCTCGACCAGGGTGCTCGATCGAGGTCTCGATGCCGGGACCGCCTTCGAGATCCTCTCTATCGACATCGCCGACGTCGACATCGGACGCAACGTCGGCGCCGAACTGCAGACCGCTCAGGCCGAGGCCGACAAGAACATCGCCCAGGCACGGGCCGAGGAGCGCCGGGCGATGGCTGTCGCCGAGGAGCAGGAGATGCGTGCTCGGGTCGTCGAGGCCGAGGCCGAGGTTCCGTTGGCCCTCGCCGAAGCGCTGCGCAGCGGCAACCTCGGCGTCATGGATCACTACCGCATGCAGAACGTGCAAGCCGACACCCAGATGCGGTCCTCGATCGCCGGCGAGGACGAGCAGAGCTGATGGACTCCCTCGCCCGTGACCGGCTCAAGCGGGCCCTCGCCGACCCTGCGGCGGTGCGCCAGGCGATGGTCCTCAGCGAGGTGCTCGGCCCCCCGGTCGCGCTCCGCGAGGAGCGCGACGGTGCCAGCAGCGCCTCTTCGAACCGATCGCCCGCGTGATGCCCTCGTCGCGCCGTGGCTCGTCGCGGGCTCGTCCGGGGTGTTGCTGCTACAGGTACTGGCCCTGAGCATGGTCGTCGGCGAGCTGCGGGCGCTCCTGTGACAGTCCCTCTGGGAGCTGGCCCATCTGTCGCCCCGCTGCCATCTGCTGGGCCATGGCCGCCTGCACTCCCTGGAAGACACCGTTGAGCCATCCCACCAGCTGGGCTTGGGCCACACGCAGCGCCGGGCCGGTGGCGTCGGCCTCCTGGATGGGCAGACCGAGATCTTCGAGCTCCTCCTTCAAGTCGCTGGAGAGCAGGTCCTTGAGGGCCTCGACGGCGTGACGGTGGACGTCGAAGAGACGTTTGCGGCCTGCCTCGTCCAGTTCCAGGTCGCGCACCTCGATCATGAGTGCTTGGAACATGTTCGCCAGCCGGATCATCTCCGCCGGGTTCGAGACGTCCGGTTCCCGCTCGGCGCGCTCCTCCGCCGCGGCGTGGTCGGGTTGCATGGGTTCGGGCTCTTGCTCAGCCATGGAACATCTCCTGTGGCGATCGCGTGCCGGACAGATGCTCCTGTGGTCGGGAGCCGACTGTCTGATGATGGTTGTGCCCTACCCCGGAGGCGGGTCGG
>JBKGZW010000226.1:0-4233 GCA_046543225.1 Acidimicrobiales bacterium
TCTGTTGCATCTCCAGCGCCGAGGTGGCCACCCCGCCCGCGTTGGCGGCCTTGCCCGGGCCGAACGCGACCCCTGCCTGCTGGAAGGCCCGGACGGCCTCGGGGGTGCAGGGCATGTTGGCGCCCTCGGCCACCGCGACACAGCCGTTGGCGATCAGCTTCTCGGCGTCGCGGCCGGTGAGCTCGTTCTGGGTCGCGCACGGCAGCGCCACCTCGCAGGCGATCTCCCAGATGACCGCGTTGTCCTTGTAGGCCGCGCCCGGCTTGCGATCGGCGTACTCGCTGATGCGGGCCCGCTCGACCTCCTTCACCTGCTTGAGCAGCGCCAGGTCGATGCCCGCCGGGTCGTGGATCACCCCGTCGGAGTCCGAGCAGGCCACCACCGTTGCGCCGTCCTCGATCAGCTTCTCGATTGCATAGATCGCGACGTTGCCCGAGCCCGACACCACACAGGTGCGTCCCTCGAGTCCCAAACCTTTGACGGCGAGCATCTCCTGGAGGAAGAAGACCGTGCCGTAGCCGGTGGCCTCGGTCCGCACCAGCGAACCACCCCACTCGGTGCCCTTGCCGGTGAGCACGCCGGACTCCCACCGGTTGGTGATCCGCTTGTACTGGCCGAACAGCAGACCGATCTCGCGGGTGCCGACGCCGATGTCGCCCGCCGGCACGTCGGTGTACTCGCCCAGGTGGCGGTACAGCTCGGTCATGAAGCTCTGGCAGAACCGCATGATCTCCTGGTCGGACCGGCCCTTGGGATCGAAGTCCGACCCACCCTTGGCCCCGCCGATCGGCAGGTTGGTCAGCGCGTTCTTGAAGATCTGCTCGAAGCCGAGGAACTTGACGATCCCGAGGTTCACCGAGGGGTGGAACCGCAGCCCACCCTTGTAGGGGCCGAGCGCCGAGTTGAACTCCACCCGGAACCCGCGGTTGATGTGCACCTCGCCGCGGTCGTCCTCCCAGGGGACCCGGAAGATGATCTGGCGCTCCGGCTCGCAGATCCGCTGGATGATCTTGCGCCGGGCGAACTCGGGGTGCTTGGAGATGGAGGGGCCGAGGCAGTCGATCACCTCGCGCACGGCCTGGTGGAACTCGTCCTCGCCGGGGTTGCGATGCAACACCTCGTCGTAGACGTCTTCGAGCTTCTCGTCGATCACTGGAGCACCTTCTGAACGGGGACAGGGGATGCGGCGATCAGAGTACAAGCAGCACTTGTCCGTCATCGAGTTGCAATAAGCGCTGCTTGTGCCATGGCCGGTGACCTTCGCCCCTGTTCTCGCCACTGGTGGGACGGGCACACTGTGGACATGGAACCCCACGCCACGCCGCCAACACCGCAGCCCAAGCTGCGCCGGAGCCGCACCGACCGGGTGATCGCCGGCGTGTGCGGCGGTGTCGCCCACCACCTCGGCATCGACCCCGTCCTCGCCCGCATCGTCATGGTGGTCCTGGTGGTCTTCGGCGGGTCCGGCCTGCTGCTCTACCTCATCGGTTGGATCGTCATCCCCTCCGAGCCCGAAGGTGAGGGTGAGCCCGCCGAGTCCGTCCTCGACACCGCCGGCACGACCCGCGTCGTCATCGGTGCGGTGCTCATCGGCGTCGGCTTCTTCACCCTGGTGGACCAGTTCGTCCCGTCGGTTCGCTCGCTGATCGGGCCGTTGCTGCTCATCGCCGCCGGACTCGGCGTGCTGCTGCTCGCCACCGACCGCCGCTCGACGCGTCGGCCCCCCGACGGCCCCGACGCTGCCGACGCTGCCGACGACCGCAAGCTCGACCAGCCGGTGGTGCTGCACCCGCCCCCGGCACCGGGCACCGACCCCCCGTCGAGCCACGCCGTCGCCGACACCGACCACGACACCACCTCCGCCTCCGCACCCGACACCGCACCCGATGACCGGCCGGGCCGCATCGTGCTCGGCGCCCTGCTCATCCTCGGCGGCGGCCTGTGGCTGGTCGACCTCTCGGGTGCGGCCGAGCTCAACTGGCGCGTGGTGCTGCCATCGGCGCTCATCGTCGTCGGCATCGCCACCATGGCCCTCGCCTGTCGGGGCCGCTCCGGAGCCCTGGTCGGCTGGGGCGTCGTGCTCGCCTTCGTGGTGGCCGCCGCCAGCGCCCTGCCCACCCATCTCAGCGTCTCGGTCGGCGAACGCACCGAGCGTCCCCAGGCCATCGCCGACCTGGCCGACGACTACGCCCTGGGCATGGGGACCCTCACCATCGACCTGCGCGACCTCGACCTCGACGGCGACCGGTCGCTCGGGGCCAGCGTCGGCATGGGCGAGCTCGTCGTCCGGGTGCCGCCCGATGTCGCCCTCGAGGTCGACGCCTCGGTCGGCGCCGGCGAGGCCCAGGCGCTCGACCGATCCAGCGATGGCGTCGGTGTCGGTCTCACGGCGTCGTTCCCACCCTCTGACGAGGGAGCGAGCACGGATCCGGTGACGCTCACGCTCGACCTGTCGGTCGGGCTCGGACAGATCGAGGTGCGGCGATGAACCCACGGGTCGAACACGGAGCGCTGGTGGCCGGCGTGGTCTTCGTCGTCATCGGCGCGGCGTTCCTGCTCCAAGAGCTCGACGTGTGGGAGGTCCGGCTCCCGCACCTGCTGGCCGTGCTGCTGATCGGCCTCGGTGCAGCCCTGCTGGTGGACCGCTCGCCCGATCGGTCACCAGGCGGGGGCTGAGACCTCGACCGGTCGGCCCGAGGCCGCCGACTCGTAGGCTGCGACGATCACCGCCACCGCGGCGCGCCCATCGGCCGCGTTGACCGTCGGGGTGCCGCCGGTGACCGCCTCGACGAACACCGACTCGATGCCCGGCGTCGCCTGCTCGGGTGGCCGCAGCCGCTCTTCGGTGCCGTCGGAGCGGATCAGGCGGGGTGGCCCCGAGGCGTCGAGCCGCAGCGAGGCGTCGTCGCCGGAGAGCTCCACCAGGTTGGCCGGGCCCTCCCAGCTGGCGACCACCTCGGCGATCGCCCCGGATCCGAACCGCAGGCGGGCCTCGGCCCGGGTCTCGACGTCGCCCCGCTCCCCGGCGATCGCCGCGGTCACCTCCACCACCTCGGACCCGGTCGCCAACCGCAGCAGATCGACGAGCGGGATCCCGAGGTCCATGAGCGCACCGCCGCCCGACTTGGCCCGGTCGAGGTACCAGGGAGCGGTGGGGAAGAGGTGGTCGGGGCCCTGGTGGCCGAACTCCACGCGCGCCCGGGTGATCGGACCGACCTTTCCCGAGCGGGCGGCATCGGCCATCGCCGCGTACGGACCGATGAAGCGGACGCTGTGGGCCGGTACCAGCATCTTGCCCTTGCGGGCCGCCGCCTTCAGCAGCGCGTCGGCGTCCTTGACGGTGATGGCCATGGGCGACTCGACCAGGACGTGCTTGCCCGCCTCGAGCGCGGCCATCGCCATCTCGGCATGCAGGTGGTTCGGCGTGCACACGTCGACCGCGTCGATGTGGGGCGAGGCCACCAGCTGGCGCCAGTCGTCGGTGGCCATCGCCTCGCTGCTGGACTGGGCAGCCGCGGCTTCGGCATCGGCGAGCGGCCTGCTGGCGAAGCGGATCACCTGCGCGCCCGCGTCCTCGAGCCGTGGCAGGTGCACCCGCCGGGCCGCGTCACCACACCCGATGATCCCGATCCGCAAGCCCTCGTCACCCGGTTGGTTCATCGTCATCGTCCTCAACCTCCGCCCTGGGTCATCGGCATGTCAAGCCCGCTCCTCAACCTCTGCCGGACCATCGTCGCCGCCGGGTCGTTGCTCTAGAGTCGCCGACCACGTCGATCGCCGTCGTCACGGCGGCGGGCAGGGAGGTCTACACCCCATGGTCGAGCGATTCGTCGCCCCAGATCGCGACGGTGGACGGTGAGCGCGCCGAAGGTGGCGGTGGCGCCACGATCCGGACGCCACGACTCGTTGGTGGCCGCGGTCGAGACCGGTGGGGGAGCGGTCGTGGACCCGGCCGAGGCCGAGGCCCTGGTGTGGGCCGACCCGGCGCGACCCGACCTGCTGCCAGAGGTGCTGACGTCGGCACCCGGCCTGCGGTGGGTGCAGCTCCCCTTCGCCGGCATCGAGAACTACGTCGACCTGCTCGACCACGAGCGGATCTGGACCTGCGGCAAGGGCGTCTACGCACCCCCGGTCGCCGAGCACGCCCTGGCCCTGGCCCTCGCAGGGTTGCGGCACCTCGTGGGCTATGGCCGGGCCACGCGGTGGGAAGGTCCCGCCGGCAGGAACCTGTTG
>JBKGZW010000227.1:0-4230 GCA_046543225.1 Acidimicrobiales bacterium
CCGAACGGCAGCGCCAAGCCGAGATCCGTCGCCAGGAGGAGGCCGCCGCCGCGGCGGCCGCAGCCCGATCGTCGGGCTCGAGCGGTTCGAGCAGCGGTGGCAGCACCCGCAGCGCCCCGTCGACGCCGATCGCGTCGGGGGCGTGGGTGTGCCCGGTGCAGGGATCGCACTCGTTCGTCGACACCTGGGGAGCGCCGCGCTCCGGTGGTCGGCGACACAAGGGCGTCGACATGATGGCCTCGCGGGGAACGCCGGTCGTCGCACCGGTGTCGGGCTCGGTGTCGCATCGGGGCAACCGGATCGGCGGCCTGTCGTTCCACCTCGACGGCGACGACGGCAACTACTACTACGGCACGCACCTGTCGGGATATGCCAACTCCGGCCGGGTCGAGGCGGGCACCGTGGTCGGCTACGTCGGCGACACCGGCAACGCTCGTGGCATCCCTCACCTGCACTTCGAGATCCATCCCAACGGCGGCAGCGCGGTCAACCCCACGCCCACGGTGCGAGCCAACTGCCCCTGAGCGGCGCGGGGAGCGCAGCGATCAGGCTCCGATCGCGTGATAGCCGCCGTCGACGTGGAGCATCTCGCCAGTGGTCGCGGGGAACCAGTCGGTCATCAGCGCCACCACCGAGCGAGCGACCGGCTCGCTGTCCCTGACGTCCCAGCCGAGGGGCGCACGGTCGCTCCAGACGTCCTCGAACGCCTCGAAGCCGGGGATCGAACGGGCGGCCATGGTCTTGATCGGTCCCGCAGCCACGAGGTTGACCCGGATCCCGTCGGGCCCGAGCTCGCGAGCGAGATACCGGGAGGTCGACTCGAGCGCCGCCTTGGCGACCCCCATCCAGTCGTAGGCGGGCCAGGCGACGGTGGCATCGAAGGTGAGCCCCACGATCGATCCGCCCTGTTCCTGCATCACCGGGCGCACCGCGCCGGCCAGGGCCTTGAGCGAGTATGCCGACACGTTGAGCGCGACCGCCACGTCGTCCCACGGCGCGTCCATGAAGTTGCCGCCCAGGCAGGACTCGGGAGCGAAGCCGATCGAGTGGAGCACCCCATCGACCGAACCCCAGCGCGTGCGCAACTCGTCGGTGAGGGCGTCGAGATGGGCGGGGTCGGAGACGTCGAGCTCGAGCACCTCCGGCGGTGAGGGGAGCTTCTTGGCGGTGCGCTGGGTGATGGACAGGCCCCGACCGAACCCGGTGAGGAGCACCTCGGCTCCCTCCTCCTGGGCGAGGCGGGCCACGCCATAGGCGAGCGATGCGTCAGTCAGGACACCGGTGATGAGCAGGCGTGAGCCGTCGAGGATTCCCATGTGCGGTTCGACACCGGTTCGGGCCGGGGCGTTACTCGTCGTGGTCGCACGGTGTGCGAGGTGGCGGCGGATGCACCAAGCGGGCCTATGGTGGCCGGGTGCGAATCGGAGTGCTTGGAGCCACAGGTCCGGCCGGGAGTGGGCTCGCCGCCCGTCTCGCGTCGGTGGGATACGACGTCATCGTTGGGTCGCGGTCGCTCGAACGTGCCGGCGGGGTGCGCGACGAGATCCTCGGACGATGGCCGGATCATCGCCTCGGCATCGAAGCGGCCGAGAACGCCGGCGCAGCCGAGGCCGACATCGTGGTGGTCGCCACGCCGTGGGACGGCGCGTCGACCACCGTCGAGGCGCTCGCTTCCCAACTGGAGGGCAAGGTGGTCATCTCGATGGCCAACGCCCTGACCAAGATCGGGCGCGACTTCCAGCCGCTGATGCCACCCCGTGGTTCGGTGGCCGCCAACGTCCAGGCCGCCATCCCCGCCAGCCGGGTCGTGGCCGCCATGCACCATCTCCCGGCCAAGGAGCTGGGCGATCTCGCCCATCCGATCGAGAGCGACGTGCTCATCTGCTCGGACCACCGGTCCGCCACCGAAGCCGCCAGCGAGCTGATCGCAGCCATGCCGGACCTGCGCCCGCTCGACGCCGGGTCGCTCTCGGCGGCGGCTCCCATCGAGGCGTTCACTGCGGTGCTGCTGCAGCTCAACGTCCGCTACAAGACCCGTGCGGCGGTCAAGCTCACCGGCATCGAGCTGTGAGCACCGGGGCCTTCGGCCTCTCGCCCATGCGGCTCCACGACACGGCTCGCGACGCCGTCGTCGCCTTCGAGCCGGGCGAGGTCGTCACCATGTACACGTGCGGCATCACACCATATGACGCCACCCACATCGGCCATGCCGCGGTGTATGTCACCTACGACGTGCTCCAACGGCGGTTGCGCGATCGAGGGCACCAGACCCGGTGCGTGCGCAACATCACCGACGTCGACGACTCGATCCTCGGCAAGGCCGCAGAGCTGGGGGTGCACTATCTCGACCTCGCGGCGGGCGAGATCGCACGCTTCGACGACGACATGGACGCGCTCGGGGTCCTGCCGTGCTGGAGCGAGCCCCGCGCCACCTCGGCGATCGCCGACATCCGCGGCTTCATCGGCATGGTGCTGGACCAGGGCCACGCCTATGAAGCGGGTGGGGCGGTGTACTTCGACATCTCCACCTTCGACCGGTTCGGTCAGGTGAGCCACCTGTCCCGCGAGACCATGCTCGAGTACGCGGCCGAGCGGGGCGGCAACGTCGAGGACCCCAACAAGCGCGATCCGCTCGACTTCGTGCTCTGGCAGCCGTCCGAACCGGGCGAGCCGGCCTGGGAGTCGCTCTGGGGCCCGGGCCGGCCCGGTTGGCACATCGAGTGCTCGGCGCTGGCCCTGCGTGAGCTGGGGACCACGATCGACCTCCACGGCGGGGGAGCCGACCTGATCTACCCCCACCACGAGTGCGAGGCCGCGCAGTCCGAGGCGGCGACCGGCGAGCCCTTCGTGCGCCACTGGATGCACCAGGCGATGGTCCACAAGGACGGCGAGAAGATGTCCAAGTCGTTGGGCAACCTGGTGTTCGTGAACGAGCTGCGTGCCGAGTGGGATCCGCGGGTGATCCGGCTCGCGCTGGTGGCGAACCACTACCGCGACCCGTGGGAGTGGACCGACGACCTCCTGCCGGCCGCTCAGGCCCGTCTCGAACGGTGGATGGCCGTCGGTGAGGGCGACGGTGCGCTCGACGAGGTGCGGGCCGCGCTCGACGACGACCTCGACACCCCCAGTGCAGTGGCCGCGATCGACGCGGCGGTCGAACGGGGCGAGGGCGTGTCGGAGGCGGCGATGTTGTTGGGGGTCGACGTGCTGGACCCGCAGGGGCGCCGCCAGGTGTGAGTCGGCCCGGCATGCGGAAGTACGCTGCGAGCGATGAGTGCGACCCGGCCCGACGACCCCTTCCGCACGCCTGACGGGATCGAGTTCGTACGGACGCCCGACGAGCGGTTCCTCGGGCTCGCCGACTTCCCGTACGAGCCACACGACGTGGATGTCGACGGCCTCCGGATGGCATATGTCGATGTGGGTGATCGTGACGCACCGGCACTGCTGCTCATGCACGGCGAGCCGACGTGGAGCTACGTGTATCGGCGGATGATCCCCCCGCTCGTGGCTGCCGGCTACCGATGTGTGGCTCCGGATCTGGTCGGTTTCGGACGGTCGGACAAGCCGACGAGCCAGGAGGACTACACCTATGCCCGTCACGTCGCCTGGGTCGAGTCGTTCGTCGAGTCGATCGATCTGCACGACGTCGTGCTGTTCGCACAGGACTGGGGTGGTCTGATCGGCCTGCGGGTCGTGGCGGCGTCGCCGGACCGGTTCCGGGCGGTGTGCGTGGGCAACACCGCGTTGCCCGTCGGCGAACCGATCGGCGACGGCTTCGCGCGGTGGTTGGCGATGTCCCAGCAGCTCGACTTCACCCAGACGGGCCAGCTGATGGCCCAGGCCCTGCAGGCCAGAGAGCTCACTGGTTCCGAGCAGGCGGCCTACGCAGCTCCGTTCCCGACCTCTGCCCACACCGCGGGTGCGATCGCGTTTCCGAAGCTCGTGCCGATCACCCCGGAACATGGCGGCGTCGAGGAGAATCGTGCCGCGTGGGGCGTGCTCCGCCAGTGGACCAAGCCGTTCTTGACCCTGTGGTGCCCCGACGATTTCGTCCTCGGCCATCTCCAGTCGACGTTCACCGAGACGATCCCGGGAGCTGAGGGCCAACCGCACCAGACGTTCCAACCCGGAGGCCACTTCCTCCAAGACGACCGAGGCGAGGACGTCGCCGCCTCCCTGATCGACTGGCTCGAAGGCATCTAGACGTCCCGGTCGTTCATGGTGCCG
>JBKGZW010000041.1:0-19767 GCA_046543225.1 Acidimicrobiales bacterium
GGCGGCCGAGTACGAGGCGGCGGCGACGATCCCGCGCCTGCTGGTGCTGGTCACCCGTCGGAGCGGCTCTGCCACCTAGTGTGCCCCGCATGAATCGGCGAATCGCTGTCCTGTCGGCACTGCTCCTCGCCGCCGTGGCCGCCACCGTGTGGCTGAGGGTCACTGCCGATGACCCCTCCACGTCCGCGGGGTTCGAGGAGCGCTGTGTCGTCGATGAGGTCCACGTGCCGCCGCCCGTCGACGACGTCGATCCGCCCGTGACCCTCTCAGCGGAACTGGTGGCCGAGCTCGACCAGGCCGTGGCGCTCATCGACGGACCAGCGGGCAGCGATGAGCTGTGGGCGACCACCAAGGACGGAACGGTCCACGCCATCGCCGACGACGGCACGACGAGCGTGCTCCTCGACATCGTCGACGAGGTCGAGCTCGGATGGGAGCAGGGCATGCTCGGGCTTCAGCTCTCGCCCGACGAGACCGAGCTGTTCATCAGCTACACCGACACCAGCCCCGCATCGGTGATCGAACGGATGCCCATCGACGACGGCCGACCGGTTCTGGACCAACGGGTCGAGGTCTTCCGTCTCGACCAGCCCCATCAGTGGCACAACGGTGGCCAGATCGAGTTCGGACCGGACGACATGCTCTATGCCGCACTCGGCGATGGAGGAGACGAGCTCGATGCCCCCGACGTGGGCCGCCGGGCCGAGGACCCCTCGAACCTGTTCGGTGCCATCCTCCGTCTCGATGTTCTGGATCGTTCTGAGCCCGGCTACGACGTGCCACCAGACAACCCGTTCGTGGCCGAGGGTGAGGGAGCGCCCGAGGTCTTCGTCTACGGCCTGCGCAACCCCTGGCGGTTCAGCATCGACGCCGAGTCGAACCGGCTGTGGATCGGCGATGTCGGCCACACATGTTGGGAGGAGATCAACATGATCTCGCTCGACGAGGCGCCCGGCACCGACTTCGGATGGCCGCGCCTCGAGGGGAACCACGTGTTCCACGGCGGTGAGCCCCATGGCCATCCACCGCTGCACGCCTATGGCCGCCGGGGTGGTCGACTTTCGGTCACCGGAGGGTTCGTCTACCGGGGCGATGCCATTCCCGCGCTGAACGGCTACTACCTCTACGGCGATCTCGGCGACGGGGTCGTGCGGACCTTGCGGTTCGACGGCGAGCGAGTCGAGCGCAGCGATCTCGGGGTCGAGGTCCCGTCGCTGGTGTCGCTTCATCAGGGTGCCACCGGCCTCTACGGCGTCTCGCACACCGACGGCGTGTATCGGCTCTCGACCGAGTGACGATCTGCCGCTGAGCGGGAGCGCCACTACGCTGCGGTGGTGTGGCGACCGTGAACGATGGGACACCGACCAGTGAGTTCATCGTCATCACCGGGTTGTCCGGCGCGGGGCGGTCCCTCGCCGCCGACCACCTCGAGGACCTCGGGTGGTTCGTGATCGACAACCTGCCGCCCCAGCTCATCCCCAAGGTCGCCGAGCTGGCCTCTGCGCCCCGCTCGGAGTTCTCTCGGGTCGTGCTCGTGGTGGGCACCGGCCCCGGGTTCGAGGACGTGCTGCCCGCGCTGCGCCAGGTCCGCGCCGGCGACACCCCGGTGCGGATCCTGTTCCTCGAAGCGTCGACCAGCGTGCTGGTCCAGCGCTACGAGAGCACCCGCCGCCGCCACCCCCTCAGCGACGAGCAGACGATCGTCGACGCCATCGACCGCGAGCGGGTGCTGCTCGATCCGGTCAAGGCCGAGGCCGACGTCGTGGTCGACACCAGCGACCTCAACGTCCACCAGCTCCGCGAGCGGATGATCACCCTCTTCGGCGACGAGTCCGATCCCGCCTCGCAGCTGCGCACCAGCGTCATCTCCTTCGGCTACAAGCACGGGCTGCCCCTCGACGTCGACATCGTGTTCGACTGCCGGTTCCTGCCCAACCCCCACTGGGTGCCGGAGCTGCAGGCCAGCACCGGGCTCGACCCCGAGGTCCGCGACTTCGTGCTCGGCCAGGACGAGGCTGTCTCGTTCCTCGACGGGTTCGACTCGGTGCTCGAGGTCGTGGTGCCTGCCTTCCTGCGCGAGGGCAAGTCCTATCTCACCGTGGCGCTGGGCTGCACCGGTGGGCGGCACCGCTCGGTGGTGCTGGCCGAGGAGCTGGCCGAGCGCTTGGGTGCCCACGGGCTCAACGCCTCGGTCACCCACCGCGACATCGACCGCTGAAGCACTCGTTGGCGTCCGGCCATTGGCAGAACCACGCCGGACGTGATCGGATGGAGACCACATGACCCCCCAAGGAGGACAGACCACATGAGTGTTCGTGTCGGGATCAACGGCTTCGGGCGCATCGGGCGCAACTTCTACCGAGCCGCCAAGGAACAGGGTGCCGACATCGACATCGTCGCCGTCAACGACCTGGGCGACAAGGACACCATGGCCCACCTCCTGCAGTACGACTCGGTCATGGGCCAGCTCGACGCCGACGTGGAGGTCGACGACGACGGGCTCCGCATCGACGGCGACGCCCTCAAGGTGCTGTCCGAGCGCGACCCCGCCAGCCTGCCGTGGGGCGACCTCGGCGTCGACGTGGTCATCGAGTCCACCGGCATCTTCACCAGCCGCGACGCGGCGGCCGCCCACCTCGACGGCGGCGCCCCGTTCGTGATCGTGTCGGCGCCGTCATCGGGAGCCGACGCCACCTTCGTGATGGGCGTCAACGACGACACCTTCGACCCCGAGGCCCACAAGGTCGTCTCCAACGCGTCGTGCACCACCAACTGCTTCGTGCCGCTGGTCAAGGTGCTCGACGACGCCTTCGGCGTCCAGCAGGGGTTCATGACCACCGTTCACGCCTACACCGGCGACCAGATGCTGGTCGACGGGCCCCACAAGGATCTGCGTCGGGCCCGCGCCGCGGCGATGAACGTCGTGCCCACCAACACCGGCGCCGCCCGCGCCACCGCCCTGGTGATGGACTCGATGAAGGGGCGTCTCGACGGCACCGCCCTGCGGGTCCCGGTGCCGACGGGCTCGATCACCGACTTCGTCGCCACCCTCGAGCGCGAGGCCAGCGCCGACGAGGTCAACGAGGCGTTCCGGGCCGCGGCCAACAGCGGGCCGCTGGCCGGGGTGCTCGACTACTCCGAGGCGCCGCTGGTGTCGACCGACATCGTCGGGTCGCCGGCGTCGTGCACCTTCGACGCGCCGCTGACCATGGCCATGGGCAACCTGGTCAAGGTGCTCGGCTGGTACGACAACGAGTGGGGATACTCCAACCGCCTCGTCGACCTCGGCCTCCGCGTCGGCGCAGCCAACCAGAGCTGATCGAGCCGTGTCGGTCCCCCAACTCGAAGATCTCGGCGAGCTCGACGGGCGGCGTGTGCTGGTGCGCGCCGACTTCAACGTGCCGTTGCGCGACGGCGAGATCACCGACGACCTGCGGATCCGCTCCGCCATGCCGACGATCACCTGGCTCCAGGAGCGGGGTGCGACCGTCACCGCCTGCAGCCACCTCGGTCGACCCAAGGGGGCACCGGATCCGAAGTACTCGATGGATCCGGTCCGGGCCCGCCTGGCCGAGCTGGCACCCGGTGTCGAGCTGATGGAGAACCTGCGCTTCGATCCCGGCGAGACCGCCAACGACGACGCCTTCGTGCAACGCCTGATCGAGAGCCAGGACCTCTACGTGAACGACGCCTTCGGCGCGTCGCACCGCAGCCACGCGTCGATCGTGGGGCCGCCCCGGCACCTGCCCAGTGCCGCGGGACGTCTGCTGGCCCGCGAGGTCGAGGTCCTGCTCGGCCTGCGCGACCGGCCCAACCGGCCCTTCGTCGCCGTGCTCGGCGGGTCCAAGGTCAGCGACAAGCTGGGGGTCATCGAGGCCCTGATGGACGTGGTCGACACCCTGCTCATCGGCGGGGGCATGTGCTTCACCTTCCTCGCCGCCCAAGGGCGCTCGGTCGGCTCGTCGCTGCTCGAGGCCGACCAGGTCGACACCTGCGCTCGCCTGCTCGAGTCGGGCAAGATCCAGCTTCCCTCCGACATCACCGCCATGGGCCCCGACGGCACGATCGGCGATCCCGACGCCGGGGGAGAGGTGCGCCAGGCGGGCACCAACCTGGCCGAGGGGTGGATGGGCCTCGACATCGGTCCCGGCACCGCCGCCGAGTTCACCGACGTCATCGCCGAGGCCCGCACCGTGTTCTGGAACGGCCCCATGGGCGTGTTCGAAGACCCCCGCTTCGCGGCCGGGACCCGCACCGTGGCCCAGGCCGTGGCCGACTGCCGCGGCTTCACCGTCGTCGGTGGAGGCGACTCGGCCGCCGCGGTCGCCGGGTTCGGCCTCGCCGACGACATCGACCACATCTCCACCGGCGGAGGAGCCTCGCTCGAGCTGCTCGAACAGGGCGACCTGCCCGGACTGGCCGCCCTGCGAGGAGACACCGATGCCTGACGGCCGCCGCCCGCTGATCAGCGGCAACTGGAAGATGCACCACAACCACTTCGAGGCGATCCAGTGCGTGCAGAAGCTGTCGTACCGCCTCACCAAGGAGGACCACGAGGAGGTCGACGTGACGGTGCACCCGCCCTTCACCGATCTCCGGTCGATCCAGACGCTGCTGCAGTCCGAGAAGATCCCCGTCGAGCTGGGCGCCCAGCACTGCCACTGGGAGGACAAGGGCGCCTTCACCGGCGAGGTGTCACCGCCGATGCTGGCCAAGCTCGACGTCACCTATGTCATCGTCGGCCACTCCGAGCGGCGCGAGCTGTTCGGCGAGACCGACGAGACGGTCAACAAGAAGGTCAAGGCGGTCATCAAGTCGGGCATGACCCCGATCATGTGCGTGGGCGAGACCCTCGACGAGCGCGAGGCGGGCGAGACCGAGTCCAAGGTGTCGGGCCAGGTCACCGCCGGGCTGGCAGGGGTCACCCGCGAGCAGGTGGGGGCGATGGTCATCGCCTACGAGCCGATCTGGGCGATCGGCACCGGCCACACCGCCACCCCCGACGACGCCCAGAGCACCTGTGCCCTGGTGCGGCGCACCGTCGCCGACGCGTTTGGTGCCGAGGCAGCGGCGGCGCTGCGGGTCCAGTACGGCGGGTCGGTCAAGCCCGGCAACGCCCCCGAGCTGATGTCCCAGCCGGACATCGACGGGGCCCTGGTGGGCGGGGCCAGCCTCGACGCCGACGACTTCGCTCGCATCGTCCAGTATCGCCTCGGCGGCGACTGAGCCGCCTGACGGCCCCGTCGGCCCCTCGAGCCGGCGGTCCCGCGGTGGGGAGGCCGGTCGGGGTCCTGCTAGCATCGTCTGGTCCATCGGTGACCGACCCGACCAACTCTGGAGTCCGTTCGTGCTCGAGGCCCTGCTCATCGTGATCCACATGCTGCTCTCGGTCGGTGTCGTGGTGCTCGTGCTCCTGCACAGCGGCAAGGGCGGCGGCCTCTCCGACATGTTCGGTGGCGGCCTCGGCGCCACCGCCGCCGGTTCCACCGTGGTCGAAAAGAACCTGTCGCGGCTCACCCTCATCGCCGCCATCCTCTTCGGGATCAGCACCTTCGGGTTGGCCCTCACCCTGAGCTGAGCGTCGCCGGTGGCGGCCCTCTCGCACGGGAGGTGTCGGTGAACTAGACCGGGGGAGATGAGCGATCTCCCTCACCGGGCGCTGGGCGCGTCCGGTCTCGAGGTGTCCCTCTTCTCGTTGGGCTCGTGGCGCAGCTTCGAGCGCATCCCACGCGAGCACGCGCTGGCGGTCATGCGCGCCGCGCGCGACGTGGGGATCACCTTCCTGGACGACGCCCGCTACGACGACGAGGTGGGGACCGCACCCATCCCCACCGGGTACTCCGAGATGGTGTTCGGCGAGCTGTTCCGCGCCACCGGCTGGCGGCGCGACGAGGTGGTGGTGGCCAACAAGCTGTGGTGGGAGTTCTGGCCCGACCAGGACGCGGTCGGTGAGCTCGACGCCTCGCTGGGTTGGACCACGTCGATCTGATCTACTCGATGCCGCCGCCCGAGGGACTTCCCGTCGCCGATCTGGTGGCCCAGGTCGTCGGGCTGGTGAGCTCGGGGCGGGCCCGGGCGTGGGGGATCGGCAACTGGCGGGCTCCCATGCTGGCCGAGGCGGTCGAGGTGTGCCGGGCCGAGGGGTTCCCGCTGCCCTGCGCCGCCCAACTGCCCTACAGCCTGGTCACCAGGGACTGGGTCGAGGACGAGCAGATGGCGGCACTGTTGGCCACCGGAGAGACCGGTCTGGTGGCGTCGTACGTGCTCGCCGGCGGGGTGCTCAGCGGCAAGTACCTCCGTGGCGAGTCAGGGCGGGCCGACGACATCTCGCGCATGGACCCGTCCCGCGAGGCCGAGGCGGCACGGGCGCTGGACGACCTGGCGGGGGAGTGGGGCGTGCCCGCGCCGCAGCTGGCGCTGGCCTTCGCCCTGACCCATCCGCACCTGGCCAGCCTGCTGTTCGGCGCCACCACCCCCGGCCAGCTGAGGGAGAACCTCGGGGCGCTCAGCGTCGTCGACTCACTCGACGCCGACCAGCTCGCTCGCCTCCGAGCGGTGGGCGAGCAACCATCACCGGGGACGTCGTAGCTCACATCTGCAGCTCTTCCTCCTCCATGCCTCCACCACCGGAGCGTTGGCTCGACCACGTCCAGGCCGCCCACCACGCCAGGCCCCGCTGGTCGCCGTCGTCGAGGACGATCCATGCCACGAGGGGATTGTCGCCATCCTCGTTCTCATGGTCGGCCGCGGCGACGAACAGGCCCCCGGTGTCGGTCTCCGAAGCGTCGAACGAGCTCCTGTCGCCGCCGGGATCGGTCACCTCACCGATCACGCCACCTTCGGCGAACGCGACCTCCACCTCGAATCCGTCGGCGGAGACGGTGCCACCTTCGGGGCCGACCTGGTCGGTCATCCAGACCGCGACGTCGTCGCCGTCACAGAGGTAGACCGCCAGGTCCTCCGCTTCGCCTTCGGTCGGCCGTGTCACAGCGACGAACAGCTCGTCGTCCACCCGGCCGACATGGGGCGATTCGCCGAAGGGCTGAGCTGCGACCTCGAGCTCGTCGCCGTCGACGGTGAGCGTGGCGCTCATCGTGTCGTTGTCCAACTCTGAGGCCGAAATGGTGGGGTCGGCCTCGGTCGCGTCCGAGCCGTCGTCGCTGCAGGCAGCGGCGAGCAGCGCGAGGGCCACGGCGATGGCCATCAGTCGACGCCACCTTGTCCGGGTCCTGTTCGATGCGGCGAGGACCATCTCGATCGCTCCTCCCGTCGGTGCCGAGGCCCCCACGATGGTACAACGTCACCCAGGCCGGCAGTTCGGAGCCGGGGTCGCGACGCGCTACGATGCACCTCTCGCCGGTGCACCGGCGGGGCCACGTCGGAGTGGCGGAATAGGCAGACGCGCTAGCTTGAGGGGCTAGTGCCCGAAAGGGCGTGGGGGTTCAAGTCCCCCCTCCGACACTTCTGAGTGGGAAACCTCCCACGATTCTCGATCCGGTTCCCAGCGTCGAGCAGACCGCTCCGCTGAGCCCACCGAGACGGTGCCGGGCCGCACCGAGCTGTCAAGTGGCCTGGCGCCACCACCGTTGACCGGCGCGGGTTTACCGATCGGTCGCGGTGACTTGGGCGAGGCCACGGCGGCGCCCTGGGGGCCCGTGCCACCGGGCTGGGCGCCGGTGCCCAGAGGGGCGCTAGCAGGGCCCGCCACCGCGAGTCCGGATGGGTCGGTGTCCGCGAGTGCGCAGAGCGAACCGGACCGGACGGTTGCGGGGGTGCCAAAGCCCACCCCGCCCCCAACCACCCGCCACGGCCACCTGCACGCCACCGGCTCGCCCCGGGGGTTGCCGGTGGGCCCCGCAGGGCTGCCCGTCCACACCGACCGCACCGAGGCGCGCCGTGCCGGCGGGTTGGGATCAGGGGGAGCCGCAGCACCGGCACTGGCCGGTGCGGTGGCGTCGTCGCCGATGTCGATCCGGCGTCTCGACGCCGGGCGTCTCACCGCATCGTCGCTGCTGGCCCACCTCGGCTGGGAACCCGGCCAGGCGCTGGTCGCCCGTTTGGGTGGCCCGGGGCGGATCCTGGTCGCCGCGACCAGCACCTGTGAGCGAACCCAGACCGGTGCTCGCAGCCAGATCCACATCGACGCCAAGTCCCAGCTGGCGATCCCTGCCTCGCTTCGAGCCTGGCTGCAGGTCGACCGCGACGCCCAGGTGTTCGTGCGTGTTCGTCGCGCCGGATCCGGCGAGCGCCTCGAGGTGTGCAACCCGGTGGTGGTCGAACACGCCCTCGACGCCCTCGACGGCCACGACACCTCTGCTGGTGACTCTGGAGACGGCGAGGTCATCGACCTGTTCGCCGAACCGGGCACATGACCCTCGTCCCCCCTGCCCACCAACACTGAGAGAAAGGCTCCGCCCATGTCCAGCGATGCTCCCCAGACCAACCACACCCTCGAGGCCGCCCTCACCCTGCTCAGCGCCGCGAGCCTCACCATCGATGACCTCGCCGCCTACCAAGCCGGGGCCAGCGCGGTCACCGTCGCCGACTACATCGCCACCAAGGTCGAACCGGCTCTGTCGCCAGGCAAGCGCAAGGTGTGGCGGCCGTACCTGGCCATGCTCGCCAACGGCTACCCGGGCTTGTGTGCCTGTGTGTGTGACCGGTGCCTCGAAGCCTTCTCTGGGGATTCGTCGTGGCAACCCTGCCACTGTGTCGAGGTCGGGTCCTGTTCGTGTCCACCGAGTGGATTCGATGACTCGCATCCAGCTGCGGCCAGCTGCGGAGACACCTTCGCGGGGTTCGGGTCGATGCCCCTGGCCCGGGTCGCGGTCACCGACCTCGAACGCGCCTCGCAGTGGGCCCGCCAGCGGGCCTACAAACGGAACCTGGTGAGGGCCCAGAAACGATCAGATGCCGGGCGACCCATCCAACGCCACGACGGCCGCTCAGCTGCAGAACACCTCCGGGCGGCTGCCTCGGCGATGTATCGCTACGCGATCGCCGACGACTCGGTTCTCGGCGTGAACCGCAACCTCGCCCTCGAGCTCACCGCGGTGTCGCGCCCGCCGGTCGTGCACCGAGCCTTGACCGTCGAACAGCTCAACGAGCTGTGGGAGGCCATCTACACCAGCGGATCCAACGACGTCGAGCTCGACGTGTTGTTGGTGTGGACCACCCTGGAGCTGGGTACCCGCCGCAGCGGTCCGCTCAACATGCTCACCGGGGACCTGTTGCACTTCAGCGAACAGATCCGCCTCAGCGAGAAGAACAAGACCGTTGCACAGCCCGCGTCGCCGGGCTTGATCCTGACCCTGATCGATCACGCCCTGCGCCGAGGCGGAGCTGATCTGGTCGTCGCGGTCGCCGACGGGCTCAGCCCCGAGGAGGTGCGACCACTCGATGTCGTCTCGGGTCGGGCCCGTATCCGCTCAGACCGGCCAGTGTTCTACTACCAGCCCCGCTACCAGCCCGGCTCCGATGGGGGGACCACCATGGTGGTCCGTCCCCTTGGCCGCAAGCGCTTCGAAAGCCTCTTCGGCCGGCTCAGGGCCAACCTCGCGTGGTTCGACGCGATGCACGGACGGCCCCACGACCTGCGCAAGACCGCCGCCACCTTCATCGAACGGGCCTTCGGACACGCGGTGGCGCGGGGATGGCTGCGCCACAGCGTCGATGACGTCACCGGGATCTACGTCGCCCCCGGCGCTGACGAGGTGGTGAGCGCCCATCGCTGGTGGACCGGCAGCGAACCCACCGAGCACGCATCCTGAGCACCGATGGCGGTTCGCGGGACAGCTGCGTCTATCAGCGCATCCACTGCCTCGCCCGGTCGCCGCATCGATGAGCAACGCACCCGCGGTCACTCGCACTGGTCTGTGCTCAGCACGGCGGTATGGAGGTGTCCCTCCCAAGTTCTAGTGCCGTGTCAGGCGACGTTCGCATCACCAACACACGCACCGGCGACTCCGCCGCTGGCTGAACCGAGTCTCCATCAAACCCAGGGCGATTCGCCCTCCACTTCGAACATGGGCCTTGGTCTATCCCTATACGGCTGATGCACCGCGCCTTGGGTGGTGTTGACGACACAGGGACACGCGATCGACTTGTTTCGGTGACCCGCTTGGAATGGTACGGCCCCGAACATCGCGGAGGAGGTGGCGGGAAGGTCGTGGGAGGGCACTAGCCATGCTCCTGGGAGATTCTGCTATTGGGGCGATTGTCGCCCGACAGCCGTGCCGACTCCACCATCGAACCTGGGCCGTTCGAACCGTTTCAGACCAAAGCACGCTCGCCTGCGTGCGTCAGTGGCCGTGATGCGCACCGTCCTCCAAGTCAGCACAGAGGCTGACAGATTGGGCACGAGAAGATTCGTTCTCGTGCTCAATAGGCTCAAGGACCAATAGGAGATGTGTGATGAGACACTCAGCACTGAATGACGACTTCAACCCAGATCAGAAGTGGGTTGAGCAGAACCCTGACAGTTCAGCGCTGGAGACGCTGTTCAAGGAAGCTCGAAGCCGCTTGGCAGTGGAAACGACAGATGAGACGACTTGCGCGCAAGACCCGGATGCGCTCCAAGGGCTCAACCAAGCGTCCCACCCAGTACATCGGTACTTCGCCAACCGCAACGCGCGACCGGAGACGATGGCTGGCTACCGCAAGAAGCTTCAGCGCGTTAAGGCGCTGCTGGGCGAGGCAGGCATGGCAGGCGAGCACCAGGACCGAGACCTGTACGACTTCCCGTGGCACATGGTCGATCCCCCGATCGCGGCCACGTTCAACGCGCTCGTCGTCGAGCGCTACACCGCTGTGAAGTCGCGTGAGAACCTGGTCGGGGCGTTGCGCCGAGTCGTGCGTGAATGCGCGACCTCCAAGCTGATCTCTTCGGGTCACCGAGATGCGATCCTGAGCTGCCTACCTGTGCAGAAGGCTCCGTCCAAGCGCGTCGGCAATGAGATCCCCATCTCCGTGCTGGCGGACCTCCTCAGGGAAGCTCGACGCAGGCCCGGTGCTCGTGGCGCTCGCGACGCGGCCATCCTTGCGGTCCTGATGTCGACTGGCCTTCGGGTCTCGGAGCTGGTGGATCTCGGTGTGGCTGACGTCGACCCCCAGGATCGGTCGCTGACGGTCGCCCACACCAAGTCCGGACCCCCCCACCGGACATGGCTGCACCCGAGCGCGATGAAGACTCTGAACGAGTGGTTGGAGGAGCGCGGCAACCACCCCGGAGCGCTGTTCCACGCGCTTGGCGCTCCGGGTCGCCCTCTCCACACCAGTTCGGTCCGAAATGTTGTCCAACGAGCTCAAGGTGCGCTGGGGCTGGAGCACGATTACACCCCGCACGACTTCCGTCGGACCATCATCACCACCTGCCTTCGCAACGGAGTGGATCCGTTCATTGTCGCGAGGCTCGCGGGGCACAGGAGTGTGTCCACCACGATGATCTACGACCGGAGGAACGAAGAAGAGGACAGGGCGGTCATCGACCGTCTGCCGTTTCCCGACAGCGACCGGAGCGGTCCATGAGCCAGCCGCTGGGACCCGTCGGTGACCGTCAGATCCAACGGACTCAGGTGATCGAAGGCTGGCTACGCGCCTACTCCTCTGGCGCCTCTCGGCGCACCATGGAGTCAGCGCTACGGAGCATCGCCATGCACGCGGACGACGGACCCAACGGGACCAGAATGGACCTCACCCAGTTTCCCTGGGAGCTTCTCGCGGACCAGATCTTCTATGAAGCCGTACAGACCCGGATCCTCTCCAGCGTCGAACACGCGACAGCCAATCGATACATCTCAGCCATGCGATCGGTCGCCAAACGCTGCGCCGTGGCCGGACTCGCTGACCCGAGCACCCTTGCAGAGACGCTCGACAATGTTCGGTGCACACGTCGCCGCGGCAGTCCTGGCAGACGGTTCGATCTCGACACCACCGGACTCCTGACGGTCCTTTGGGTCTGCCGTCAGGACTTCAATCCGGTGATCGGAGCCCGAGACATGGCGATCATCTCCCTGGCCGCAAGCACCGGTGCTCGGCGATCAGCGGTCGTGGGGCTCGACCTCGACGATGTCTCGGCTGACCTGCGAAGTGTGCACTTCCGCACGGTGAAGGGAGGCGGTGATCACCACAGCCCACTTCACCACCGCAGCACAGAGCACCTCGATGCCTGGCTGGGCTTTAGGGGACACACCAAGGGCCCTCTCTTCACCTGCCTTGTCAAAGGAGGAGGGGTCACCCAACGCCGGCTCTCGGACCACCAGTTCTGGAAGATCTTGCGCCACCGGGGAGATGAAGCACACCTCGGGTATGCCCCGACACCACACGACCTCCGTCGGTGGTTCGTGACCTCCCTTCTCGATGGCGACGTCGACCTATTCACTGTTGCCCGCGCGGTCGGCCACACCAGCCCGGTCACCACCTTCCAATACGACAAGCGTCCGGCGCAGCGCATCAAGGAAGCCGTCGACAAGCTGGACCTTCCAAGCCTCGAATCCCTCGACTCTGACGAGGACCCGCGTGCCTGGCCTGTCTGAGCCGGCCCTGGGACTGATGGAGGCAGCCTGCCCGGGTGATCGCTCGGTGAGGTGTATTTGAATCTCGGGCTCGTCGACCCGTGAGGAGGTCGTTGTGCCCCGTAGCTGTCCGGTCGAGTTCGTATGCTCTGGCCATGAGCTGAGATGAGCGGTTCTCGTACCGGTACGACGAGTGGGCAGCATCGATGACGGCAGACGTGGGCTTCTCGCCACCACGTGGCTGTTCACTTCGACGGGGAGCGCCAAGAGGAACCCGTTCCACACGTGAGTCGCCACGACGTCGCCGACAATCGCATCGACATGGTTCTCGACGACGGTGGGATCAACTCACTCTGGTGGGCACGAAGAACGAGTGGCTGGGTCTCATCGACGCCGTCGGGCTCAACCTCGATGCGTTGGGCGGCGACTTCGACGGGAGTCCTTTCACCCCCAACTGCCGGGAGTACGTGTTTGTCCGTCGCGCCCGTGACCGACGCCACCTCGTCGGCGCGGGTGTCCCTGTACTGCACCGAAGCCAGGGTGTAGAGTCTCACTCTATGACCGTAGTGGATGACTCTACATCGCCCGGAACGCTCGATGCCCTGCTCGCTCAGTCCGCTGACTTTCGAGACCCCGCCGACTTCATCGGCCGAGATATCGCGCTCGCGCTCGTAGCACTTCGTCTCTTCGAGAAGGGGCTCGTCCTCCGCGTCCCGATGCACGAGTTGGATGACTGGGCGTGGAGCTACTGGGCGACGGCGGGCCCCAACAAGCCATCGATCGGCCAGGTGCTCGACGCGATCGTCACCCTCGCGGAGGAAGAGCAAATCGCGACAGCACCGCGCCCTGTGGGACTCACCGAGATCGCCCAGCAGTTCCGGGTGAAGCCTGCCACGGCTCAGATGTGGCGCTACCGCGGTCGGCTTCCTGAACCTCGCTGGACGGTCTCTGGGAACCCGGCATGGGACGACTTCGACATCAACGCGTGGGCTGTAGAGCAACTTGATACCGGCGCCTATCCGAGGCCCGATCCAAGCTGAGGAGAGGAGGACCGAATGGCGGTTGAGTCTGAGCACGCCACGATCATCGATGCCCCGATCGAGGTTGTGTTCGACCTCTCGCTCGACATCGACGCCCACCTCGCCTCGATGGCCGAATCCGGCGACCGCGCGATCGGCGGCGTCACGATTGGGAGGATTGGTTTTGGCGAGACCGTAGCCTGGGGCGCCCGGCACTTCGGCATCCCGTTCACAATGACGAGCATGGTCACCGAGTGGCAACGACCGCATCGCTTCGTCGACGAGCAGGTGCGCGGCCCGTTCGCCCCGTTTCACCACGAGCACGTCTTTGAGGCGGCCGACGGCCCGACGACCATGACCGACAGCGTCCGGTTCGACGCACCTCTCGGCCCGGTCGGCCGCCTGGTCGAGCGCCTGGGTCTCGCCGCTACCTCCACAAGCGGATCGAGGATCGAGGTCAGTACCTCAAGTCGACAGCCGAGCAAGGCGCCTGCGTGATCCGAGCTGGCTTCGGCGCATTCGAAATCGGTTCGTCGATGGGTTCGCTTACGAAGGACACTGGGAGCAACAAAGCCTGGACGAAGGATGACCAAGTACCCGAACAATCCGCTGTGGTGCCAGAGGCATGACCGCCCCTACGCGATCCTCACACGGCGCGACTGGGACGACGCCGTGGCGTCTGGACACCTGACGACCGAGCACGTCCTTGTGCGCGTCGAGAATGCCCTCGACTACGAGTTTGGTCGAGGAGCCGAACTGGGGCTCGATGAGGACGGCTTCTACAGGGCACTCGTCGCCGACGGGAGTCACCACGAAGGAGGTATCAGCATCGTCCTCCACCCGAACGACCACCCCCCGCCTCACGTCCACATCCGATTTCGATCGGACCCCTCGATCGACCTTCGCATGTCGATCGAGACCGGCGAGCTCCTCGATGGCACCGCCCCGCCGGGATGGGCGAAGCGAGTGCGAAAGGCTACGGGTATCGTTCGGGGGCAATCCGAATTGCTGATGACTCGCTGGGCAGAGATGCAGGCTGCCGTTCAACCATTCGCGTAGACGGGACAGGGGCAGATGACTCGCGGTCGCCCGTGGGACAACGAAGCCGACGGTGCCGCCTTGGTGGCGGCGCTTCTCGGAGGGGCTCCCAGGCGCAGGGACGCCGACGACGCACCGCCAGGAACTCACGACTTCGACATCGAGCTACCCGACGGCTGCGTCGTCGCTCTCGAGATCACGCAGCATGCCTACGCCGCCGTCCTTGCGCAGCGGTCTCTCGAGGCGAAACTCGACTGGACCTTCGACAACCTCCGGTACGACTGGGTTGTCGATGTTCGCGAGCCGTGCGACGTCAAGGCACTCAATCGCGAGATCGCTGAGGTTCTGTCGCAGTTCGAAATGGTGGGCCGTGACCGCTGGCTGGAGAACGCGGACTCGCTCGACGAGGCGACAACCGAGACACTCGCGCGCCTTCAGGTTCGCTTGATCTACCGGCTCTCGGAGGCGCACCCGGCGACTGTCATCGTTGGCTCCGCGCCAGCCGGTGGAGCCACCTCACCCGACCTCCTCATCGGGATCGCCGAGGACCACGCGGGTCGTGACGACAACATTCGAAAGCTGGAGAAGGTCAGCGACGCAGTCGAGCGCCACCTGCTGATCTGGGTTCACGCCGACCACCACCAGTTGACCGCTGCAATGTCGTTGGGGTTCCTCCCTCACGCCGCTCCTCAACTTCCGGACGCGATCGACGTGGTTTGGATCGCTAGCGCCTATGACCGACCTACGGTCTGGCGGGTTGATCGCAGTGGCTGGTCTGACTGGACATCGATTGCACGCGACTCGCTAGGCGCCCCACAACCCCCGGCCGAGTGAACCGCCCGTTCCGTGTGAGGTCCGTCAACGATCGAGGGGAGGTCATCACGGCAATCGGCGGCCACAAGTCCGCCAATGATCCGCGGATCAGGGTGGCGTGAGTTCGGCAGCAAGGGGAGATGAGAGGTTGACAATGAGCGGCGAACACGCTGCGTCGTCGGGCCATCTGCGTGCCCCAGACCGCCATAAATGGGACGCGTCCGTCGATCGATACGGCTGAGAGGGCGACCCCCTCGACCCGAGGGTCCGCTCAGAGGACCGACGCGTCGATGAGTATGGAGGTGAGATCTGCAACGTCACTCAGCAGCGAGGTGCCGTACCGCTCGTCGACCCGTCCATGGCGTAAGTGGTGGACCCACTGCTTTTCGGTGACGACGACATCGCAGTAGACGGCTGCCACCGGAAGTGCGATGACGTCGACGAAGTCGTTCGGCTTCCACTTCTGATGCGTCTGGCGGTGCTTGGCCGATCGCATCACGTTCGTGACATAGCGGGTCGGGAGGTCGTCCATGAAGGCGAGGAGGTCGCCAACTGAGCTGGCGGCTTCGAACTGCTCGTATGTCATCCCGATGCGGCCGAGTGCGTCCTCGAGCGGTGGCCGGATGTCGGTCAGATCGGTTCCTCGCATGACACAATCGACTTCATCGCCGATTAGGCCGTGCTCGAGGATGGCGGCCGCGACCCCGTTCTCGAAGTCGACAAACCGCTTGGCGTGATCGGACTCGGCGTGGTCGAACCCGGCAGCTCTGAAGTCTGCGGGTCCGGCTCGAATCATCTCCTTCTCGACGAACTCGGCTACGTCGCGTCTCAACTCCGCAACTAGACCCGCCGGGATCGAGGCTCCTCGGTCGGGTAGCGCAGTGAGATCCAGCTCAGGCCATTCGACTCGGCCCTTAACGATGTGATCCATTCCCAAGCCGAATACTTGCTGTCGCCGCACCTGTTCCGGGCGGCCGAACCGACGTTGCAGCGCACGGTCGAGCTCTTGAGCGAGTAGGCCGAACGGAAGTGCCATAGTGTGCTTGCGAGACAGCTGGTGCATGACCAGGGCGACATCGGTTCGCGAGCGGTCGTCTCCGCGCTTGCTCGTCTCCCAGTACCGATATATGTCCAAGGGGAACGACACGGCGCCGGCATCAACGGCGGCTTCGGCCATCGTCAGCGCATCACGGAACCGTTCGCCCTCGGAATGGCCGGTGGCGGCGCGGGCGAGGTCGATCCACTTGTTCTGGTCGAGGTAGACCCGCAGCATGTGACGATCTTCTCAGGTTTGATCAGGTTCGGTGGTCTCAATCTGCGCCCGATGCCGCCTCAAGGTTCTCCTCGTGGTGGTGGCTGCTGTCGGATGCTGGGCGTTGGTGGGGTCCCCGAGTTGCGGGGCGGGCAACCCGCCGCAAGGGTCTCACCCGCTGTTCGACGACTCTGGCGCCCCGAGCCTTGAAGGAGCAGCGACGAGGTCGCCTTAGGCCGTCAAGCTCCGGATCGGGTTCGCTGCTACATGTAGTAGCGGTACTGCGGCTGCGGCTCTTCCTCGGCTGGAACCTCGCGGAGGATCTCACCGACCTGGCGGGAGAAGCGAAGGGTGATCGGCTGCGACTCCGCGAAGGCCGACGAGTTCCAGTTCATCTTCGTCAAGGTCAGCACCTCGCGGAGGAGGTCCACTCGCCCCGTATCGCCGCGGTGGTCCGTGATCTCGAGCGGAGCGGGGACGTGCCCGTGGTCGTATCCGAGAGCTCCGACCCAGCCGTTCGTGTAGAGCATCGAATGGTCGCCGGCGCTGAGGACTGTGCCCCGAAGGGGCGGGTACTTGCCCATCCTCATCAACCGCCAGTCCGACGTCTGGCGGAGCGCCAAGAGGTCGTGCCGGTCGACACTGCGGAGGGCTGTGCGGAAGCCGGCCAGCTCAGCAGGCTCGTACCACGACGACTTGTGGACCACGACGCGTCGGGGCAGTTGCTTGCGCTCGCCGCGGTAGCGGTCCAGAACCATCTCGATCAGCGCTGCTGCGGCGTCTTCGGGCAGGTGAGCGGAGCGTTCCTCCCTGGTCGGGTCCCAGCGGAAGTTGTGGCCTCGCAGCACGAGCCCGTCGCCGTTCTCATCGAAGGCCTGGACGACGCTTGTCGTCAGGGTCGACCTTTCGCCGAGGGGTCTGTAGAAGCTGATCCCGATGTAGCAGGTGCCTGCCGAGAGTCCAGAGGGCAGCCATGGAAGCCCGCCGCCCTTGAAGAACATCCCCGTGCCAAGGTTCCAAGCGACCTCCGCGGCGTGATCGAGGGAGCGGCCTGCCTTCGTGACGAGCCGGGTTGTGGACTCCTGGAGGAGTTGAGTCGGGAGCCGGTATCGCATCGCCCGTGCCTTCACCGCTCGACGGAGATCGCGGTGTATACGTTTCTTGTCTTGGCTGTAGTCGACCGTGCGGAACTCGCCATACAGGTCGTCGTCGAGCGCCAAGATGACAAGATCGGGCGGATGGTCATGTTCGGCGAGCGCTCGGAACTTGTCGTTAACGAGGTGTTCGAGGGCTTCGAATTGTTGGCGGGCGTGGCCCGCGGCTCGTACTGAGCCGATCTCGGAGGCCGTCAAGATGGCGTCCAGATGCGGGTCCACGACCAGCTTGGTCTTGAACGTGTCGGTCATCCCCGGGAACGGCTGGTTGTGGTCGTCTCCGTCGACACCACCGTTCAGGTCTTCTACGTACACCGCCGCATGTTCCACGGCGCGGCTTGGGCCCATCACGGCGAGGCGGATTCGATCGGGGTGCCGGGGTGTTCCCAACGAGCTGGGCCCCCACATCGCGAGACCGATCTTCTGGTCGATGTCTGTGTGGCGGTCGGCGAAAGTGAGCGTCGGTTCGGGAAGCCACGTGGTCTCGATGACTGGGCGTGTCAGCTGGACGGCGGTCGCGGTGCTCATGCGATCAGCTCCTCCCAGTCGTCGACGTTGCCGACCGCGTCGAGAAGCCGGGCATGTGTCAGTAAGGTCTGCTCGAACTCGGGCTGCTCGAAAGCATCGTCGTCGCCCTGGATTCCGGGCCAGTCGACGGTGGTCTCCGCCAGCTTGGTGTCGACCACGATCGGCTGTCCCACGTCGAGAACGAGCTGTGGGGATTCATGAGCCAGGAACCAGCGCCAGAAGTGGACTCGGCGCAGATACTCCATGTTGTACATCGTCGACTTCTTGCGGGTGACCTTGCGCCCGATCCGCTTCGGAGGCAGTGGCGTCGAGCCGTCGGACGTGAGGTGGAATTCCGGGCGGATGGTCAGATACCAGGCCAATGTGTCGATCCGCTCCCAGCCGAGGCGGACGGCCTGGTGCCACCAGACGTCCTTCTCCTGGCCGTCCTTGAACCGTTCCTGCCGGACCACCTTAAACGGCATGTTGCGGCCGCGGATGCTCTCATAGGTGACCTGTCGCTCCCGGCCGTCGATCGAGGTGAAATAGTGGCGGCGGTGGCGATCGTCGTAGTTGAGTCCGCGGGTCGCTAGATGCACGGTGACGGACTTGTTCAGAAGACCGACGTACCGCCGTGCCCAGACGGGGTCATCCCATGCCACCTCGGCGGGCAAAGCCTCGGCCGACGCCGGCGCTATCACGCTGGCGAAGATCCCGGCCGGATCAGACAAGTCCCAGAACGAGTACAGACGGCCTTCCCAGGAAATGAATGGCGTGAGCTGCCCGGATGGGGTGCTTCCAACTGCGGCGGCCACCGCTGCCGTGGACTTCGCAGTCTGCCGCGCCGAGAAGATCGTGCCTGGCAGAATCTCGGGTGTCAGCATGGTCGACAGGAGCCTCTCGGGATTCTCCGGCTCGACCGCTCGGACTGGGGTTCGCTCGACGTCCTCCGTGGTCTCGTGATCCCGCTTCATCCGTAGGAGAACCTCGGGCGGAAAGCGCCTCGGGTGATCGTCGATGAGCTTGTGGTGCTCCGGGCACAACAACAGGAAGTTGTCGGGGCGGCGTCGATCCTCGTCGGACATCGCGGCGTGGCCGCGTGGCCCCTGACGACTCTTGCCGACGATGTGCGCCATCTGCCCAACTAGAGATACGTCGCTTGCGCCGTCGACCTCGAGGATCAAGCGTCGCCCGCAGCCCGAGAACGCACACCGTCCTCCCGAGCGGCTCCAGACGATCCTGGCAGTCTTGTCCGTGTAGTCGGCCACCCGACACCACCTCCACAGACAACACTACGAAGGGGGTGTGACACCAACGTCCGCCCCTCGACCGCCAGTGCCTGCAGAAGCGGTCTCGGTCGCACCAGTTAGGTGCCTAGGGGATCCCAAAAGAGTACTGGGAATCAGGTGCGTAAGCGTCACCTACCGCCGGCTGAGCCGCGTGCGTGATCGTGGCCGAGCGGCACTCGGTGA
>JBKGZW010000228.1:0-4219 GCA_046543225.1 Acidimicrobiales bacterium
CCACGGTTCATCGAACATCGGCATGATGAAGCCGGTCGACCACGACTGACACGGAAATGGTCACGTCCACACTGGTCGGGACCGCTTCCTCCACCGCGGCGCTCATCGAGTGCCTCGACCGGTGTGCAAGCCGGCGCGTGGTGTGGTGCGAGCGGGGTGACCCCGCCCGCACCACACCGCTGCCCGGCTGGTCCGAGCTCTGGGACCACCTCGTGGCTCACCCCCTCGACTTCGGCCGACCTCATCGGGCCGACGAGCCCCGCGGCCGTTTCTCCCTCGCCAGACATGGGCGTCCCGTCTCGCCGGCCGCGCTCACCGTCGCCGCCATCGCCCGCACCAAGACCTCCGATGCTCGCCTCGACCCCGATCTGGTTCGCCAGGAGATCGAGTCCGGGGCCACCCTGTTGGTGAACGACCTCGACTCGCTCGACCCCAGCGTGGCCGCACTGGCCGACACCGTCTGCGAGCGGGTGGGCGCGCCGGTGTCGGTACGGTTGTTCGCGACACACGGCACCGAAGCCGGGTTCCCGTCCCACGCCGATCTCCACGACACCCTCGTCGTGCAGGTGGCGGGCTCGAAGCACTGGGTGGTACGTGCCCCCGAGCGCCCGGATCCGGTCGACGACGACGTCGCCTACAGTCCGGAGCCCACCGGCGCCCCGGCCTGGGACGACGACCTCCACGCCGGAGACGTCATGGTCGTTCCCAGGGGCTGGTGGCATCGGGTCACCGGAACCGGAGAACCCTCGATCCACGTCACCTTCGACCTCCATCGCCGCACCGGGATGCACCTCGCCCGCGCCCTCGCCGCCGACCTGGCCCGCGATCCTGACATCGATCGTCCGCTTCGCGCCTCGCGGCACCGCGTGGCGACCGAGGGGGAGGCGATCGCCCGTGCCATCCAGCGCGGGTGGGAAGCGAAGCCCGCACTCCGATCCAGCCCCCGGCCTGCCACCGCGTCGGCCGACACCGCACCGATGTTCCCTGACCTGACGACGGTCGAGCCGGCGGCGACGCCACCCGCCAGCGCGTCCGAGCTGCTCGACCCCGTCGGCGTGGACGAGCTCACCGCGGCCCGGCACGAGCAGCGCCCGTTGCACTCGCCCGGCGACCCGCGTCGAGCCGCATCGCTGCTCTCGCTCGACGACCTCGCCGCGGTCGTCGAGACCCGTCGACCCGGATGGTTCCGCAGGGGACCAGACACCGAGATCTTCCGCCACGGGGTCCATCTCAACGTCGACGGGGCGGGGCTCGACCCCCGCGAGGTGTTCGTCGCGACGGGACGACCCGACGGGCAGGTCCGCCTCACGCTCGACCACGAACGCCTCCGCCAGGCGCTCGCCCGAGGAGCCACGCTGCTGGTCAACGACCTGCAGGACTCGCTTCCGGCGATCGGAGCTCTCGCCCGATCCCTCGAGCAGGCCACCGGCGATCCGGTTCGGGTGATGGCCTATGCCTCGTGGCGGCCGGTGCAGGCGTTCCCCACTCACGCCGATGCCGACCACGTCGTCATCGTGCAGGTTGCGGGGGAGAAGCACTGGGAGGTCTTCGGCCAGGAGCGGGGCGACACCACGCTGCGTTGGTCCGGCATCGTCCGCGCCGGCGAGGTGCTCTTCGTCCCCCGCGGCTGCTTCCACCGGGTACGGGGCACCGACCAGCCGTCGCTGCACCTGCGGTTCGGACTCTTCGCCCGCACCGGGCTCGATGTCGCCGAGGCCGTCGCCGCGACCATGGCCCGCGACCCGAAGGTGCGCGCACCGCTGCGGTTCGCCTCGGGCCGCACCGCACGTAGCGAGCGCGCAGCGATGCTCGGAACGTCGGCAGCTTCTGCATGGAACCGTCGCGACGAGGGGAACCGATGACCGTGACCCAACTGGCCGATCTGCTGTCGCCGGTACCCGTCGACGACTTCCTGGCCGACGAGTACGGATGCCGCCCGTTCCTCGTGCGAGGAGACCGCGAACGCTACGAGGGCTTGTTGCCCTGGTCACGGCTCAACGCGCTCATCCGGGAGCGTCACCTCGACTGGTTCCGCCCGACCGAGGACGGCGTGGTCGGCGCCGATGCCATCACCCTGTCTCGTCAGGGCCGAATCCGGCACTCGCCGTCGGTCGATCGCACCGTCGACGGCGAGTACAGCATCGATCGGAACCGGTCTCGTCAGCTCGACCCGGTGCGGCTCAACCACGAGCTTCGCTCCGGTTCCACGCTGCTGATCCGTCACCTCGACAAGGTCCACGAGCCACTTGCCCGCCTCGCCGAGGAGCTCGAGCGCGACCTCGACGAGCCGATCATGGTCCGGGCCTTCGCCACCTGGAAGGCCGTGCAGGGCTTCGGACCCCACTGCGACCGCTACGACACCCTGGTGATGCAGCTCGAGGGCACCAAGCGATGGCGCCTGTTCGGACCCGACCCGCTCCAGCCGCTCATGGGCGACGGCGACCACTCCGGGATGGGCGATGCCGAGGTCCAGGACGAGTTCCTGCTCGAACCTGGCGACCTGCTCTATGTTCCCCAGGGCTGGTGGCACGAAGCGGTCACCGTCGACACGCCGTGCCTGCACCTCACCGCCGACATCTACCAGCGCTCCGGGGTCGATCTGGTCAACTGGGTCACCCGCAACCTGGCCCGTCATCCCGAGTTCCGGGCCGATCTTCCCCCCGAGTCCGATCCTGTCGCCCGCGCCGCCCATCTCGACCGACTCCGCGAGCTGGCCCTCGCCGACTGGGACGACGATGTGGTCGAGCGGTTCCTTGCCGACACGAGAGCCAACGTGCGGCCGCAGCGGGCGACGATGAGCCTCCCGTGGAGCGCGACCCGCGAGGTCCTCCCGCTCGGGCATGGTCTTGCGGTGCGCATGATCAACCCACGACGCCTCGACCTCGACCAGGTGGCAGATCCATCGAAGGATGCGCGTTCGATCGGGGCGCGCACCCAGGGCCAGACCATCCGCCTCGACCCGGAGCGGGCCCAGCTGCTCGCGCCGCTTCTCGATGGCGGCGCCGTGTCGGTCGACCAGGTGGCCGAGCGCGACCCCGCGGCGCGCGATCTGCTCGTCGACTGGCTGCTCGCCGGACATCTCGAGATCACCGACACCGCCGACGAGAGGGTTCGACGATGACCTACCTGGTCAAGGAGATCTTCTACACCCTCCAGGGCGAGGGCGTGAACAGCGGCACCCCAGCGGTGTTCTGCCGGTTCAGCGGCTGTAACCTGTGGTCGGGTCGCGAGGAGCACCGGACGAACGCGATCTGCCGGTTCTGCGACACCGACTTCGTCGGGACCGATGGTCCCGGCGGCGGTCGGTTTCCTGAGGCCGAGGCCCTCGCCGACGCGGTGGCCGACGCATGGGGCGACTCGGGTCGCAAGGAGCGGTTCGTCGTCTGCACCGGGGGAGAGCCGACCCTCCAGCTCGACGACACGGCCGTGTCAGCGTTGCACGACCGCGGCTTTCGGATCGCCATCGAGACGAACGGCACCCGCCCGGTGCCCGCCGGTGTCGACTGGGTGTGCGTCAGCCCCAAGGCCGGAACCGAGGTGGTCGTCAGCCACATCGACGAGCTCAAGCTGGTGTTCCCCCAACCCGATCTCATGCCCCACGCGGTCGAGCATCTCCCCGCGACTCACCGGCTGCTGTCACCCATGGACGGCCTCGACCTCGCGCTCAACACCAAGCGGGCGGTCGAGTACTGCCTGGACCACCCTCACTGGAGGCTCACCATCCAAGCGCACAAGTACCTCGGGATCCGATGATGGAGATCCACAAGGAGTTCACCTTCGAGGCCGCCCATCGGCTGCCCAACGTGCCCGACGGCCACAAGTGCGCGCGCCTGCACGGGCACTCCTACCGCGCGCGGATCCATGTCGAGGGTCCCGTCGACGAGCACCGGGGGTGGGTCACCGACTTCGCCGACCTGGCCGAGGCCTTCGCCCCGTTGCGCGACCAGCTCGACCACTACTACCTCAACGAGATCGACGGCTTGGACAACCCGACCAGCGAGATGCTGGCCACCTGGATCTGGGACCGTCTCGTCCCGGTGCTTCCCGGCCTGTGCCAGGTCTCGATCAGCGAGACCTGCACCTCCGGCTGCAACTACCGGGGTCCAGATACCTGAGCGCCGCCTGGGCGAGGGGGTGCTCAGGCCGGCACCCCGAGATGGCGGAGGTAGAACGCCTCGTAGGAGTCGCGTTCGAACAGCGGGATGTCGACGTGACCACC
>JBKGZW010000042.1:0-19734 GCA_046543225.1 Acidimicrobiales bacterium
GGCTCCCCGGCCACTCCCGGGTCGGTGTCGGGTTCGGTCGCCTCCGGATCCGAGCAGCGCCGGCGTGGCCTGGGCACCGTCGCCTCGATCACCGCACCACCGTCGTCGGCCCCGAGCCGCTCCGGATCACGATCCCCTGCATCAGCCGGGTCGGGTGGTTCGGCTTCTCGGGTGGCACCGACTCGGGGCGACAGCGCTCGCCGGGCGATTCGTCGACTTCCTGATCTGGGGTCGGTGGCACCGTCGATGGTGGCCCCCGCCCCGTCGCCGGTCGCTGATGGGCGCGGTCCCGCGTCGGTCGGCGCTCGTCTGGTCGGCAAGGAGCCGGTCGCGCCGCCTGCGCCCGCGCCCACCGATCCGGGCGAGCGGTTCAGCCAGGCACTGGGACGGCGCGATCGCTCCGCACCGCGACCGCTTCCCGAACGCTTCGCCCCCATGGCCAGGGCCATCGTGGCGCGCCCCGATCGGGTCAGGGTCTCCACCGACGACGCCAGCCGCCGGGCCCTCGCCTCGGTCGGAAAGCTCGCGGCCACCGCTGGCGATGTCGTCCACCTCGCCCGACCCCTCGATGAGACACCGCGATCGGTCGACATCCTCGCCCACGAGCTGACCCACGTCGCCAACCCCTCGCCACTGGTTCGCTTCTACGACGACCGCCGGGGCGGTGCCGAGGAGCGACTGGCCGACAAGGTCGGCGAGGTCATGGCCAAGGCTCCGGTGGGTTCGCCACCGGCGTCGCCGCCTGCTGCTGGTGGCTCCGGTGCGGGTGGTTCTGGGCCTGGGAGCGGCGCGGCGGGGGCCAACGGCTCCGGCGGAGGTGCCGCAGGTGCCAGTGGCGGTGGCGGTGGCGGCGATTCCGGTGGCGCTGGTGGGTCCAGCCCGTCCTCGGGATCGCCCGCGGGCACCCTCTTTCCCTCCGCGGGAGCCGGGGGTGGCTCGGGCGCCGAACCCAACGGCTCGCGGGGCCGTCGCGGTGGAGGGGGAACGGGTCGAGGCGGCGCGGGCCCTGATGCTCCGGCACCACAGATCGACATCGACCGACTGCTCGATGCCCTCGAGGCGCGTGTGATCCGCGAGCTCGAGCGCCGTGGCCGGCGCTGGCCGCGAGCCATGTGAGGATGTGAGGAGCCCACCATGACCATCCAGAAGGCTTTTCTCGAGGCCGAGACCCGCCAACGCATCCCCTGTCTGTTCAACCCCGACGAGCTGTCGTTGACCCGCGGCAACATGTGGACGGGGTCGTCGCTGCCGGGGAAGGGTGTTCCGGTGCTCGACTACCAGGGCGCCACGTCGGGGTCGTTGACCCTCAACCTGGTGTTCGACACGACCAACGACGGCAGTCCCGTCACCGACCACACCAACAAGCTGTTGCTGTTGATGGAGATCGACACCTCCCTGCCCGGCTACGACGAGGAGTCGGGCAACGGCCGCCCACCGTGGGTGCAGTTCCACTGGGGCGACTTCCACTCGTTCAAGTCGGTCATCACCGACCTCTCGCTCACCTTCACCTACTTCTCCTCCGATGGTGTGCCCTTGCGGGCGAGGGTGGAGCTCACGCTCGAACAGTTCGAACCCGACGACAACTGGGGGCGCCAGAACCCCACGTCGGGCACCCCCCGTCCCCACCGGACCCACATCGTGCAGCCGGGCGAGACCCTCGACCGGATCGCGGCCAAGCACTACGGCACGTCCACGCCGTGGCGCGACATCGCTGCTGCCAACGGCATCGAGGACCCGCTGGCCCTGCGACCGGGCACGATGCTGGCCATCCCACAGCGCGTCGACGCGGCAGGAGGTACCTGATGCCGATCGAAGCAACCCTGGTCAACGCACCCAAGGTCATGGTCGATGGCAGCCCCCTCGACCAGTCCTGGGCCCAGAGCATGGTGTCGTTGTCACTCGAGATGCAGTACCAGGTCCCGACCCGGTTGATCATGCGCTTCACCACGCCGGGTCTCGGCGAGGCGACCACCGACTTCCCGTTCGCGCTCGACCACGAGGTCACCGTTTCGTTCCCACAAGGCAGCGCCGGGAGCGGGGCGTCGTTCGTCAAGACCTGCGGACGACTCCACGTGACCGAGATCGGCGCCGAGCGCGACGGCTCCGACGCCGGAGAGTACGTGGTCGTCGCCCACGACGGCTCCTACCGGATGACCCGGCGGCACGCGGTGAACACCTTCGCCAACATGAAGGCCTCCGACATCGTCCACAAGGTCGTCAGTGGGGCGGGCCTGTCCACCGGCACCATCGACACCACGTCGGAGACCCTCCCTTACGTGTTGCAGGCCGACACCGACTTCGGGTTCGTCACCAGCCTGGCGCGCCGCTGCGGTGTCGACTGGTGGGTCGACGACGACAAGTTCTACTTCACCCAGCCGCCGTCGTCGCCGACCACGGTGCAGGTGAGCTCCAACGACGACCTGTGGCGGTTCTCGGTGACCAACACGGCGGTGCCCAACCCCGAGGTGAAGGTCAGCGGCTGGGATCGCGACAACCAGGCGATGGTCACCGGCACGGCCAAGCCCACCGCCCCGCCCGCCAACAACGTGCCGGGAACCTCCCGGGCCAAGAACGGGTTGAGTTCGGCCACCTCGCTGAACACCGCCAGCGTGCGGGCCGGGACCGACGCGGAGGCCACCGCGCTGGCCAAGGCCATCGTCACCAGCCAGGTCGCCTCGGCGGTCGAGGCTCAGGGAGAGCTGCGGGGGAACCCCGAGATCAAGCCCGGTGTGGTGGTCGAGGTCACCGGTGCGCTCCTCGGGGGCAAGTACCACGTCACCCGCGTCGAGCACCGGTACGGCTACGACGGCTACACCACCCGCTTCAGCGCCGGTGACCGGGTCCCGACCGGGCTGGCCGACTTCCTGTCCAGCTCGGCGGTGCCCGAGCACCTCGGAGCGCTCCAGAGCCTGCCGCCGCTGATCCCGGCGACGGTCACCACCATCGGCACCGGCGAGAACCTGGGCCGGGTGAAGGTCAAGTTCCCCTACCTGTCCCAGGAGAACGAGAGCCACTGGGCCAGGGTCCTCTCGGCCGGGGGTGGGCCCGAGCGAGGCTTCTGGTTCCTGCCCGAGGTCGACGACGAGGTGCTGGTCGCCTTCGAGAGCGGCGACACCCGGTTCCCGGTCGTGATGGGCGGGCTGTATGGCAAGGTCAACACCCCCGAGAAGGAGCTGATCGACAACGGCACGATCGCCAGCCGGTCGGTGCGGTCCCGTCTCGGTCACTACATGGACTTCGTCGACGGTGGCAGCGATCCGCACCACATCAAGATGGGCCTCGGCAAGAACGGCAAGCCCGGCACCGAGTACATGCTGCGCATCGGCGAGGACCGGTTCGACATCGAGGTCCCGGAGGGCAAGCCGGTCTCGATCAAGGCCGGTGCCGCCCAGATCACCTTCGGCGACGACAAGTCGATCTCGATCACCGCCGATGCCATCAAGATCTCGGCCACCAACGAGTTGAGCCTCGAGGGGTCCAAGGTGTCGATCAAGGGCCAGCAGGAGGTGGCGCTCAGCCAGGGTGGTAACAAGGTGACCTTGGGTTCCAGCGGACTTTCGGCCAAGGGTGTACCGACCACCTCCATCAAGGGCGGTCCCCAGGTGAGCATCGGGTGAGCGACGCGCACCCCGCCCCCCGCGACATCCGCTCGGAGTCCGATCCGCACCCCAGCGGCTTCATCGGGCGCGGCCTGCCGTTCCCGATGCGGGTCGATCACACGGGCTCGATCGCGCTCGCCGGCGGTGCGGCCGAGCTCGACAGCTCGATGCGGGTCATCATCTCCACCGCTCCCGGCGAACGCCTGATGCGTCCCACCTTCGGGTGCCGGATCTGGGATCTCCTCTTCGAGCCGATCAACGGCAACACCCTCGGTCTCATGGCCTTCGCGGTCCGGGAGGCGATCGCCCAGTGGGAGACCCGGGTCGAGGTCGACCAGGTCGATGTCGTCCCCGATCCCGACCGCGAAGGCATGGTCGTCATCACCGTCGACTACCGCGTCCGGTCCACCAACGACCGCCGCAACCTGGTCTATCCGTTCTATGTGATTCCTCATGAGGAGGACTGAGTCATGGCCCTGCCGAGCCCCGATCTCGACGATCGACGGTTCCAGGATCTGGTCGACGAGGCCAAACGCCTGATCCCCCGCCACTGCCCGGAGTGGACCAACCACAACGTCTCGGACCCCGGTGTCGCGCTCATCGAGCTGTTCGCCTGGATGAGCGAGATGGTGCTGTACCGGCTCAACCAGGTGCCCGACCGGTACTACACCAAGTTCCTCGAGCTGGTCGGCATCGAGCTGTTCCCCCCGTCGGTGGCCCGGGCCGATCTCACCTTCTGGCTGTCCTCGATCACCGACGACGTCGTGCGGGTCCCGGCGGCCACCGAGGTCGCCACCACGCCCCAGGCCGACGGCTCGCAGGTCATCTTCAGCACCGAGCGTGCGCTCGAGATCCGCCAGCCCGAGCTGGTGGCGGCGCTGACCGCAGGTGCCGACGAGGAGCAGTTCACCGATGTGTGGGACGCCCTTCGCTACGAGCGCGACACGGTCATGTGCTTCGGCTCCGAACCGATGTCTCCCGGCGATGCCTTCTACCTCGGGTTCTCCACCACGCTGGCCGGCAACCTGCTGCGTCTCGACGTCGAGGCATCGATCGAAGGCATCGGCGTCGACCCCAGCCGCCCACCGCTGGCCTGGGAGGTCTGGTCGGGCGAGGCCTGGATCCCGGCCAAGGTCCACGAGGACTCCACCGGTGGACTCAACCGCGACGGCTTCGTCGTCCTGGTGGTCCCTCTCGAGCACGCCCCGCTGACCCTGGGAGGCACCCGCGGCTACTGGATGCGGGCCCGGTTGACCGTCGCCGCCGCCGACCAGCCCCAGTACCAGGCGTCGCCGCAGGTGCGGAGGGTCCTGGTGGCCAGCCTCGGCGGAACGGTCCAGGCCGAGCACAGCCGCCGGGTCGAGTCCGAGCTGCTGGGTCGCAGCGACGGGTCGCCCGGCCAGGTGTTCCGGGTCGACAACCCACCGGTGCTTCCCCGCCAGAGCGGTGAGCACATCGAGGTCCTCACCCCCGACGGGGTCGAGCAGTGGCAGGAGGTCGTCGACTTCGCCGACTCGGGCCCCGCCGATCGCCACATCACCTTCGACGGTGCTTCCGGCCAGGTGACCTTCGGTCCGCGCATCCGCTATCCCGACGGTGGGGTCCGCCAGCACGGTGCGATCCCGCCCGAGGGCGCCGAGATCATCCTCGCCGCCTACCGCACCGGTGGCGGCGCCATCGGCAACGTCGGCAGCAACACGTTGCGCCAGCTTCGCACCACGATCCCCTACATCGACCGGGTCACCAACCTGGTGCCGGCCCGGGGTGGTGCCGACGCCGAGTCGGTCGAGAACGCCAAGCAGCGCGGCCCCATGACCTTGCGCACCGGGCAGCGGGCGGTGACCTCCAGGGACTTCGAGCGCCTCACCGTCGAGGCCTCGGCCGAGGTGGCGCGGGCGAGGTGCCTGCCGTCCTCCACACCTGGTGGTCCGATCCGCATGCTGGTGGTGCCCCGCCTGGCCGCCCCGGTCGGCGAGCTCGATCTCGACGACTTCGCCATGTCCAACGAACTGGTCGACCAGATCGGGACCCACCTCGACGAGCGGCGCCTGGTCGGCACCCGCGTCGAGATCGGCACCCCCTACTACCAGGGGGTCACGGTGGCCGCGTTGCTGCGGTCGTTGCCGGGACGCCCCGCCGGGCTGGTGCGCCAGCGGGCCCTCGATTCGCTCTACCGGTTCATCAACCCCCTCACCGGCGGCACCGAGGGCGAGGGCTGGCCCTTCGACACCGATCTCAACGCCGCCAGCGTCGCCCAGCTGATCGAAGCGATCGACGGTGTCGACCGGGTCGAGGAGATCCTGTTCTTCGAGTACGACCTGCGCACCGGGGTCCGCCACGGGACCGGCCGCGAGCTGATCCGGCTCGACGCCCAGTCGCTGTTCCTCTCCGCCCATCACCAGGTGGTCGTGCGGTGAGGCGCGACGACTGGCTCCTCGCCCAGCTGCCCATGGGCCTGCTCGAGGACGACTTCTTCACCCGGTTCGTGCGCATCTTCCAGGACGTGGCGACCACCTACCTCGAAGACGTCGACAACCTCGAGCACCTGACCGATCCGACGGTGGCGCCCACCCCCTTCGTCCCCTACCTGGGGTCGTGGTTGGGCGTGCGGTCGATCGACTCGTCGCTGCCCGATCGGCTCCAGCGCCGCATCGTGCAGGAGTCGAGCGCCATCCTCGCCTGGCGTGGCACCCGCCGGGGTCTGGTGCGGTTCCTCGAGCTGGTGTGCGACGGTCCGGTGCAGGTCACCGAGACCGGCGGCGTGTACCGTGAGGGCGAATCGCCCACCACTCCGGCCAGGATCGAGATCCGGGTGGAGTCGACCGGTTGGACCACAACGGAGGACTTCGTGGCCCTGGTGCTCGACGAGCTCCCTGCCAACATCCCGACCCAGATCTTCGTGGGCAACGAGCTGGTGTGGCCCGAGATGCCCCAGGCGGTGGGATCATGAGCCAGTCCCACTACCCCCCGGAATCCCACGCGCCGACGGTGGAGATCACCTGCCCGAGCTGTGGCACGGTCAGCTACTTCGACCAGGTGCGGCGCAACGCCCAGGAGTTCTGCCGGCGTTGCGACTTCCCGCTGTTCTGGGTCCGCTCCGGCGATCAGCCGGCCGGCGAGAGCGGCGACGACGAGTTCGGTCTGCGCCGCCTGCCCGGGGCCGGTGGCCGCCAGGTGGTGGCCTCGATCGGGTGCCCGCAGTGCAACGAGCCCAACCTGCACTCGGCCACCTTGTGCATCCGCTGTGGGGCCGATCTGCATCCCCCGGCCATGCCGCCACCGGCACCGGTGCTCGCCGCGCCCGCGCCACCGCCACCGCCGCCCGAGCCCGAACCCGAGGTCGGCCCGATCTGGCCCTACCTGGTGGCGATGATCGGCATCCCCGTCGCCATCGCCCTGGTGTTCGTCGGCATCATCGGCTGAACCGCGGCGACGATCGACGGCGGACCCAGCGGTCTTCCCGGCCGGAGCTATGGTTCGATCTCGTCGAGGTCCACCGTCACGATGGTCTGGTCGCCTCGTTCGACGGTGCCCGATCCCGTGCCGTGGTAGACGCTGTCGCCGTCCGGTTCCGGTTCGCACTCGCCCGCGCTGTCGAACGCGGGCCAGCAGACCTCGATGTCGTAGGTCCCGGTCGGCACATCGTCGATGATCCGTGCGCTGGCCTGACCGGTGTCGCCGAGCGAGATGGGGTTCGGATCATCCCCGAGCTCGGGGGTCAGCTTGACCTCGAAGCTGGTTCCGTTCCCCCCGTCGCTGGGGTCGATCCGCAGCGAACCGTAGGCGGTCGTGGTGATCGTGACCGTACCGTTCGACCCGTGGTCGAGCTCGAGGCCGCTGAGGGTCGCCTCGTCGTAGTTGGCGTCCTCATCACCTGGACGGCCTACGAGGTCGAAGTCGTAGTCGCCAGGGTGGAGGTCGGTGAACTCGACGGTGCCGTCGGTGGTGCCGTCGTCGTCATCGTTGACGGTCCCGGTGGCGCCATCGGGCCCGGTGAAGGAGATGGTGGCTCCGGTGATCGGGTCGTTGGTGCCGTCCTCCCGAACCCGGATGGAGACCTCGGCCGCCTCGACGACGGTGAGGGTGGCGACGGTGGCGGTGTCTCCGCTCGCAACCGAGAAGTCCGCCGAGGTGGCAGGGAGATAGTCGTCGTCCTGGGGGTAGCGGGCGACGGCGGCGTAGTCGGTGCCGGGCTCGACGTACAGCGAGTAGGTCTCGGTGGTGGTGGAGCCGCTGGGGAACGCGTACTCGCCGACCACGTCGCCGCTCGAGTCGCGCACCTCCACTGTCGCCCCGGCCAGCGAGGTGGCAGATCCATCGACGGTGACCTCGCCGGTGACCAACGCCTCGTCGATGGTGACCTCGGGGGTGGTGTCGGGGGCGTCGGCGATCTCGAGCTCGTACGCCTCGGTGGTGCCGAGGTGGCCGCCCTCGGCATCGTCCTCGAGGACCTCGATGAGGTAGGAGCCGGGGACCACCTCGCTGAAGGTGACCTCGCCGTCGGCGTTGGTCGTGTCCGATCCGTTCGACGATGGGTAGCTCTGATCGGTGGTGTTGTCGGACGGGTCCACTGCCGGATCCGGCACGAGGCGCACCTCTGCCCCCTCGAGCGCCCCATCGACCTCGGAGGAGACGGTGACGGTGACGTCGCGCTGGATCGCGGTGAGGGTCTGGTCGATCACGATCGTCGGATCGTCCTCGGAGGGACAGGTCGCGGGAAGCAGTTGGCCGAGACAGGCGGTGAACGTGTCGGAGGTCTCGGTCTCGTAGCCGTCGAGGCTGAACTCGACGGCGTAGCCGGTGCCGTCTTCGATGTCGGTGATGCTGTAGTCGCCGCTTCCATCGGTGGTGTCGTCGAAGCCCGTCACCTCGTCGGTGTCCTGCAGCAGTTGCACGGCGACGCCGCTGTGGTCGTCGAGGTCGGTGCTGCCCACCCGGAGGGTGACCGTGCCCTCGACGGTCATCTCCTGGCGGGCAAGCGGGATCACACCCTCGCCACCGTCGGTGAAGTCACGGATCTCGTCAGGTTGGATGTAGAACTCCTTGGCGACGGGAGCGTGGTTGGGGGCGTTGAGGTACAGCACGAAACAGCCGGGTTCGAGGTCCTCGATCTCGTACACCGGCAGGTTGCCACTGGTGTCCGGGCTCACGTCCTCCTGGTCGGCGATCAGGGTTCCGCCGCTGCCGTCGCAGGCGTTGTCGGGGTTGTTGGCTCCGGGGTCCCCACCGCCGGTGCGGTGAAGGGTGAACACCAGGTCGTCGGGTTCGTCCTGGGCGCCGGCGGTGCTCTCGACCGAGAACAGCACGGTGCCGGGCTTCACCGGCAGGTCGAGGGTCGGCGGGGTGATCGTTCGCTGCTCACCCCAGCTGAGCGGGCCCCCGACGTCGGGGTCGCTGCCGTCGAGGGCGACCACCAGCTCTTCGTAGTCGTCATCGGCGTCGGTGATGGTGATCACGGTGTCGGGCACCGAGGCCGGGTCGGCCGGATCGAAGTACTCCTTCGGTTCCAGCCCGTAGGCCACGAACTCGCCGTTCTCGTCGGTCTGCACCTCGATCACGACACTCCCGCCGTTCTGGGCGATCGACACGTCCGCGTCCTCGAGGGGGACCGCGCCGCCCGAGGTCGACGTGCCCTGGACGGTGCCCGAGATCGTCGCCTGCCGGCGCAGCCAGAGGTCCGCGCCGGTGACGTCCTGGCCGACGCCGACGGTCACGTCCCGGCTCGAGTGGTCGGTGACCAGGTCGTCGGTGTAGCCCGGCGGGTTCTCGGTCGAGACCGTGTAGTCACCGGCGTCGACCTCCTCGAACAGGTAGTCGCCGCTGGAATCGGTCGTGGTCTCGGTCGTCGCGCCGTCGGCGTCGGTGAGGGTGACCGTCGCCCCCTCGAGCCCGGTGCCACCCGTGCCGGCGTCGTCGGGGTCGTCGACCTCGTTCACGGTGCCCCGCACCGATCCCTGTTCGACCACCTCGAGGGGCCCGAGCGTCGCCGCCTCGGCGCCGACACCGTTCGGCTCGACGCGGACCGAGCCGGTCGCCGGGGTGAACGTGCGCGAAGCGCCGGCCCCGGACGGTGGCTCGTAGAAGATCTCGACGTCGTAGGTGCCGGGGTCGAGGTCGGCGAGGCTCCACAGCGCCTGGAGGGACAGGGTGTCGGTCGTGTCCGGTGCGACGGGATCGCCGTCGAAGCCGGCGGGCCCGTCGGTGAACCGCAAGCGCAGGCGAGCAGGGTCGAGTTCGATCGCGTCTCCGCCGTGGATCATCACGGCGGAGGCCTCCAGCTCGCCGGGGAGCGGCTCGAGCTCGATGTCGCCGAGGTTCTCGCCGACCGGTTGATCGCTCACCACCAGCGGTCCGTCGAAGTCGGGGTGGCTGATCGTCAGGTCGGCGTCGCCGAACACGGGGCCGAGCTCCCCGTCGTTGGGGAAGGCGAACTGCCCGTTGGCGTCGGTGACGGCGGGTGGGAAGGTGCCCGAGACCGGGTCGCCGTTCTCGTCGTAGTCGCTCGCGCCCTGGATCTGAACCAGGGCACCCTCGATCGGGACCGCGCTGTCGGCATCGTCCCAGACCACCCGTCCGGTGGTGGTCTCGCTCGGGAACATCGTCACCCGCCGCTCGAGGATGTTGTTGAGCGTGACCGAGAGCCCCGAGAGGGTGACAGGGTTGTAGCCGTCGAGGGCGAGCGACGCGTCGTAGGTGTCCTGGGGGATCCCGCGGATCTCGAAGGGATGGTCGTCGGCCTCGTGGACGTGATCGTCGCCGTCGCCGTACGGCGGGTCGAAGGTGACGGTGTAGCCGTCGAGGGGTTGGGGCTCGAACGGCGGGTCGGGGTCCTCGGGCTCGACGACGCCGAGGCGGAGGATCCCGAGGCGGTCGATGTCGAACTCGCGGGTGGGGTTGGGGTTGGTCTCGTAGGCCAACACACCGGTGAAGTAGCTCGTGGCGCGGTAGTCGGGGTGGTCGACATCGACCCGGTAGCTCCCGTCGGTCAGCTCGACCGCCGAGTCGGGGTTGCCGTCCTCGTCTGGGATACGTGCCTCCCCGTTCTGGTCGGTGACCGCCTCGAGCGGGTCGTGGCACCCGGGGGCCTCGCTGTTCGGGCCGCACGGTGGATAGGTCCGGGTGATCGCCACATCGGCCCCCTCGACCGGTGAGCCGGGGTCCTCGGCCTCGTTGCCGAGCACGATGAAGTCGGCGACGATGAGCGGGCGCAGGGTGACCGACGTGCTGCTGGCCCCGTTGAGCGCCACCCGCGCGGAGGCGGTCGTCTCCTGGAAGCCCTCGCCGTTGATGTCGAGCGTGCGGGCCCCGGCCGGGATGTCGTCGAACACCGCGTTGATCGTGCCCTCGCCCTCCGCGGTGGCCTCCATTCCGCTCTCGCGGTCGATGACGGTGACGCTCAGCTCGCCGGTGACGTCGGGGGCCGAGAGCGACACGGTCAGCGAGTTGTTGGGTTCAGGCTCGAGCGAATCCTTGGGGGTGAGCGAGAGGTCGACCTCGCGCAGGGCGCCGGGCCCGACGGTCACCAGGGTCGAGCCGGGGTGGTACTCGAACTCCTCGACCTCGATCACATAGCTGCCGGGTTCGAGCCCCACCATCTCGTAGGTGCCGTCGGGAGCGGTGGTGTTCTTGTAGGTGTTGTCCTCGCTGACCGCGGTGATGCCGGCACCGCCGATGGGGTCGCCGGCGGAATCGGTGACCTGCCCATAGACGATCCCGGTGCTGGCGATCATCTCGACCCCGACGTTGGCCTCGCCACTGTCGAGCACCACGTCGCGGGTCTGGTTCCGGTAGCCGTCGCCCTCGATGGTGAGGGTGTAGGTGTCGGGCCGCGGCAGGTCGGAGATGGAGAAGGTGCCGACGGGGCCCTCGGTGAGGGTGGTCGTGCTGCGGGTGACGTCTCCGTTGGTGGCGGTGACCTTGATGTCACCCAAGGGCCCGTCGCTGGAGCGGACGCTGCCGGTGATCGCCCCGACGCCAGGTTCGAGCTGCATCGACACCCCGTTGCGACTCTCGCCGCCGTCGAGGCGGACCAGCGCGGTGGCGGTGCCGAAGCCCTGCCGCGATGCGGTGATGAGGTAGGTGCCGGGGGTGGTCAGCCCCTCGACTCCCCAGGAGCCCACCGCACCGCTGGTGGGTGTGGTGGTGCTGAAGGTGACGTCGCCGTCGGTGACGGTGACCTCGGCGTCGCCGAGCGGACCGTCGGGACCGCTGATGACCCCCGACAGCGCGCCGTCGCCGGCCTCGAGCTCGGTGTCGAGGGTGATGGGCGAACCGTCCTCGGCCATCTCGACCACGTAGGCCTTGGTGGCGTAGCCGGTCTTGGAGAACCGGACCTCGTAGAAGCCTGGACCCCCCAGGCCGCTGGCGGCCCACCGGCCTTCGTCGTCGGTGGTGGTGGTGAGCTGGGCGGGCACGATCCGGTTGTGGATCACCCCGCCCCGGCGCCCGAAGAGCTTGACCCCAGACGCTTGGGCGGTGCGCATGTTGGCCTGGAAGTCGGCGTCGTCACTGATCTCGTCGACCAGTGAGACCGAGCGGATGCGCACCTGGACCCCTTCGGGTTCGCGCGCCTCGACCTGTCCGCTGGCTTCGATCCGTGAGCCGACCTGCTCGTCGGTGGCCCCATCGCCCCCGTCGCCCCCGCCTCCATCGGCCCCGCCGCCGTCTTGGCCGCCCCCGGCGCCACCGCCTGAACCATCCCCGCTGCCGCCCCCACCGCTGCCGCCGTCCGCGTCGCCCGGGTCGTCGGTGACGTCGCCCGCCTGCTCGGCGGTCGTCTCCTCGGTCTCCTCCTGGACGACCACCTCGTCCCACACGAAGAACAGGGTGGACGCCCACACCGCCAGCACTGCGAGGATGGCGGTTCCCTTGAGCATGGCCGGATGGATCCTGGCCGACTGGCTGAAGCTGCCGTCGAGGGTGACCGCGTTGCCCGTACCCCGGGCGGTGACCGTGAACGGGGTGCGGCGCGGCCGGCCGAACCAGGGACGCTTGCCCTTGACCTTGGTGGAGATCGGGATGATGTGGCCGGGGTCGATCAGTGCGTCGGACCGGTCGAAGCTGATGTCGAGCTCGTCGCCCGGGGAGTGCGCGGCGAGCGACACCTGGATCGGTTCGAATCCGCGGTTGCGCAACGAGACCGTGGCCTGGCCGCCGTGAGAGCGACGGAACCCGCTGCCGCGACTGCGGACCAGCGCCCTGGGACTGAAGACCGCAGCGATCCGTCCCATCCGCCGGCCCTGCACGTTTCGCGGTTCGAGCACCGCGTGCAGGTCGGCGAGTGACCCCACTGAGATCACCAGGTCCGAGACCCGGCGCTCGTGCTGGTCGGTGGATGGCTCGCCGGCGGCGTCGAGCGGGACCGCTTCCACGCCCAGGAGGTGCTCGCCGGGAGGGAAGCCCAGAGGAAGGGTGACGGTGAGCTCGGTCGCGGTGTGGGCGCCGGGCTGGAGCAGTGGGGTCACCATGGTGGGCCCGGACCAGCCGGTCTCCGAGCCGACGACGCGCACCTGGAACTGTCGGGGCGCGGACAGGAGGTTGGTGACCTCGACCAGAACCGTCACCGGCTCGCCAGGGGTCGAGTCGATTCGCTCGGGCCTGACCTCGACTCCTGATGTCATGCTCGCGCCCTCTCGCGGCCCATGCCGTGCCCTGTGGCACACCCCTGGAACATCCCCCAGACTAGGGCAACGGCCCGGCTGGTGGCCTGGGCCGAACGGCCCATCATGGCGCTGGCCACACCGGTGCTGATCACGGAATGTCGAAGTCGACGTCGTCGCGCTGCTCGCCGGCCAGCAGGGTGACGGTCTCGGTGCCGACCACGGTGCCTCCCGCGTTGAGGAACTCGACGATGTAGGTCTCGGGGGCGTTGAGACCACCGAAGACATACGAACCGTCACCGGCGGTGATGGTGGTATCGACCACCTCGCTCGGGTAGGTCTCGGCCAGGAAGATGCGCACCTGGAGCCCGGCGGTCTCAGAGCCCCCGACGGTGACGGTGCCACCCAGCGAGGCCTGGGGCGCCAGGACCGCGTCGAGGGTCTCGACCTCGCCGGGAGCGAGCGCGACGAGCACGGCCTGTGGCTGTGAGCCGGAGCGTTCGAAGGTCACGGTGTAGGTGCCTGCCGGCAGGTTGCGCAGCTCGTAGGCACCGGGAGGGTCGTGGGCGCTGACGGTCGTGGCGCTGTCCTCACCGGAGGTGGCGGTGACCTGCACCCCGCCGAGGCTCGTCCCGTCCTCATCGGTCACCGTCCCGCGCAGCACGCCGTCGGCCCGGGTGAGGTTGGCGTCGACGCCGGTGCGTTCGTTGTCCCCGGATGCATCGAGCTGGACCGAGCGGGTCTGGGTCGCCAGGCCGTCTCGGGCGAAGGTGACCGTGTAGCTGCCCGGGACCGGGAGGTCGTCGAGGCGGTAGGAGCCGACATCGCCGGTGCTGAGCGAGCGCGTGCTGTACTCGTTCTCGCCGTCGCTGACGCTGACGCGCACGCCGCCGACGGGCCCTTCTCCGGCGATGGCCACCGTGCCCGAGACCGACCCGGTGGCCTGCCGGAGCCGCACCTGCACCCCTTCGGCCTGTTCGCCGGTGTCGAGGCGTACGGCGAAGGTCTCCGACTGGTAGCCGTCGGCGCTGACCTCGAGCGTGTAGGTGGCCGGTGTCGGCAGATCGCGAAGGGTGAAGTCCCCGACGCCGTCCTGGGTCAGGCTGGCGCCGCGCACCTCGACCTCGCCCGAGCTGGCCACGATCTGGGCACCGCCCAGCGGTCCGTCGCCGTCGACGACGCTGCCGGTGATCGAGCCGTCACCGGTTCGCAAGCGCAGCTCGACCCCCTCGATGGTCTCGCCTGCGGCGATGTTGACCAGCCGCACGGCCGGCGCGAAGCCCGGCTTCTCCACCCGCAGGACATAGGAGCTGGGAGCAGGGACCTCCTCGAGGGTGAACTCACCGGTGGCGTCGACCACGGCGGACATCACGATGGCGTCGACCTCGCCCTCGATGGCGTCGGCGGGAACCTGCAGGGTCACCACGGCGCCCCCCGGGTCCTCGCCCAGGATCTGGCCGGTGATCGACCCTGGGACCCCGCCCAGTCGCGCGTCGATGTCGCTGCTGGTCTCTCCCTCGGTGACCTCGACGGTGTCGGCATCCTCGAAGGTCAACGCCTCCGCGTGCCACATCTCGGTGAACCCCGCGCCGCGGAACCGCACCTTGTAGTCGCCCTCGGCCAGACCACCGAACTCGAAGGCACCGTCTTCCTCGGTGGCGGTCGAGGCGGTGAGCTGGTTGGGGTCGTCGGCGCTGAACAGGTCGACGGTGACGCCGCTGACCGGCGCGCCCGAGGTGAGCAAGGTGGCAGTGCCGCCGATGCTTCCCGGGTCGGTCACGGTCTCCTCGTCGGTCTCGCCCCGGACGACGTTCAACAACAGGTCGTCGTTGGCTCGGCTGTGGTCGACCACCCGGCCGAGCGAGGCGGTGAGCACCACGGCGAACACGGTGGCGGCGAGCAACAGCCCGATGAGGCTGAGCCCGCCCCGTCCGATCCTCGCCCGCTGGACCAGTGTCCCGACCGCCGGGCTGACGAGCTCGTTCTCGATCGCGGTGACCCGGAACGTGTGAGCGGTCGGGTTGCCGAACCACGGGCGGCTGCCGCGTGCGACGGCCTGGACGAACCCCCGTTCGCCGGGAGCCAGGCGGGTGATGGTCGGCTGGAACGTGAACTCGAGATGGTCCTCTTCGTCTTCGGCCTCGAGCTCGATCTCCAACGGGGTGTTGCCCTCGTTGGAGACGGTCACGCCGAAGGTCCCGGTCTTGGTGCCGTACACCGAGGGCGGCTCGAGCTCGAGACGGCCCGTGGGCTCCTCGGGGGTCCGGATCTCGATCTCGACGATCTCGGTCACCGTCGGTTCGGTCAGCGAGGTGACCTCGATCCCGATGCGGCGGGTGCCCGCTGGCGCCTCCGGCGGGATGTCCAACAGGATCTGTGCCGTCTCGGTGGTGTCGGGGAACAGCGACAGGCGGGGCTCGTCGATGCTCACCCAGGAGGGATCGAGACCCAGCACCCGGATCCGGTAGGCGACGATCACCGATTCGTCGTTGTAGATCGACACCCCCAGGCCCGCGGGACGGCCCGGTTCGACGTCGAGCGACTCGGGGGTGACGTCAACGCGCATGACGGCTCATGGGGTCGGGGCGCTGCTGGAGACCGGAGACATGTTGGCAGTGATCGTGGCATCGTCGCCAGGGCCGAGCACCACCAGCTCGGTGTGGGAGACGTAGCCGTCGAGCTCGAAGGTGAGGGACCAGGCGCCCTCGGGAAGCCCGGACACCAGGAACTCGCCCGGTGGCGACGACGCCGACAGGCTCTCCTTGGTGGTCGCGCCGTCGGTGATGGCGATCTCGACCCCGCTCAGCGGGTCGCCGGTGTCGTCGTCGACGACCTGCCCGGCGATGGAGCCCAACGAGGGTCGGAGCGTGACGTCGACGCCGCTGGCCGACTGGTTCGAGCTCAGATCGACGCTGACGGTCTCGGTCTGGTAGCCGTCGGCGGAGAAGGTCAAGGTGTAGCGCGCCGGGGTGGTGAGGCCGCTCAGCCGGTAGGCACCGACGTCGCCGGAGGTGAGCGAGCTGGTCGAGACCTGCGACGGTCCGCCGGTGACGGTGACCTCGACATCACCGAGCCCCGAACCGTTCGCGTCCACCTGTCCGCTGATGGTGCCGGTGCCACCCTCCATGTCGATGGTGATCCCGCCACGGGACTCGCCGGGTCCCAGCGCGATGGAGACGGTCTCGCTGCTGTAGTCGTCGAGCTCGAAGGTCAGCGTGTAGGTGCCAGGCGTCGGCAGCTCCTGGAGCTCGAACGAGCCCACCACCCCGCTGGTGGGGGTCGCGGTCGTCCATTCCTCCTCGCCGGAGGTGGCGGTGATCTCGACCCCGCCGAGTGGTTCGCCACCCGAGGTGACCGAGCCGCTGATCGAGCCCTCGCCCGCGCTGAGCCGCACCGTGTTGGCGGTCCCGATCTCGCCACCGTCGATCCGCTCCTCGGCGGTGGTGGTCTGGTACCCGGGTGCGGTGAAGGTCAGCTCGTAGGTCGCCGGCGTGTCCAGGGGGGCGAGGTTGTAGGTGTTGGTCTCGTCGGTGGTCCCTTCGGCGACGACCGAGCCGACGGAGCCGTCCACCACGGCGCGGGCGGTCACGGTGACCGGAACCGAGGCGACCGCCTCGCCGATGTCGACCGACCCGACGATCCCGCCGGGTTCGCCCGTGATGGCCGCGTCGACGCCGTCGAGGGTGTCTCCCACCGTGACCCGCACCGTTTCGGCGGCGTCTTCGCTGTCGGCATCGGGGTACCAGACGTCCTCGTAGCCGGGCGCGGTGAACCGCAGCGTGTACGTGCCGGCGACGAGCCCGACCAGTTCGTAGGCCCCTTCGTCGTCGGTCGCCGCCGCGGTGGCGAGGACCGGGCCGTCGCGGGTCTGGCGGATGGCTTCGACGGTGATGCGCCCCACCGGCTCGTCGGTGGTGGTCGCCACCACGGTGCCGCTGACCGCGCCGCCGGTGGTCATCGGATCGACCCGCGCCGACGCCGCCCCGGCGACCGGTTCCTCAGCCGCCAGGGCGTGTCCGATCGACTCGAGCGCGGTCCCCGGGAACTCCTTGGTCAGTGGCTCGGTCGACAGCGAGGTGTTGATCGCGAACAGGAACAGCAGCGCCCACAGACCGATGATCGCGGCGAGGATGAGCACCGTGACCGGCCCCCGGCGGATTCGGGGGAGCTGCGAGAAGGTGGCTTCGGCGTCGAGCTGGCGGTCCGGTCCGAGTGCGGTGACGGTGATGCGCCGGTTCGCGTTCTGGCCGATGAAGGGGCGTTTGCCGCGGACCCGCAGCAGCGACACGACCTCGTGGCCGGCGGGTAGCTCGACGAAGGGGGGCTCGAACTCGTGGGTGAGGGCGGACTCGAGATCGGACGCGATGAGGGTGAGGTCGATCGGCCGGTTGCCCCGGTTGGTGCACAGCACCTCGAACTCGCCCCGCTTTCCGGCGGTGAGCGAACGGGGCCGCACATCGATCGCGACGTCGTCGTCGACTGCCACCGCCAGGTGGAGATCGACGGTGACCACCTCGTCGGGGTGGATGGTCGAGCGGATCTCGATGGGGATGACCTGGTCGCCGGCCGGGAACGACGGAGGGATCCGGATGACGAGGCTGATCGTGCCTTCAGCGCCGGGGAACAGGGGCAGACGAGAGGGTTCGCTGCGCACCGCCGAGGGTGCGAACCCCACAACCTGGGCGGTGACGTCGTCGATGACGTCGGAGGTGTTCTGCACCGCGAGGACGACCCGACAGGTCTCCTTGGGGCGGGTTTCGATGAAGGGGGTCCGCAGCTCGACGCGCATCGTGGGGGCAGCTACTCGAGCTCGAGACGCCCGTCGGCGGGGATCTCCGTGGTGAGAGGTGGTTCGGAATCGATCGTCAGCTCTTCGCCCGGTTCACCCGGCACCACGAAGTTCCCGGTCTCCTGGACGGTGGCCTTGCCCCGCCGGGTGCGCACCGCTCGGCCGATAGCGTCGGGGTTGCTGGTTCGTCCGGTCACATAGGACCGCGACGACGATCGCGACGGATCGTTCTTGTCGCCCAGGCCGACATCGACCTCGCTGGCCGGTTCGGCGACCTCGGTGAGGGTGGTGGCCACCCGGAAGGTGACGATGATGTCGAGCCCGGGCTTGAGCTGACCGTCGATCGAGCTCCAGAAGTCGTTGGGCTTGAGGTCGGAGGTGGTGGTGAGCGCCATCTCGACCGGCCTGCTGTCGGGGAGCTCGAACCCGTCGGGGAGGAACTGGTTGGGGATCCACCGGTTCGACAGGATGCTCTGGGCCACGTTCCCGAGCAGCTGGTGCTCGTCGCGGTGCTCGCTCGACCAGGCGGTCACCAGGTAGCGCATCTCGAGGGCCCGGGGCGGGATGCGCCGGAACTTGTTGCCCTCGATCTCGACCTCCTCGAGCCCGGCCCGTTGCTGGGCCGCCGACCGGCGGATGTCCCACAGGAACAGGTTGACCGTCGGACGGGACAGCCGGGCGCTCCAGTCCTTGGCAGGCGCGTTGAAGGCCACGTCGACGTCGGTCGACGGAAGGGGCACCTCGGAGCGGAGGTACTGTTCGAGCGCGTGATCGATGAGGTGGAACATGGTGTGAACACCGCACGCGCTGGTGATCCACTCTGTGGCACCCAGCGCCCGCAGCCCGCCGGGATCGTACCAAGTACGGGCGACCCCGGTCGGCTCGCCCTCGCTGTGCCATGCTCGACCTGATCGAGAGGAGGTGGCGATGAGCCGCTTGGCCGACGCAGTGGTGCAGTTCCTCGAATCCCGGGACTGGCCCGTCGACGTCGACGACAGCATGATCCGCACCGTGGTTCGCACCGAGGAACAGGCCTTCCCGCTGGCGGCGGTGGTGGTCGACTCGGTCGGCCAGATCGTCGTGTACTCGGTGCATCCCGACCCGGTCCCACCCGAACGTCGAGATGCGGTGGCCGAGCTGGCCACCAGGGCCAACAGCCAGCTCACGGTGGGCAACCTCGAGCTCGAGCTCGACGCCGGCCAGGTGCGGTTCCGCACCGGGTTGGCGGTGGGGCAGAGCCCCATCACCGAGGAGATGGTCGAGCGGGTGATCTTCGACAACGCCGCCACCGCGGTGGCCTACTTCCCGCTGGTGTCGGCGGTGGTCGAGGGCCGACTCGCCCCCGCCGAGGCGGTGTCGCTGCTCGGCGACGACGGCGGCTAGAGCGAACGGGGCTACTGCCCCTCGAAGGGGGTGCCCTTGAGCCGGTCGAGGACCGGTTTGGCCCTGGGAGCGGTCTTGGTGGTGGTGCCGCCACCGCTGGGGATCGGTGGGAGCGGCGGCATCGACGGCGGCGCGGGCCGGGGGATGGTGCGGTTCGGTTTGGCCGACTGGGGCGGCACCGGCGGTGGGGTCTTCTTGGCCGTCGGCTTTGGCTGGAGTGCCGGTTTGGTGGACTGGGGCGGCACCGGCGGTGGGGTCTTCTTGGCCGTCGGCTTGGGCTTCAGCGCCGGTTTGGTGGACTGGGGCGGCACCGGCGGCTTGGGCGATGGGGTGGTGTCGGCGGTGCGGTGACCCTTCCGCCAGG
>JBKGZW010000043.1:0-19668 GCA_046543225.1 Acidimicrobiales bacterium
CCGTTCCCTCAGCGAGGAGTTCCGCCGACTCACCGCGGACATGGCCGCCAGGATCGAGGCGGAGCCGTCCTCGGCGAACAGGATCTGTCACCAAGTGCTGGGCCGCTGGCGCGAACTGCTCCACGGTCGACGTCCCGCCCTTGGACCCGAGGCCCTCACCGGGCTCTTCGGCGAGCTCCACGCGCTCCACCAGGTCGTCGAGCGCGATCCCGCCCGCAGGATCGAACTGTGGACCGGACCGACCGGAGCACCCCACGACCTGACCACCCCGTCGGCGGAACTGGAGGTCAAAGCAACCCGACGACGCGAAGGTCGGTTCGTCGAGATCCATGGTCTGGACCAGCTCCAACCACCCGAGGATGGGACCCTGCACCTCCTCTATCTGCGGGTCGAGGAGCGTGATCAAGGTCGGACCGTCTCCGACCTCGTCGAGTCCCTCAGATCCCTGGGGGTCGACAGCAGCCGGTTGGACCAGCTGCTCGACCAGTCCGGCTGGTCGGAAGATGAACCCGACGACGACCGGCTGGCCATCGTCGAGGAACGCATGTACCTCGTCGACGACAGCTTCCCGAAGATCGTTCCCCAGTCCTTCGTCGGAGGTGCACCGCCCGACGGTGTGATGCAGCTGCGCTACACCGTCGACCTGACCGGCCCCGTGCCACGCTGCCTGCAAACCCGCGACCACGAGTTCGTACTCCAGAGGTTGGCCAGCATCCCATGACCCGACTCGACCACCTAGCCGAACCGATCAGCCCCACCGGCGGCCTCAACGCCGAGGGCGCCCTCAAACTGCTCGGCCGACCCGCCCTGGATCCCCTCGTCATCCTCATGCGCGAGGCGGCCCAGAACAGCTGGGACGCACGTCGGAACGAGGAGACGGTGAATTTCGGTGTGGACCTCCGCGCGGTGGACCATCAAGTACGGCGGGTCCTCACCGACCAGATCTTCACGAGCCTGCCGCCCCAACAGAACGCCGGAGAGGGCGAGACGACCACTACGATCGCCGAGTCGCTCGCGATGGCCAACCTACGGCTCCTGTTGGTCACAGACACGGGCACCACGGGCCTCGACGGTGGAACGAGACCGGATCTCGACGCACCAGACGACCCACACGGTCGGTTCGCTAACCTCGTGTACTTCATAGGTGAAGCCCAAGGGCGAACCTTCGGCGGTGGATCCTATGGATTCGGCAAGACCATCAGCTACCTCATCTCCCAGTGCCGGACCGTCATCATCCACACCGCCACCGAGCACAACGGACGTCTCGAGCAGCGGCTGATCGCCCAGGCGATCGGCAACCGCTATGCGCACGAGGGCCGACACCACACCGGGCGCCACTGGTGGGGACGCACCGTCGATGACCGGGTCGAACCCGTTGTCGACGACGAGGCCACAGCGCTCGCACAGGCGCTGGGACTCCCCGACCTCGATGCGGCCGGCGGAGGAACCACTCTCGCGATCGTTGATCCCGATCTCGGCGACCGCGACCCCAGCCAGGCGTGCACCTTCATGGCTAACGCATTGACCTGGAACTTCTGGCCCAAGATGGTGGCCGACCCCGGCATCCAGCCGACGATGCACTTCACCGTGTCCAATGAAGGCCGAGAGGTCGACGTACCTGACCCGGGGTCGACACCGCCGCTGGAGGCACTGACCCAGGCTCTGCTGGCACTGCGGCACTGTGAGAGCGGTCGGACCGCTCCTTCCGACAACCCGGTCGTCACCATCAGGGAGCTCTACAGCAAGCGTCCCAAAGCCCTTCTGGGGTGGCTCGCAGTTCTCCCCGCGCCTGCCCTCCCCCGGCCGGAACCCGACGAAGGGGAGGTCGACGGCGAACCGGTGACAGCTGCACCATTCACGGGTCCTGCCCACCACGTCGCGCTGATCCGGCAGCCCGAGCTCATCGTCACCTACCACCCCGGACCCGAGCTTCCCACCCCAGACATCGAGTGGGTTGGGGTGTTCAAGGCGGCCAAGAACGTCGACGAGGCCTTCAAGGACGCCGAACCCCCGACCCATGATGACTGGCACCCCGAACTGGTCGGGGTGAAGCGGAATGCAACCTATGTGCGGGTGGCCCTCCGCGAGATCAAGGCAGCTCTCAGGGATGTCCTCGCGCCCTCCGAACCGGCAGAGTCACGCGCGCAAGCGGATTCAGGGGTACTGATAGCCGACGCGCTCGGGCACCTGATCACCAACCAGACCGGGACCGGTGCCTCGGTACCCGCGTCGCACGGTTCGGAGCGGTCGGATGGATCGGCGACCAACGCCGGGGCCGTGGTGCACCGCCAGTGGATAGAGGAGTCCGACAGCGGAACAAGTCTCAACGTCGAGTTCAGTGTCACACCCGCCCTGGGTGCCGACGCGACGTTGGTCGAGGTCTTGGCCCGCGCCGCTATCGGCGACGGCGCGCCCGAGAAGGACCCTCCTGTCGGGGCATCGATCCCAGCCGTCACCCACATCTCGGAGGGGTCGACCACCCACGAGACCGACCACGTGGTCCTCCCCGCCACGAGTACCGACCGCTTGGTGGCCACCATCCACCTGCCCGAAGGTGTTGCCGCGGCCGTCGACATCAACCTCTCCTCAGAACCAGTCCGATGACACGGGTAGTCGCGCTCCCCCACCTCCGCACCGACGCAGTCGACGCGCGCGAGTGGACGGTCACGATCCGGGGACAGACCGTCCGGGTACCCGCCCTGGTCGACGGATGGGACTTCGCGACGCCGCTGCGGTTCACCAGAACGCTCCACGTGGATTTCGACCGGGCGCTCGAGGAGTGTCAGCTCAACGAGGACTCCGCCATCTCTGCGGTGGCCGTCCACTCCTCCTCCTCGACGGGACGTCGCGTCGCTGGACAGGCCGTCCGGGTAGCCACGTCCGGGGACGTGCACGTCGTGGTCGACCTCGACCCCACAGTCAGCGGCGGCATCCTGAAGCTGCACAGCGAGCTGGTCCTCAGCGCGCCGGGGACAGCGGGGTCACGCCTCGCCCCCTCGCGGCCCGGTTCGATCCTTTGGCGGGAGCCCTTCCGCGAACGGAGGCAGGTGATTCTGGAGGGCGACGCCGCCCGGTTCCCCACCGAGGTGGTGGATTTCAGTACCACTTCGCTCGCCGAATCCAGGGCAGCCTGGTGGCTGCACCGCGACCTAAGTGACCTCGACACCAACCCGCTTGCGGCGCTGAGGCTCTATGTCAACTCCGGCCATCCCGCTATGCGGGCCCTGATGGAGGGCACACGCGACCCCTCCACCGCCACCATCAGGTCCGTCATTGCATGGGACGTCAGCCGCCAACTGATCCACGCGGCGCTGAATGACGACGACTTCGTCGATGGCTACGCCAGCTTCAGGGAGAACAGCGTCGGCGAGAACCTCGAGATGCTGATCCGTTCGATCTGGCCGTCACAGGATGCCCGCAGCCTCCGTGCCATGCGAGCCAGCGATCCCGAGGCCTTCGAGGCACACCTGCAGGGACGTCTCAACGTTCTCGGGGTAGGGACATGAAGCTCTGGCCCCGCCTCCCCAACACTGCCGCACGGGATCTGTTCGAGGTGGTGTCTACGGAGGAGCTCACGACACTGCGTGAGACTGCAACGATCAGCCACCCCGACGCCGCAGCCCTCGCTGTAGGAGGCAGCCCGGTTGACGACGCGACGATCCGGAAGCTGCAGGAGGCAGTTCGCGACATCGCCGACGACCTCGGGTTCCCAGAACCGCTCCAGCCGGTGACCATTTTCGACCAACGCGCCACGAGGGTGCTGCATGAGACGATGGGCATCGTCCCAGCTGACGCCGCCAGCGCGGAGGTGTGGGCGTTCGTGACCCTCGTCGTCCTCCCCGACGTGGCGGCGTGGCGTTTCACGTCCCGGGTCGAGAGCCGGTTGCTCGGAAACTATCGCAATGTGTTCCGCAGGCTCTGGTGGCGGGCAGAAACCATCGGCGTCGACCTGATCGATGTCCCGGACGGCCTCGGCGAGGACGAACTCGTCAACATCATGGAACGCGCGAATCTCGCGGCCAATCCGCGAAACGCCACCATGCTCGCCCGGCTTGTCGTCGAACACGGGACCCGCGTCGGTGTCGCGCGGTCGGAGCTGATGCGCGACCTGTCCAAGCGGTTCCTACGCGAACAGGTGGTGGTCAACATCGACGTGCTCGAGGACCGGCAGGTCCAGGACATCCTCGAGCGTCACTTCGAGGAGTCCGTCTCCGCCCTGGGTGTTGCGATCCCCGGATGACCAGCGATCTGCTTCACTTCCTGTCGATGCTCCACTGCCAGGGTTCGATGGGGAGGTTGCGTAGCCCTTAGGTGGTGGCGTTGTCGGCGAGCCAGCCGAAGCAGCTTGGTGTTCTAGCTTTCGATGAGGTGCCGTTGGAGGTGAAGTCGATGGCGAGTTCGCGTTCCTGGCGTTAGGCGCCCGGCCGGGCGGTCGGTGGGAAGCATTGGTCAGCCGGCATCTGGCGGATGGCATAGTGGGTGGTGCCGCAGTGGCTCGGCGTAGGTCGATCTAGGCATCAGGGCTGGACGAACACCGGTTCACCGAAGCGCGGCGCGACCATGAGCAGCAGTGAACCGTCGGCCATCTCCTCCTCGGGCACCACCAGGCACACGTTGCCCGAGGCGCTGCCCCCCGGGTAGAGTTCGGGCTCGTCCCGCAGGTTGTCGGGGATCACCTCCCAACACGACTCGTGCACCCGGTTCTGTGACCCGATCGCGTTGATGTCCAACTCACGTCCCGGGGTGATCGGCTCGTCGCTGCCGTTGGTCACCGACAGCTCGACGAGCACGAACCGCATCCCTGCCGGCGGCGGATCGTTGAACTGGTTCTCGGCCGCCACCGCCGCGGCAGCGTCGGGGTTCATGCCCGTGACCGTCACCTCGACCCCACTGTCGGATTCCAGGGGGGTCCCGATCGGAAACGGGTCGTCCCGGCTGCCCGCCTCGGGTTCGGGTTCGGGCCGGGTGGTGGTCGTGGTCGACGTCGAGGTGGTCGTCGAGGTCGAGGAACTGGTGGTGGACCGGTCCTCTCGACCGCGGTCGCGGGCTTCGTCGCCGTCGTCGCCAGCGGTGTCGTCCACCGCAGCTTCGGTCGCGGCGTGCTCGCCATCGGTCGATTCGTCGCTCGCCGAGGTGCCGATCGCCAGCCCCGTCCCCGCCGCCACGAGGGCGATGACCATGACGAGCCACAACGGCATCGGCCGCTCCCACCACGGCCGGTCCGAGTCGTCGTCGGCTCCGAGTCCACCGGGCTCGATCGGTGGATACCACCTCCCGTCCGACGCCAGCCACCATCCCGGGTGCTCCTGTTCATCACTCATGTGCTCATCTCCGATCTGTGTGTCTGTAGGCCGATCGCCTCCGGAGCGTCATTCCTCGCGTTCGAACACGGCCTGCAGGCCGTTGTCGGGGTGATAGGTCCAGGTCACGTTCACGCCATCGCCGTGCGCGGACTGGGTCCCGTCGAGCGCCCGGGTCCGGCCCATTCGTTCGGACACCGCGGGCGAGAACCCCAGCTGCTCGAGGTACACGTCGAGCTCGACCACGTGGACGAAGTCGCCGTCTCGCAACGTGACGCTGAGGTAGCGGTCGTCGCCCTGCCACACCGACTCCTCGCTGAAGGTCTCCTCCGCGATCGAGCCCAGGTCCGCTTGCCCGTCGCCCGAACAGCCGGCAAGGAGCGAGGCCGCCACCAGCAGCGCGGCGACCAAGCTGGCACCGAGGGACCAGCGCCGCGAGCAGCGGGTGGAAACGATGGGGGCGTTCGTCGATGCGCTCACTGCTCGGCCCACCAGGTCTTGTCGTCACTGAGGCTGAACAGCGGCTCGACGAAGATCGCGCCGGTGCCGATCACACTGACGGGCATCCGCAGACAGAAGTTGCCCTCGGCGGACCCGCCGGCGACCAGGTTCGGCTGATCCACCATCGAGTCGGGTCGGACCGCGCCACAGTCGTGATCGACATAGACCCGGCCGTCGTCGCCGACGTAGCCGACCGACAGGTCCATGGCGGGCATCCCGTCGCCATCGCCGGTGAAGGTCGCCCGGACCCGAACCAGGGAGTAGACCTCGCCCTCGGCCGGTGCCTCGTTGAACTGGTTGGCGTCCATCACCTCGCTGGTGGCGTCGGGCACGAAGCCCACGACCGCCACCTCGTAGTCGTCACCGACCGGGGCCGGCTGGCCAAGAGGCAGGGGTGCGTCCCGGGACCCGTCGATCGCCGGCTCGGTGGCCTCGCCCGAGCCGTCGCCGGCGTCGCTCACCTCGGATGAGTCGTCCGGCTCGCCCTGTGGGTCAGGGTCCGAGGTGCCGGTGCTGTCGCCGGGCTCCTCGGACGATGCCGCCGCCGTCGGCTCAGCCGTCTCCTCGTCCTCGGGATCGGTCGAGATGGCGACGACGACGAGCAGGGCCAGCACCACGCCGGGGATCAGGAACCGTTTCTTGCGGTACCAGGGACGCGGCGTTGGTGGAGGTGGCGGAGGCGGGGGCGGGGGTGCGCCGCCTGCAGGAGGTGGGGGAGGAGGGGGAAGTGGAGTGTTCATCGAGCCCGCTTTCGGGTCGTGAACCGGCTGTATGCTCGCCGGTTCGTGGACTCGATGACCGTACGGAGGGGGTGAGACGATTACATCGATGTCATTCGATGTGTGCGGTGTCCGCGAACAGCGTCACCGCCGCCCGCCCGTCCCCATAGCTCCACTCGACCTCGTTGGCCCGGCGCGCCACGACTCTCCACGTCGCACGCCGGGCCGGCGAGGTCAGGGAGCGTCGGCGTAGCGGAGGTAGGGCTTGAACTCCTCGACGTTCTGGAACGTCTCCTTGGCGTCCTCGGTCGACACGGCCGTGGCCACGATCACCCGGTCGCCGGGGCGCCAGTCGGCGGGGGTGGCGATGGGGTTGGCGTCGGTGGCCTGGAGGGCGTCGATCACCCGGACGATCTCGTCGAAGTTGCGGCCCACCGACTTGGGGTAGGTGAGCATCAGGCGAAGCTTGTCGTCCGGGTCGACGATGAACACCGAGCGCACCGTCGAGGTGTCGCCCTCTCCGGGGTGGATCATGTCGTAGAGCTCGGCGACCTTGTGGTCGGGGTCGGCCACGATCGGGAAGTTGAGCTCGGTGCCGGTGACCTCGCCGATGTCGGGCGCCCACTTGTGATGATCCTCGATCGGGTCGATGGACAGGGCCATCGCCTTGGTGTTGCGCGTGGCGAACTCGCTCTCGAGCGCCGCCGTTCGGCCCAACTCGGTGGTGCACACCGGCGTGAAGTCGGCGGGGTGACTGAAGAAGACCGCCCACGAGCCCTTCTTCCAATCGTGGAACGAGATCTCGCCGTCGGTGGTCATCGCGGTGAAGTCGGGGGCTTCGTCGCCGAGGTGCAGTGACATGGTGGAGTCTCCATCTGGTGATGAGGCGTCGGGTTCGACGTCTCACCGAGCTATAACCTCGATACCCCGAGGGGTATTCCATCCGGTACACCAGCACAGCGACGATCGAGGCGATCGTCGGCCCGACGACCTTCGACATCGACGCGCTCCTCAGCAACGGCCTGGCCAAGGTCCATCGAGGTAGTCTCTCGGACATGGCGGCGAGGGTTGAACGGTCGGCGGGTGGGTCAGAGTCCACTGCAGGGCGCTCGACCGAGCCACGACACGCCGAGGAGCCACGATGAGCGACACGACACCGGCCACGGCGCGCTACGAGCTGCAGGTGGCACGCACCCCTGTGCTGCGGCGCGCCTGGACCGGCCTGCTGACCGTCATCGGCGCGGTCGTCGCCCTCGGCGCCTGGGCCCCGACCGCCTCGCTGCGGCGGTGTCACATCATCGATCGCGCCACTGGCGAGACCGTCGCCACCATCGACGAGGCCGCGGGCGAGGTCACCGACCTCGAGGCACTCATACGAACCGACCTCGACGGCACCAGCGCCGAGGACTTCGAACGGGTCTGGCTCAGCCGACAGGCCGACCCCGGCCGCGCCGACGACACCACCTGACCGGATCGGCGCTTCGCTCGCCGATGAGTTCGCCGGTCATCGGAGGTCACCACCATCGACCCACCCCGTCCGACACCCTGGAGGCACACCCATGGCCATCACCCCCTACCTCTTCTTCAGCGGCAACTGCGCCGAGGCCTTCGCCCGCTATCACGAGATCTTCGGCGGCGACCTCGAGGTGATGACCCACGCCGACCTTCCCGACGGCGCCGAACCGATGCCCGGCGCCGAACCCCACCACGTCATGCACGCCGCCCTCACCTTCGACGACGCCATGATCATGGGATCCGACGACCCCACCGGCGACGACGGCCCCAAGACCGGAGTCGCCGTCACCTACAGCACCCCCGACATCGACACCGCCAAGCGGATCTTCGCGGCGCTCTCCGAGGGAGGAGCGGTCGACATGGAGTTCGGTCCGCAGTTCTGGTCACCCGGCTTCGGCTCCTGCACCGACCGCTACGGCGTCGCCTGGATGGTCAGCACCGACCCCGAGTCCTGAGCCGCGGCCACTGGCGACCTGCCCGAGGGCCTCGATGAACGGCGGGAACATCTCCTCTGATCACCGGCTGTACATATCATGGCTCTGTGTGATGTACAGTTCGTGCATGGACGTTCCCGTCACCGAGCTCAGAGCCCACCTCAGCCGATGGATCGAGGCGGCACGCGAAGGGAACGACGTCGTCATCACCGATCGAGGGACTCCAGTCGCGCGGATCGTCGGTCTCGACTCGACACCGGTCATCGACCGACTCACTGCCGAGGGGGTCATCGCTCGCCCGACCAGTTCGACACGGCCGGTCGCAGGTGACCGGCCCCGGCCGACGCCGAAACGACCGGTTGCGGACATCGTCGGCGAGCAGCGTCGCTGAACGTGGCCCTCGTATACTTCGATTCGAGCGCGCTCGTGAAGCTCGTGGTCGATGAGGTCGGGTCCGACCTCGCCGCGGCGTTGTGGAACGCGTGCGATGTCGCGCTGTCGAGTCGACTCGCCCATCCCGAGGTGTGCGCAGCGCTCGCAGCGGCAGCGCGCAACCACGATCTGACCGCGTCGGAAGCTTCCGCGGCTGGGACTGACTGGGAGCGGTTCTGGGCATCGGTGCGCCCCGTGGAGTTGTCCGCCGATGTCGAGCGCGTTGCCGGTTCGCTCGCAGCCACTCATCAGCTCCGCGGAGCTGATGCCGTTCACCTCGCCAGCGCGCTGGCGCTCGGCACCACAGATCTCACGGTCGCGGTGTGGGACAAGCGCCTTCACGCCGGTGCCGCTGCCGAAGGCCTCGCCGTTGCTCCCGCCACCCTGGCATGACCTGGCGGTGACCCCGCCTCGACGCCCCAGCCACCGGCGGCGGGGCCGTCCCCTGGAGCGGGATCACTCAACGAGCGGGCATGCCTCGGTCAGAGAGTCGGCCGCATCCCAAAGATCCTGCCCCTGGACAGCACTGGCGAGCGTGGCGTGGTTCTGCGGGAGCTCTCCCTCATGAGTGTCACACACCCCGCGTAGCATGGGGTCATGGACGTGGCGTACGACGAGGCGAAGTTCAGCGAACTGATCCTGTACCTGGCCGAGCGGCTCCAGGCCGACCGGGCAGGTGGAGCGACCAAGCTGAACAAGGCGATCTTCTTCGTCGAGTTCACCCATGTCCGCCGTCACGGAGCCGCCATCTCGGGCTGTGAGTTCCAGCGGCTCGAGCACGGTCCCGCACCTCGCCAGCTCGTGCCCGTCCGCCGCCGGCTCGTCGACTCGGGTGCTGCGGAGATACAGATCGAAGACTTCCTCGGTAGGGAGCAGCACCGCCTCGTTCCACTACGGGACCCCGACCTGAGCATCTTCACCGACGCCGAGCGCGACACGATCGACCACGTGCTCGAGCAGCTCGAGGGGCTCACGGCTCAACAGGTGAGCGAGCTCTCCCACGAGGAGCCGGGGTGGAGGGTGACCAGCGAAGGCGCCACCATCCCCTACGAGACAGCGCTGCTCGGGGCCAAGCAGGTGTCGACGCCAACGAGTCGCCGTCTCTCGCGTGAGGTCGCCCAGCGCTACAACCTGGTCGGCGCCCAGTAGCCCACCAATCATATGACCTACCATATGGTCATGGCTCGCCGGCAGGTCCTCGTGCAGCTCGATGACGACCTGGTGGCGCGCCTCGACGGGCTGGCCGCGGCCGAGGGCACGAGTCGTTCCGAGCTCCTCCGGCGTGGCGCCGCCGCGGTGCTCGCCGCCGCCGACGAGCGCGACGCCGATGACGCGCTGAGGGCCGCCTACCGACAGGTCCCACAAGATCCTGTCCTGGTCGAGGCCGCCCGCCGGCTGGCCGCCGAGACCGTGCCCGAGTGGTAGCCAGGGGCGACGTCATCTGGGCCGACCTCGGTCCGCCCGCAGGTCGACGCCCCGTCTGTGTCGTCACCCGCGACGCGGCGATCGAAGTGCTCGCCTCGGTCACCTGTGCTCCCATCACCAGGACCATCCGGGGAATCCGGTCCGACGTGGAGGTCGGCCCCGACGAAGGCCTGCCCGAGCCGAGCGTCGTGACCTGCGACAACCTCGTGACGATCCCCCAGGCGCTCCTCGATCCCGAACCGGTCGGCCGGCTGGGGACCGACCGGCGCGTCGCCCTCGACCATGCGTTGGCCTTCGCTCTCGGGATCAGGTGGTAGTGCCCAACGGGCGGGAGCCGGACCGCCCCAGCCGCGAGTGTCACACCCCTTCGCCACCCTTGATCCATGGCGATCTGCAACTTCTGCTTCGACGAGATGCTCGCGGCCGGCGGGTGCTCCAAGGTGTTCCACCTCGACGGTCGACCCATCGACCGCTGCCCCTACGGCAAGGAACCCGGGTGGCCCCGGCCCACCCAGCGCTGCGGTGACTGTGGGGTGCTGCCCGGGTCGCTCCACCATCCCGGATGCGACGTCGAACGGTGCCCGCTGTGTTGGCACCAGGCCATCTGCTGTGGTTGTCGGTTCGACGAGGACCCGCTCGACGACGAGGACGTGCCCGACTGGGCCTTCGAGCTCGTCAACGCGCTGAACCGGCCCGAGCCATCCCAGCTCGACTTCGGTTCGCTGGCTGTCGACCACCGATCGCGCCACGACGAGCTGGTGGGTCGGATCGAGCAGTGGGCCGCTGCCAACCAGGCCGCCTTCGATGCCGACGTCGCCGGTCACCTGCTCGCCGTGCTCCTGGGCGACGGCGACACGGATCCGTCGGGCACCGAGCCGTTCGAGCTCACCCGCCCCGACGTGTTGCGGGCCCTGCGCCGACTCGAGGTCGACGCCAAGGCCGGTGGCACCACGCTGCCCGACAGCACACCCGCGGTGGGCACCACGGTGGTGCGCGCGCTCCACCAGCTCGGCCACCTCACCGACGGCTCCGATCGCCTCGACGCGCTGCTCGAACCAATCGACTGTCACTTCGGCCCGCCGGGCGGGTGGCCCGGCGCGCCCTGGTGCCAGTGCTTCGTCGCCGCGTCGACCCCACGTCCGCTCGCCACGGTGCTGGTCAACTCGATGGCCGGACGCCTCGTGCCGGTCCTGCCGACACCCGACCGCTCCGAAGCCGACCGAGCCCTCTCTGCCTTCTTCGACTCCCTCCCTCCCAGCTGTCGCCCCGCCGAGTCACCCCACGAGAGCGACCTGGCCTTCATCGGTCAGGTGGACAAGGAAGGCCCCGACCGCCGCGTGTGGGCCTTCGGTCGCCGAGACGCTCCTGGCCGCTACGACACCCTGTTCCTCGACGACGACGGCACCCCGTGGATCACCTGGCCCGACCGCCGCTACCGCAGCAGGTTCCGCTGGCAGGCCCTCGACCCGATCGAGGCCCGGTGGCGCCTCCGCCTCGCACTCGGCCGACCACGAGCCGAAGCAACGTGAGCCCCCTTGACCCGGTAGCCTTACTTCAGGAAAGAAGTAAGGAGGCGAGGATGGACGTCACCGCCAAGGTCACCTCGAAAGGCCAGGTCACCATCCCGAAGGCGGTACGCGAAGCGCTCGGCATCGCCGCCGGCGACCAGCTCGTCTTCAGGGTCGAGGGCAACCGAGCGGTGCTCGCCCGCACGCCACACTTACTCGACCTTGCCGGGTCCATCCCCGTGCCCGCGGCGAAGCGCAACGTCGCATGGGACGACATCGTCCGTTCCACCCGCACGGCTCGCTCCCAACGGCGCCGATGACCGCGTTCGTCGACACGAACGTGCTGGTTCGTCACCTCACCGGCGACCCGCCGACCCTCGCCAGCCGAGCGACGGCCTATCTCGCCGCAGGCGAGCTCCTGTTGGTGCCGGACCTGATCGTCGCCGAAACCGTGTATGTGCTCGAGTCGTTCTACGAGGTGCCCCGACCACTCGTCGCCGAGGCCATCAGGTCCCTGGTGGCGTTCGAGTCGGTCATCTGCGTCGACCCTGCGCTGATGCTGCGGACCGTCGAGCTCTTCGAGCTCGAACGCATGGACTTCGCCGATGCCTACCTCGTCGCCAACGCCGAGACCACCGGCGTGGACCGGGTCGCCAGCTTCGACCGCGATCTCGACCGCATTCCCGGCATCGACCGCGTCGAGCCCTGACCAACAGGGGGCCTGTCCACACGCTGGGCCACCGCGGCAGGCGTACTGCGGCGTCGCGGCGCCAAGCTCATCGCCGTCGCGACCCCGACGAGATCATGGACGAGCTCGCCCCCGAGATCCTGCGCACCGTCTACAACGGCGACGCCGGCTACGACGAGCTGCTCGACGGGATCATGCGGGTGCCCCTCGGGTTGGTGACGATCCGGAGGAACGCCGACAGCGACGTCCACGGGATCCCCACTCGACGGTTGCCGGCGAGGGCCGACTCGATCCAGGTGCAGGCCGGCAGGTGGTGGGTAGACCGCCGTGGTCGATCGTGGCTCAGCTCGAGTGTCGTAGGCCCTCGGTAGGTTGAGAGGTGGCTTGCGCTCGTCGAAGCGCAGGTCCACTGCTGGTCACGCTTCGGGGTGAGCGCGGCCACCGACAGAGCAGTCGTCGCCCCCTTCAGTGATCCGTTGCCGAAGGAGCGACAGCGTGCATACCTACGCTCACGATCCGACCTGTCTCGATGACTACCTCACCTGTCCCGACGACATTGGCTGGCCGCCGTGGAGGGACCTGCGCCTCGAGCGAGCCGAAGACGTGGTCGACCTTGCTCGGGCCGACTTCCTCATAGGTCGACAGTTGTTCCCGGAGGTCTACTCGCTCGACGAACGCGGAGCAGTGGTGACCTGGTATCCGGGCACCACGCTCGACACCATCGGCCGTCGGGCCGACCGGCCCGAACCGATCCTTTCTGCACCAGGCCGTCGCTCGCCCGGGCCGGGTCAGCGTGAACGGTGGGTTGTCATCGAATCGCGCCCCTGCTGGTTCAGGCCCTCGGTCAGCGAAGCCGACGCCGCGCAGTTCCTCCGGCTACGACGGGTGTTCCTCGCCGGTGGCGTCGCTCTGGTCGATGTCGTGGTCTTCGATGACGAACTGCATTGGTGGTCGCTCCACGAGCTCACCTCGGGCTCGACCGTTTGGCCGACTGCCTCTGAGGTGGCGGTATGGTGATCGGTATGGCAACAAGGAAGGTCACGGTCACGCTGCCCGAGGACCAGGTGGTGCAGGTCAAGGGCCTGGTCGAGACGGGGCATGCGACCAGCGTGTCGGGGTTCGTCCAGCACGCAGTCGGGGTGGCACTCGACGACGTAGCCGGGTGGGCCTCGATGCTGGCGACCGCTCTCGACGAGACCGGCGGCCCACTCAACGATCGCGAGCGGCAGTGGGCCGACGAACTCCTCGACTTCCCGCTCGGGGCGACCGAGCGACGCTCCGGCTGATGGGGGGAGTCACCCTCGACGCAGGCGCGCTCATCGCGCTCGATCGCAACGACCGGCGGGTCGTCGCCCTGCTCGCTCGAGCACTCGAACGGGGGAGCGTCGTCACCGTTCCCGCCGGCGCGCTGGCCCAAGCCATTCGCCGGCCCGAACGCCAGGCGCGTCTCTCGAGGCTCGTACGGCAACCGCACACGAATGTCGTTGCGCTCGACCGCGTCGACGCGACCCATGTCGGCCGATCGCTGGCAGCCGGCGCCACCGCCGATGTCGTCGATGCCCACGTCGTGCTCTGCGCGCGCCGAGCCGATCAGGCCGTGGTCTCCTCCGACCCCGACGACCTCCACGTACTCGACCCGACACTGGCGGTCATCGAGGTCTGACGGGGGTTGCTCGTGGCGCGGGCGATCGCGCTACGGACAGCGACGCGGCCCTGGTCGACCACCGTCGGATCCCGGTAGAGGGTCGACAGGTAGTTGGCCAGCTCGAGCGCGGCGTAGAGCTCGAAGGCCAGCTGCCCGGGATCGACCTCAGCGTCGAGCTCGCCCCGCTGCTGAGCGGTGACGATCAACCCCTCGAGCATCCCGATCCAGCCCCGCTGGCCGACCACCACCGCCTCGTGGATCGTCCCCTCAGGAGCGTCGAACTCGGCCAGCAGCTGCGCGAAGAAGCAGCCGCCGGGGAACACGCCCCGCTCCACGTAGCTCAGGTACGCCTCGCACACCCCCTCGAGCTGGGCCAGCCCCTCGTCGGCGTCGAGACCCGGCTCGACCACCTCGCGGGCGAACACCGCCTCGGCAGCGCCGATCGTCTCCTGCTGAAGACGCTGCTTGGAACGGAAGTGGGCGAAGAGCCCGCTCTTGCTCACCCCCGACTCGCGGGCCAACCGACCGATGGTGAGACTTCCGAGCCCCTCGATCGACGCCAGTCGCATGGCCTCCTCGAGGATCGCGGCGTGGGTCGCTTCGCCGTCGGACCGTCGACGGACCTCGGTCGCCGCGTCGCTGCTGTTCCCGTCCGGCACGTTGACAAGATAGCACGACCGTGCCATGGTGCATGCAAGATAGAACGACCGTACTATCTTGCATGCACCAACGAGAGGAGCTCCCATGACCGACCTGGCCGTCCACGAGTGGGGGAGCGGCACGCCGGTGGTCCTCGCCCACGGATCGCTGTCACCCGCCACCGAGGAGTGGCCGGCCCAGCGGCCCCTCGCCGACCAGGGGTTCCACCTGATCGCCCCCGACCGGCGGGGCTACGGGGCCAGTCCCGCCACCACCGGCGAGGACTACCTCCGAGACGCCGACGACCTCGCCCCGCTGCTCGGCGGTGCCCACGACGACGGTGGCGTTCACCTGGTCGGCCACTCCTACGGAGGGCTCGTGGCCATGGTGGCCGCCGCCTGCAACCCCGGCTCGGTCCGCTCGCTCGCACTCCTCGAACCTCCGGCGTTCGCGGCGACCCGCAACCAGCCGGCGGCCACGGCGATCGAGGACCGCCTGCGCGCGATGTGGGACGACGACGTCCCCGACCGCGACTGGCTGCTCGGCTTCCTCGAGGTGGTCGGCACCGACCCCGACGACCTTCCCCCCGGTGTGCTCGACGAGATCGTGTCGTTCGTGCCGCTCGTGCGCCGTTCGCGCCCGCCCTGGGACGGCGAGCTGCCGATCGCCGACCTGGCGGCGGCACCGTTTCCCACCCTCGTGGTCTCGGGTGGCCACAGCGACGGCTTCGAAGCCATGAGCGACGAACTGGCGTCCCGGATCGGGGCCTCACGGGCCGTGGTGGAAGGCGCCGGACACGAGGTCCAGTTCACCGGCGACCCGCTCAACGAGCTGCTGCTGGAGCTCTGGCGCAGCGCCCCGTAGCGGCGGGGCCGGCGACCACCTTCGAGACCTGACCCGGCAGCACCCGCTCAGACCGCGGCGTAGAGCTCCCAGGTGCCGGGCACGTCGTCGAGCGCGTGGGCGCCCCGCGGCTCGAAGCGCAGACCCGAACCCGCCACCAGGTCACGCACCGTGCGGGTGACCCACACCTCGCCCTCATCGGCGAGGCCGGTCACCCCTGCCCCCACCTGCACCCCGACCCCGTCGAGCGTGCCGCCCCGGCGTTCCACCTCCGAGGTGTGCACCCCGCAGCACACCGCCAGGTCGAGGTCCTCGGCGATCCGCGCCAGGCGCTGCCCACAGCGCACCGCCCGCGCCGGGCCATCCAGGGTCACCAGCAGTCCCCGCCCGGTGCTCCGCTCGACCGTGCCGCCCAGACGGCCGACCTCGCGCTCGACCCGGCCGAGCAGCCGCTCGACCCGCCCCGACGAGGCCCCCTCCGGCCCGGGTCCGAGAACCCCGGCCGCCTCGACGAAGAGCATCGTGGCGAGCATCCGGTCGGCACCGGTCGTCGCGGGGACGCCGGTGACGAACTCGGCGACCAGATCGAGGACCGGGCCGCTGTCGCGGTAGGGCAGATGATCGGCACCCGCCTGCTCGACGAAGCGGGCCCCGGCGATCCCCGCAGCCAGACTCCGTCCCCGCTCGACGGGGACGATCGGATCGTCGCTGCGGTGGATCACCAGCGTCGGGGCACCGATCGCCGGCAGCGCCGGACGGGCGTCGATCTCGGTGGCGAGCTGCACCAGCCGCGCCGCCGAGTCGGGGTTGGCCGACAGCCGCTCGTAGCGCGCCAGCTGGGCCAACCCCCGCTCGTCGAGCTCCCAGGTCGGCGCCAGCACCTGGAACGTCTCACCGGTCCCCCAACGCTCGTTCACGAACTCGGCCATCTCGTCGGCACCGACGAAGGGATCGTGGGTGAACGAACCGTAGATGACCAGCCGCTCGACCCGCTCGGGTTGCGAGGCGGCGAACAGCAGCGCCAGGGGCCCGCCCTCGGAGATCCCGAACAGGGTCGCTGACGAGGATCCCGCCGCGTCCATGACCGCGCCCACGTCGTCCATCCGCTCCTCGAGGGTCGGCAGCCGACTCGGTGCGGTGCGCTCGGACAACCCGGTGCCGCGCTTGTCGAACACGATCAGGCGTCCCATCTCCGCCAGGCGGCGCGAGAACTCGGCGAGGGGCGCCAGCTCCCACCTCAGGTCGAGGTTCGACACGAACCCCGGGATGAGGACGATGTCGCCCGGACCGTCGCCCACCACCTGGAAGGCGATGTCGTACCCGCCGCTGCGGGTGTAGCGCACCGGCGGGGGAGCGCCAACGGGCGGAGGCGCGGCGTCGACCGAGCGGTTGGGGCGCGGCTCGAGCGGGGCGACGAACTGGTAGCCACGGCCGTGGACGGTGCGGATCACCTCCTGGCGCCGGCCGTCGTCGTCGACCACCCGGCGGGCGTCTTTGATCCGGCTGGTCAGGGTGGCCTCGCTCACGAACCGGTCGCCCCACACCTCGTCGAGGAGCTCCTCCTTGGTGACCACCCGATCGTGGTGCGCGGCGAGGTGGATCAACACGTCGAGCACCTGGGGCTCGACAGCCACCGCCGTGCCCGAGCACCGCAGCTCGAACCGCTCGGCGTCGATCTCCCGTTGGCCGAATCGCCAGATCACACCACTGCTCCGATCCCGGCGTCGGGTCCAGCCCGCACGCCGATGGTACCAATGCGCTCCCGGTCGGGTCGGGGTGACGCGGCGTGGCCGCCGACCCGGTCCGGGCCGGCGACCACCCCATCGCTCACCCCGTGGTCGTCGAGATGCTCACCGGGACCGACCCGGTGACGATGTCGAACACCGCCGAACGCTTCCGGGACGCCTCGACGATCTCCTCGAGGGTCTCTGCCGGTGCGTCGCCGCGGACCTCGAAGCGCACCTCGATGTCGGCGAACCCGTTGCGAACCTCGGGGTCCAGGCCGAGCACGCCGTTGAGGTCGATGTCGCCGACGACGGTGGAGGTCACCTCGTGGAGGGTGACGCCCCGGGCGGCGGCGATGTTGCCGATCCCCGCGGTCAGACACGAGGCCAGGGCGACGAGGACCATCTCGGTCGGGCTCGGGCCCTGGTCGGTCCCCACCAGGGGCAGGGGATGGTCGGCGTCGAAGTGAAACGTCCGCTGGTGGTCGCGTTCCTCGCCGACGCCGAAGTAGTCGACGACGGTGGTCTGGCTGTGCACGCCCGAGACCCACCGGTTGTGGGCCCGGAACTGGAACCGGGCCGCCTCCGGCGACTCGCGCACCGCGTCGAGGGTGGCGAACAGCGTGGCGGTGTCCACTCCGTTGCGGGTCGAAGGTGTCGGATCGGTGGTGGTCATGGTGGTCCTCCCTTGCTCGTGGGTCGTGTGGATCGAGAGCTGCGCGCCGGCGTCAGGTCGGCGCCGGCGCGAGCTCGGGCAGCGACGGCCGGGCGGCGAGCCACTCGGCCTCGCGGTCGTTCTCCTTGGCGAGGCGTTTCAGCAGCGCCGTGAACTCCTCCGCCGGTGGGTGGCAGGTGAGCGCGGCGGCCAGCTCGAGGAACGGAGCGGACGCCTCGCGCCGGTCCCGGTCGTAGCAGGCGAGGGCCGCGTCGAGGTCCGCGCCAGCGGTCAGCGCCCCGTGGACCGCGCCCGCGAGCAGCTCGGCGTCGCGGAGCGCGTCGGTCATGCCGTGGCCGGTCATCGGGTCCTGGTGGAACGCGGCGTCGCCGACGAGGGCCCAGCCCCGCCCGGCGGCCCGACGGGTCTGGATCGGGAACCGGACACCGCCCCGCACACCGGTGGCGCGGCGACGCAGCCGGGCGCGGCCGGCCAGCGCCGGGGACACCTCGTCGAGCAGCGTCTCGTGGCTGGCGGCGCGCTGGCGGCGCCCCGCGGAGAGCACCCGGTCGGCCCGCTCGGCGGGCACGCACACCCACACGTTGGCGAGACCGTCGTTGGTGGGGAACACACCGGCGAAGCCGGCGTCGCCCACGTGGAACTCGAAGCGGTGAGGGTCGAAGCCCTCGTAGTAGGCGTAGTGGCACGAGCTGGCCGAGGGCCGCTGCTCGACGATCGGTGCCTCGACCGCACGCGCCACCCGGGACCGCAGCCCGTCGGCGCCGATCACGACCTCGGCCGAGATCCGCTCCTCCCCACCGTCGGGGTCGAGGATGCTCACCCCCGTGACCCGCCCGGTGTCGTCACGATCCAGCGAGGTGACCCGGGTCTTCAACCGCAGGTCGGCCCCCGCGGCGGCCGCGGCCGCGGCGAGCAGCGGATCGAACGCCTGCCGCCGCGGCGCGAGGAGGTGGTCGACGCCGGCCTTGGTGTCGATCTCGCGAACCTGTTCCCCGCTCCCCGCACCCCGCAGGACCTGGCGGATCGGTGGGGCGCCGCCGGCCACCACCTCGTCGAGCAGACCCCACCGGTCCAGCTGAAGGACCCCGCCGCGGGCGAGGGCGTGGGTGGAGAGCGTGTCGCCGGCGAGGTCGCTGCGGTCGACGACGACCACGTCGTGGCCGGCACGGGCGAGCAGCAGCGCCGTCGCCGCGCCCGCGCACCGGGCACCGACCACGACGACCTCGGCGTGGCGGTCCACGCCGTGCTGGTGGCTGGACGAGCGGGTGATCTCCATGTCTCCCACCTTGAAGGTCCCACCTCGCCCGGACTTGGAGCCGGTGTGGGGACCACCGGGGGAGATGTGGGGACCGCGACCCGGACCGGGAGGGACCACGGACCCTCGTGCGGGTCCCGTCCCCCGGCCGATGAAGGGACCGTCCCGGCGGTGCCCGCGCCACTGCGCGCCGGAGAAGGAGCGACCACCATGGACGGCTCGACCGTCATCTCCACGACCGGTCTGGTCAAGCGGTTCGGCAACGTCGTCGCCCTCGACGGGCTCGAGCTCGAGGTCAGCCGGGGTCTTGGTGGTGGTCACGACCGCGTCACCTCCGCACGCACCGGGGTTCGCTGGGCGATCG
>JBKGZW010000229.1:0-4169 GCA_046543225.1 Acidimicrobiales bacterium
GATCCGCTCCGACCAGTCCCGCGAGAACACGCGCTCGTCTCCGTCGTAGGCGTCGATCTCGGCATGGACGTGGAACTCGGTCGCCGTGCAGCTCACCACGGTGCGGGTGTGGGTCTCGGCCGACCAGTCGCCGCGTCGGATCCCGCGGATGCTGTAGATCTCACTCCGCGGCGAGTTCCAGTCGTCGCCCATGGAAGTGCACCACTCCCACACCCGATCGACGAGGGTCAGGTCGATCGCGTCGATCCGGAAGGCGCCCTCGTCCTTGACCACCTCGAGCGTGGACTCATCGGTGGCGAGGTCGCGGATGACCCGCCACGAGTGCCGGGTCGGCTCGATCTGGGTGATCGCCGGCGCGGGCGCACCCTCGGGCGCAGCGAAGCTGATCGTGGCGTCGAGGTGGTCGCGGCGGGGCCGGACCGGGAGCGCGAAGCTGCTCGCATGGGTGGCCACGGTGAGCCGCACCGGTTCCGGAGGTGGCCACGCCAACGGCCAGTAGGACGTCGAGAGCGCCACCCGGAGACGGTGTCCGGCTGGGAACTGCTGCGCCACGTGGTTCAACGGGATCTCGGCCCGGTAGCGCATGCCGGGCTCCAGTGGCGTCGGCTCCTCGTGCCCGTCACGATGGGTGAGGTTCAACAGCCCATATGTGATGCGGGTCGCCTTGTCGTCGGGTGCGACGTCGGAGAGACGCACCGCCACCATGGCGATCGGCTGGTTGGAGGTGAAGTCCAGGGTCAGCACCGGCGACCCCAGGATCTCCATGTCGTGGTCGAGGGGCGCGCTGTCGAAGGTGAGGGCGCCGCCGTCCTCCTGTCGCTGGTCGTGGGGCAGATCGGGGGTGGCGCTGTAGGAGCACCACTTCCCGGCGAAGAGGCCGACGGTCAGCGGCGACTGGATCGTCGCATCCGCCTCCTCGACCGGCTCGGACCCGTCGACCAGGCGGGCCGGCGCCAGCCGCAGGGTCTGCCACTCGATCTCGGGTGACGGCCACTCACGCTCGCCGATCCAACGGCCGGGTCGCATCTCGTAGTAGGAGATCGGCGGCACGCTGTCCTGCATCCACGCACGCAGCATCGGGTCGCTCTCCACGCCGCGATCGATGCCCTTGATCCAGTGGTCCCACCACCGGACCTCCTCCTGGAGGAACCCGATCGCCGGGCCGGGCACCCCTTCCTGCGGATAGAGGTGGCTCCACGGACCGATGAGCCCCTGCCGGGGACCCGGAAGGTGTTCGAGCAGTCGGAACACGGTGTTGGTGTAGCCGTCCGCCCAACCGCTGACCGCCATCACCGGAACCTGGATGGCGTCGTAGTCCTCACACACCGATTCGCGACGCCAGTACTCGCCGCGGTGCTGGTGTCGGAGCCAGGTCACGACCCAGGGCGCGTTGGCCTCGAGCCGCTCCATCCACATCGACCGCCACTGGTCACCCACGATGGCCGGATCCGGGGGGCACGAGTTGTAGGCGAACATGACCGCTGCCCAGGAGAGGTTGTCGGTGAGCAGACACCCGCCCATGTAGTGGACGTCGTCGAGATAGCGGTCGTCGGTCGACGACAGGCTGATGACCGCCTTGAGCTCCGGGGGGCGCCGGGCTGCGATCTGCAGTCCGTTGAACCCGCCCCAGGAGATCCCGATCATTCCGGCACCGCCGTCGCACCACGGCTGGTCGGCGAGCCACGCGAGCACCTCGAGTCCGTCCTGGATCTCCTGTTCCAGGTACTCGTCGAGCAGCAGGCCCTCCGAGTCGCCGCTGCCACGCAGGTCGACCCGCACGTAGGCATACCCGTGCCCGGCGACGTAGGGCGCCGAGACGTCGTCACGCAGGCGCGTGTCGTAGCGCTTGGGATACGGGATGTACTCGAGGATCGCGGGGACCGGGTCGGCCTCGGCGTCGACGGGGAGGTGGATCCTGGCCGCGAGGCGGGTGCCGTCACTCATCGGGATCCAGGTGTGTTCGATGAGCTCCACCTGCCGCGGGTGCTCGGCGACCTCACGCATGAAAGGCGGAGCGCAGGGTCGCGGCGTCGCGTTCGAGCAGGGCGCTGGTGGCACGGACCAACACCCGCGCCGTGCGCTCGGTCGCATCCAGTGAGACACGCTCGTTGGCGCTGTGGGCCTGGTCGATGTCACCGGGTCCGTACATCACCGTCGCCGCACCGGCGATGCGCACCCATCCCGCCATGTCACAGCCGTAGGGCACCGCCGTCACCACCGGCGGCGCACCGAACACGACCTCGGCCGCGTCCCCGAGGCACTCGACGAGCGGGTGGTCGCGCGACACCTGGGCGGAGCCGAACCCCGCCGCCTGCCATCGCACCACCGGGGGGTTGGCGCTGAGCCAGGCGTCGCCTTGGAGCTTGTCCCGCAGCGAGCTCTCGAAGCGGGCCTTGGCCTCGTCGGTCGTCTCCCCGATGCCCACGCCAACCCGCAGCCCGACCTCGAGGCTGTCCATCACCGTCGACGACCAGGTCCCTCCCTGCACGGTCCCCACGTTGGTCGCATAGGGCAGCTTCAGCTCGCGCAGCAGCGGATCCTCCTCGGCCTCGTTGTGCTCCTGCTCCATCTCACGGATGGCGTTGTGGAGCGTGACGTAGTGGTCGAGCGCGCTCTCGCCGTCGAGGCGCCTCGAGGCGTGGGCGGACCGACCGGTGAGCTCGACGAGACAGGACATCGCACCGGCGTGGGCGACGACCAGCTGGGGAGCGTCCCCGTACCAGGTGGGCTCGGGGATGATGACCGCGTCGGCGGTCCAGCCTCGACGGATCGCAGCCAACGTGCCGATGCCGCTGTCCTCCTCGGCGGGGACGGCGACGAACACCACCCGCCCGGCGAAGTCGCGGGGACCGCGGGCGAAGGTCTCGAAGGCCTCGAGCGCGGCGACCAGACCGCCCTTCATGTCGGCGGTCCCCCGGCCGTACACGGTGTCGTCCTCCACCGAACCCAGGAAGGGGTCGTTGTCCCAGTGGTCGTAGTCGCCCGGCGGGACGACGTCGACGTGGCCGGTCAACATGATGGTGGGACCCGGGCGCACACCACGGACCAGCCCGGCGACCACCGGGACCCATGCTCGTTCGACCTCGTGTCCGGCATAGGCCGGGTCGACGACGAGCTTGCCGATGCCGTCGAACCAGTAGTCGACCTCGGCGCCGCTCTCGCTGAGCCAGTCGGCCAGGCGCCGGATCGCCGCCTCCTCGTCACCGGTGATCGACGGGATGCGGGTCAGGTCGACCAGACGGTCACGCACCCGATCGGAGTCGATCAGAGTGGTCCGATCTCGCATGGTGGGTTCTCCTCAGTACCGGATCTCGAAGTGCAGATCGTCGCGGCAACGTTGGTCGAGCTCGGCGAGCTCTCCGGGGCTGTCGGCGCCGATGTAGAAGAGTCCGAGGATCGAAGAGTAGCTGTCCTGGTGCGCCAGCTCCGAGAGGCGCATCCCGGCGCTCACGTGGATGTCCACGCTCAGCCCGGGAACCTCACGCGCCAGCGCCTCGATCTCCTCGGCGCTCGGGACCCGGGTCACCACGCCGTCGTCGAAGGCCCGCAGCCAGCAACAGGCCGCGTGACCGAATGCTCCCGCTCCGTGGGGGAACTGCAACGGCCGCCCGAGGGCGACATCGACCGCCACCCGGTGGTTCGACACACCGTCGACCTTCTCGAACAGGTCGCTGTGGTGCTGGGCGATTCGGGGGTTGATCTCGAGCAGCCAGATCTCGTCGGTGTTGTCGTCCCAGAAGAACTCGACGTTGAAGCACGAGTGGTCGAACCCGATGTGGGTCAACACCCTCGATGCGATCCGACGCATCCGCTCCTGCACCGACTCGGGCAGGGCCGACGGGTACTGGTAGCGCTGGAAGGACGACTGGTTCGGGACACGGATCGAGTCGATCATCCCGTGGAAGGCGATCCGTCGGTCCTGGACCGCGCCCTCGAGGGTGACCTGGTATCCACCGATGAGCGACTCGACCAGGCAGTGATGGCCGCCGACCGCGGCGATCTCGGGCGGGAGGTCGGCGCGCTCGAGTACCCGGTCGAACGGACCGCTGAAGATCCCGATGTTGGCCCGGATCACCTCCATGGCGTGTTCGAGCTGGCGGCGACTCTCGATCCGGAACCCCAGGAACGAGCCCGCCGACTTCACCGGCTTCAACCAGTACGGGTAGGCC
>JBKGZW010000003.1:0-52098 GCA_046543225.1 Acidimicrobiales bacterium
CGATCAGCGGTCGAGGGGCGGGAGCACGTCGATGCTCTGCTGTCGCAGCCAGTGGTCGGCGAGCACCAGGGCCACCATCGCCTCGACCAGCGGCACCGCCCGCGGCAGCACGCAGGGGTCGTGGCGGCCCTTGGCCTCGAGCTCGGTGGCCTCGTTGTCGCGGGTGACGGTCTTCTGGGCGCTGGAGATGGTGGCGGTGGGCTTGAACGCCACCCGCACCACGACCTCCTCTCCGTTGGAGATGCCGCCCTGGATGCCGCCGGAGCGGTTCGTGGTGGTGCGGGGCCGACCGTCGGGACCGGGCTCGAAGGGATCGTTGTGGGTGAGCCCGGTGAGGCGGGTGCCGGCGAACCCGCTGCCGATCTCGACACCCTTGGCCGCGGGGAGCGACAGCATGGCCCCGCCGAGGGTGGCGTCGAGCTTGTCGAACACCGGATCGCCGAGCCCGGGCGGCACGTTGCGGGCCACACAGCTGACGGTGCCACCGAGGGAATCCCCGGCCCGGCGGGCCGTGTCGATGGCGGTCTCGATGCGGGCCGCGGCCGCGGGATCGGGGCAGCGGGTCGGGGTCGACTCGACCTGGTCGAGGGTGACCGCCGCCGAATCGACGTCGGCATCGATGTCGTGGACCGACGCGACCCAGCCCAGGATCTCGACCCCCGCCACCTGCCGCAACAGCGAGCGCGCGATGGCGCCCGAGGCGACCCGGCCGATGGTCTCGCGGGCCGAGGCCCTGCCCCCTCCCTGCCAGTTGCGGATGCCGTACTTGGCGTCGGTGGTGTAGTCGGCGTGACTGGGGCGGTAGAGGTCCCGGAGGTGCTCGTAGGCCTCGGATCGAGCGTCGGTGTTGCGGACCAGCAGCGCGATGGGGCTGCCGGTGGTGTACCCGTCGAACACGCCCGAGAGGATCTCGACCCGGTCGGCCTCCTGGCGCTGGGTGACCAGGCGGCTCTGTCCCGGACGGCGGCGGTCGAGGTCGGCCTGGATCTCCTCGACGGTGATGGGCAGCCGCGGCGGGCACCCGTCGACCACGACGCCCACCCCACCCCCGTGCGACTCGCCGAAGGTGGTGGACCGGAAGGTGTGCCCGAACGTGCTGCTCACAGGCGGCGAGCCTACCGGCAGCGGGGGGTCAGCGGTCGCTGGCCAGGCGGTACAGCAGCTCCTGGTAGTCGCGCACCATGCGAGACGCACCGACCTGTGGCCCGAGCGACGCCCAGGTGTGGCGGACCCGGTCGAGCCAGCGGTGCGACATCGGTTGGCCGTCGGCGAAGAACAGGGGAACGATCTCGCGCTCGAGCACGTCGTAGAGCACCTCGACCTCGGCGGCATCACGGGTGCTGCGATCGGCGAACTCCTCGAAGCTGGGGATCGCCCAGCCGTTGCCGCCGTCGTACATCTCGTCCCACCACCCGTCGAGCACCGAGAAGTTCAGCGCGCCGTTGAGCGCCGCCTTCTCGCCGGAGGTGCCGCACGCCTCCTGGGGCCGGACCGGGTTGTTCAGCCACACGTCACTGCCGTGGTAGAGCGCACGGGCGACCCCGATGTCGTAGTCGTCGAGGAACACGAACCGGCCGCCGAGGGCGGGGTCGAGCGAGGCGTCGAGCACCTGGCGCAGCAGCGCCTTGCCCGGTTCGTCGGCCGGGTGCGCCTTGCCGGCGAACACGAACTGCACCTTGCGCTCGGGATCGCCGAGGAGGCGTTCGAGCCGGGGGCGATCCGACAGCAGCAGCGTGGCCCGCTTGTAGGTTGCGAACCGTCGGGCGAACCCGATGGTGAGCGCCTCGGGGTCGAGCGCGGCGGCCGCATCACGCTGGCCTCTGGCTGCGAGTCGCTCGCGCACGTAGTCGACCAGGCGGGCCCGACCGGCGTTGCGGGCCGAACGGATCTCGTCGTCGCCGAGCGAGGAGACCGCGGCCCACTGCCCGGCGGGCGCCTCCGGCCACTCGACCCCCACGACCCGGTCGAAGATCGACTGCACCTCGGGCGAGGTCCAGGTGCGGGCGTGCACCCCGTTGGTGACCGAGGTGATCGGCACCTCGCGCGCGTGGTGATCGGGCCACACCGGTTGGAACATGGCCCGACTGACCCCTCCGTGGAGCCTCGAGACCCCGTTCGCGTGCTCGGAGACACGCAGACAGAAGGCGGCCATGTTGAACAGGTCGGCAGCGTCGGGCGAGAAGTGGCCGAGCTCCATCAGCTCGTCGATGGAGACCCCGAGCGCCTCGGCCCATCCACCCAGATAGGTCTCGATGAGCTCGCGGGGGAACCGGTCGATCCCCGCCGGCACCGGGGTGTGGGTGGTGAACACCAGGCCCTGGCGGATCGCCTCGACCGCGGTGTGCAGGTCGACGCCGGTGGACACCATGTGGGCCCGGATGCGTTCGAGGGCCAGGAACCCGGCATGGCCCTCGTTGAGGTGGTATACCCTCGGTGCCATGCCCATCGACCTCAGGACACGCACGCCGCCGATCCCGAGGATCATCTCCTGGCGGACCCGGTGCTCCTGGTCGCCGCCGTAGAGCCGGTCGGTGATGTGCTTGGACCGCTCCGAGTTGCCGTCGACGTGGGTGTCGAGCAGGAACAGCGGAACCCGGCCGACGTCGGCCCGCCACACCTGCACGGCGACGCGCTCGTCTCCCACGTGGACCGTGGCCGCCGCGCCAGGGACCAGCCGGAGCCCGATCGATTCGCCGGTCAGGTCGTGATAGCGCTCGACCTGCCCTGATCCCGCGACCAGCTCCTGGCGGAAGAAGCCCTGGCGGTAGAAGATCCCGACGCCGACGAGGGGCAGGTCGAGATCGCTCGCCGCCTTCAGGTGATCGCCGGCGAGGACACCGAGCCCACCCGAGTACTGGGGCAGGCTCTCGGCGATGCCGTACTCGGGCGAGAAGTATGCGACCTGCGGAGCCCGGTAGGGGCGGCTCGACTTCACATAGGCCATCAGCTCGGCGTGGACGTGCTCCGCGTCGGCGACGAACGTGGGGTCGGCGACCAGATCGCTCCACTGGTCGTCGTCGAGCTCGTCGAGCAGCTGGATCGGGGCGCGATGGCCGGTCTCCCACCCATCCGATGCGATCCGGGCGAAGAGCCGTTGGGTCGGCACGTCCCACACCCACCGGAAGTTGGTGGCCAGCTCCTCGAGCTGGTGGCCGAGGCGGGCGCGGGGGTCGTCGGGGAGGGCGATGTCGGGTGTCACCCGGGCGAGGGTAGCGACCCGCGACCATCCACGATGGCCCAGAGCGGGATCTGATGGCTCTCTGACCTGGTGACCTTCGACTCACCACCTTCGCGCCCGCCGACCTAGGTTGGAGAGATCACCGCGCCACCGGAGGCCCCATGACCGCCATCGACGATGCTCGCGAGACCGAGGATCCCGACCTGTTGGCCTCCGACGTCGCGTGGGACGTCGAACCCCTGGTCGAGCGAGCCGGCGCCGACGGGGTCGAGCGCCTGCTCGACGACGCCGATGCCATCGCCGATCGCCTCGAGACCCATCGAGGTCGGGTCGCCACCTTCGACGTCGCTGCGCTGGGCTCGTTCATGTCGGATCTGGCCGACCTGAGTGACCGCCTGGGCCGGGCCGGGTCCTACGCCTCGCTGCGCTTCGCGATCGACACGACCGATGCCGAGGTCGGGGCACTGATGCAGCGGGTGCAGGAACGGTCGGCGGCACTCGAGACGCGGCTGCTGTTCTTCGACCTGGAGTGGGCCGCGCTCGGCGACGACCACGTCGAGCGCCTGCTGGCCGACCCGGCGCTGTCGTGGTGCGCCCACCATCTGAGGTCCAAGCGGCGCTACCGCGACCACCTGCTGACCGAGCCCGAGGAGCGGATCCTCACCGAGAAGGCGGTGACCGGCCGCCGGGCCTGGGGCCGCCTGTTCTCCGAGCTGTCGTCAGCGATCACCGTCGAGGTGCCCGACCCCGACACCGACCCCGAGTCCGGGGGCACGCGCACCACCAAGCTCGAAGGGGCGCTGTCGCTGCTCGCCGACCCCGACCGTGAGGTGCGCCGCCGGGCCGCCGAGGCCGTCACCGAGGCGCTCCAGCCCGGTCTGCGCACCCGTGCCTTCGTGTTCAACACCCTGCTCAACGACAAGGCCGTCGACGACCGCCTCCGCGCCTATCCCACCTGGCTCACCAGCCGGAACCTGGCCAACGAGACCAGCGACGAGTCGGTCCAGGCGCTCGTCGCCGCGGTCAAGGGTCGCTACGACATCGCCCGGCGGTGGTACCGCCTCAAGGCCCAGATCCTCGGGATCGAACGCCTCGCCGACTACGACCGCCTGGCCTCGGTCGCCGACTCGCAGGCACAGATCGGGTGGGCCGAGGCCCGCGACCTCGTCCTCGACTCGTACCGCTCGTTCTCGCCTCGGCTGGCCGACATCGCCCGCCGGTTCTTCGACGAGAGATGGATCGATGCGCCGGTGCGGCCCGGCAAGCGCCCGGGAGCGTTCTGCTCGTACACCGTGGCGTCGCACCACCCCTACCTCATGCTCAACTGGACGTCGCGGCGACGCGACGTGATGACCCTCGCCCACGAGCTCGGGCACGGACTCCACGCCTACCTGGCCAGGGACCAGGGCGTGTTCCACCAGGCCACGCCGCTGACCCTGGCCGAGACGGCATCGGTCTTCGGCGAGACGGTGGCGGCCGGTCGGATGCTGGATGCCACCTCCGACCCCGGTGAGCGCCTGGCCCTGCTCGCAGAGAGCATCGAGGGCACGATCGCCACCGTGTTCCGACAGACGGCGATGAACCAGTTCGAGGCCGCGGTCCACACCGCGCGACGCACCGACGGCGAACTGGCCGTCGAGCGGTTCGGCGACCTGTGGGCCGAGACCCAGGCCGAGATGCTGGGCGACTCGGTCGAGATCACCGACGGCTACCGCAGCTGGTGGTCCTATGTCCCCCACTTCATCGGCACCCCCGGCTACGTGTACGCCTACGCCTACGGCCAGCTGCTGGCGCTGTCGGTGTACGCCCGGTTCCAGGCCGAGGGAAACGCCTTCGTCCCCCGCTACCTGGACCTGCTCGCCGCCGGCGGCTCGATGCCACCCGCAGAGCTCGGCCGGATCGTCGGCTGCGACCTCGACGATCCCGGCTTCTGGTCGTCGGGCCTCGACATCGTCGAAGCACAGCTCGCCGCCGCCGAGTCGGCAGCCCACGACGCCGGCCGGCTCGATCCCAGCACCTGACCAATCCCGACCACGAAGGAGCCGACGATGAGCCCCACCGATCCGACCGAGGCCGTGCAGCGGCTCCGCGCCACCTTCGATGCCGGGACCACCCGGCCGGTCGCCTGGCGGCGGGAGCAGCTCGTCGGGCTGAGACAGCTCCTCGCCGACGAGGAGCAGGCGGTCACCGACGCCCTCCGCGAGGACCTCGGCCGGTCACCGACGCTGGCCCAGCTCACCGAGCTGGGGGTGGCCAACGGCGGGATCGACCACACGCTCAAGCACCTCGACGAGTGGATGAAGCCGCAGCGGGTGAAGGTCCCGGTCGCCCAGAAGCCCGGGCGCGCCGAGATCACTCCCGAACCGCTCGGGGTCGTGTGCGTGATCTCCCCCTGGAACTACCCGTTGCTGCTGCTCCTCGGCCCGATGACCGCGGCGCTGGCCGCCGGCAACTCGGTGCTGGCCAAGCCGTCCGAGCTGGCCCCCGCCACCTCGGCCGTGCTCGCCGACCTGATCCCCCGGCATCTCGACACCGACGCGGTCGCCATCGTCGAAGGCGGACCCGACGTCGCCGAAGCGGTGCTCGCCCAGCGCTTCGACCACATCTTCTTCACCGGTTCGGCCCACATCGGGCGGGCGGTGATGACCGCTGCGGCCGCCCACCTCACCCCGGTCACCCTCGAGCTGGGCGGCAAGAGCCCCGCGATCGTCGACCGCTCGGCCAAGCTCGACGTCACCGCCCGCCGGATCGTGCTCGGCAAGTTCATCAACGCCGGCCAGACCTGCATCGCCCCCGACCACGTGCTGGTCGACGAGTCGATCGAGGACGAGCTCATCGACCAGATCGCGAAGGTGGTCACCGAGTTCTACGGCGACGACCCCCAGACCTCCGGCGACTACGGCCGGATCATCAACGACCGCCACCTCCGCCGGCTGCAGGGGCTGCTCGACGGCGGAGGGTTCGACGAGATCGTGGTCGGCGGCGACGTCGACGCCGCCGACCGCTACGTCGCCCCGACCGTGCTGCGGGGCGTGGCGCCCGACGCACCGGTGATGGGCGAGGAGATCTTCGGGCCGATCCTGCCGGTGCTTCCGGTGGACTCGATCGACGACGCCGTGAGGTTCGTGAACGAGGGGCCCAAGCCGCTGGCGCTCTACATGTTCGGCGAGGACGACGAACTGGTCGACCAGGTCGTCTATGAGACCAGCTCCGGCGGGGTGTGCACCAACCACACGCTGATGCAGTTCGGTGTGCACGACCTGCCCTTCGGCGGGGTCGGCGAGAGCGGCTTCGGGGCCTACCACGGCAAGGCCGGGTTCGACACCTTCAGCCACCACAAGTCGGTGCTGCGCAAGTCGGTCCGCCCCGATCCGTCGGTGCTCTACCCGCCCTACGGCCGGTGGAAGTCCCGGATGCTGCGCTCGGCGCTGTGACCGCGGTCCCGCACGGCCACCTGACCGACCCCGGGGATGCACCCCGCACGGGCGAACGGTTCGACCTGCTGACCGAACGCGACGGCGTGACGATCGAGCACATCCTCAGCGCCCGGTCGGACACCCCGAACAGCTACCTGCAGGACCACGACGAGTGGGTGCTGGTGCTGACCGGATCGGCGACGGTCGACGTCGGTGGCACCCCCTACCGGCTCGGTGCGGGCGACTGGGTGCTGTTGCCACGGGGCATCCCCCACACCGTCGAACGCACCGACACCGCCACCACCTGGCTCGCGGTCCACCTGCCTCCGCCGGGGCGTCCCGATCAGGCGCCCAGCGCGTCCAACGCCCGCGACAAGCTGGACTCGTAGCCACCACCGAAGAGGATCACGTGCACCAGCAGCGGCACCAGCTGGTGGAGCGGTACCCGTTCCCGCCATCGGTCGGCGAGCGGTGCGACCTCCTCGTAGGCGGCGAAGCAACGGTCGCCGAACCCGCCGAAGAGGCGCATCATGGCCAGGTCGGTCTCGCGGTGGCCGCCGTGGGCCGCGGGGTCGATCAACCACGGGCGACCGTCGACGTCGAACACGACGTTGCCCGCCCACAGGTCGCCATGGACCCGCGCCGGGGGTTCGGGCGGCCCGGCCAGCTCGTCGACGCGGTCGGCGACCGCTTCGACCCGCCGGGCGAGGTCGGGCGCCAGCCGTCGATCCGACACCGCCTGGCGGGCGAGGGGGCGCAGCCGGTGATCGGCCCAGAGCTCGGTCCAGGACCCGGCGGGTGAGCCGTCGACCGGGACCGACCCGACGAACGCGGGGCCACCGTCGCCGCCGAACCCGTCGGCATGGCTCAGGTGCAGCTCGGCCAGCTGGCGACCCAGCACCTCGTCGGACCCCGGTTCGGCCCGGCCGGTGTCGATCCACTCCAGGGCGATGAACCCGGCGCCGGGATCGTCGCCGTAGGCGATCACGTCGGGAACGGCGATGACCCCGGGGCGGGCGAGAAAGGCCAGCCCTGCGGCCTCGGCGCCGAAGAACCCGCCGGGTGCGGTCGAAAGGTGCTTCACGAACAGCCGCGAGCCGTCGTCTCGATCCAACCGCCACGCCTGGGAGATGTCGCCCCCACGCACGCGGGTCCAGGCGCCGTCACCGGTCTCGGCGACGACCGCGTCGGGGGGACGATCGCTCGGGGGATGGGTCGGCATCGGCGGGTCGCTCAGCGGCCTTCGGAGGCCTCGGTCAGTTCGATCAGCAACGCCCGACACGACCGCTCGACCATGTCGAACACCCGGGCGAAGCCGTCGCCGCCGCCGTAGTAGGGATCGGGAACCTCGAGATCGCCGCCGGCGTCGGGGTCCCACTCGCGCAGCAACCGCACCTTGGCCGCGGCCGCCTCGTCCGGGGCGATGCGGCGCAGGTCCTCGGCGTTGGACCGGTCCATGGCCAGGACCAGGTCGAAGCGGTCGAAGTCGGCAGGGGTGAACTGCTGGCCGAGGTGGTCGAGGGTGATGCCACGGCGGCGCGCCTCGGCCCCGGCCCGGGAGTCGGGTGGCTCGCCGAGGTGATAGGCGGCGGTGCCGAAGCTGTCGACCAGGATCCGATCGCCGGCGCGGGCGTCGTCGACGAGGTGTTGCATGACGCCCTTGGCGGTCGGCGACCGGCAGATGTTGCCGAGACACACGAAGGCGATGCTGGTCGGGGTGGCCATGGCCGTCAGTGTGGCGGGCCCGCCTCGCGGCTGCTACCCGTGCGTCGCCGACACCGAACGGTAGAGCTCGACGGTGCGAGCCGCGATCTCGGGCCAGGAGAAGCGCTCGAGCACCCGCCGGCGACCGGCCTCGCCCATCTGTCGAGCCAGCCCCGGGTCGGCCACGAGCTCGTCGATCCGCCCGGCCAGGTCAGTGGCGAGCCGGGAGGGGTCGGAGGGGAACCCGAAGTGGTCCTCGTCGTGCTCGAAGTCGACGAGGCGACCGGTCTCTCCGTCGACGACGACCTCGGGGATCCCACCGACCGCGCAGGCCACGACCGGGGTCTCACAGGCCATGGCCTCGACGTTGATCAGCCCGAACGGCTCGTAGATCGACGGGCAGACGAACACCGCGGCGTGGGTCATGAGCTGGATGATCGCCGCCCGCTCGATCATCTCGTCGATCCAGATCACGTTGTGGCGCTCGGCCTGGAGCTGGTCGACCTTGGCCTTGACCTCGGCTCCGATCTCGGGGGTGTCGGGCTGCCCCGCGCACAGCACCACCTGCACGTCGCCTTCGAGCAGGTGGGCGGCGTCGAGCAGGTGGCTCACCCCCTTCTGGCGGGTGATGCGCCCCACGAAGAGCAGGTAGGGGCGGTCGGGATCGACACCGTGTGCGACCAGACGGTCGGTCGCGGGATCGGGCCGGTACTCGTCGGTGTCGATCCCGTTGTGGATCACATGCACCCGTTCGAGGTCGAGCTCGGGGTAGGCGCGGGCGATGTCGAGGCGCATCCCTGCCGAGACGGCGATGATGGCATCCGCGCTGGCGAGACCGGTGCGCTCGCACCACGAGGCGACTGCATAGCCCCCACCGAGCTGCTCGGCCTTCCAGGGGCGCATCGGTTCGAGGCTGTGCGCGGTGGCCACGTGGGGGATCTCGTGGATCAGCTTGGCGATGTGGCCACCCAGGTTGGTGTACCAGGTGTGGGAGTGCACCAGATCGACCTCGCCCACCCCCGCGGCCATGGCCAGATCGACCGAGATCGTGTCGAGCGCCGCGGCGTGGGGAGCGTCGGAGCCGAGCGCCTCCCACGGCTGGTAGGTGGCAGCGACCAGCGGTGAGGGACGGGGACCGCCGAACGCGTGGACCTCGACGTCGAGGAGCGTCGCCAGGTGCTGGGACAGGTACTCGACGTGGACCCCGGCGCCGCCGTAGACCTCCGGGGGAAACTCGCGGGTGAGCAGCGCGACACGCATCCGGGAGGGCATCAACCGTGGGGCACCGGCTGGTGCTTGCCGATGACCACCACACCGTTGGCCGACACCGTGAACCGCTCGGCGTCGAGCTCGGGATCGACCCCGATGCGCGCACCGGGCGGCACGACCACGCTCTTGTCGATGATCGCCCGGCGCACGACCGCTCCCGCACCGATGCGGACGTCGTGCATGAGGACCGAGTCCTCGACCAGGGCACCGGCGTCGACGAAGACGTTCGGGGAGATCACCGAACGCCGGACGGTTCCGCCCGAGACGATCGCGCCGGCACACACGATCGAGTTGACCGCCATGCCCGTGCGGCCGTCCTCGTCGAGCACGAACTTGGCGGGAGGAAGGGACCCGACCGAGGTGAGGATCGGCCACTCCCGGTTGTAGAGGTTGAACACGGGATGGACCGCGACCAGCTCCATGTGCGACTGGTAGAACGCGTCGAGGGTTCCGACGTCTCGCCAGTAGCCGCGGTCGCGCTCGGTGGCTCCCGGCACGACGTTGTTGGTGAAGTCGTAGGCGTGGGCGACACCGCTGTCGACGAGCAGGGGGATGATGCTGCCGCCGACGTCGTGGGCAGAGGACGAATCGAGCGCATCGGTGTTCAACACGTCGAGCAACGTCTCGGTGCTGAACACGTAGTTGCCCATCGACCCCAGCGTCATCGACGGGTCGTCCTCGAGGCCCTGAGCGTCGGTCGGCTTCTCCCGGAACCGGGCGATGGTGGTGCCCTCGTTCATCTCGAGCACCCCGAACTGGTCGGACTCGGCGACAGGCACCCGCAGCGCCGCGACCGTGACCCCCGCACCGGTCTCGACGTGCTGGTCGACCATCTGTCGAGGGTCCATGCGATAGATGTGGTCGGCGCCGAACACCAGGATGTAGTCGGGCTGTTCGTCGTTGATGATGTTGACGTTCTGGAAGATGGCATCGGCCGAACCCGAGAACCAGTAGGGACCGCGCCGCATCTGCGCCGGCACCGAGGTGACGTAGTTGCCGAGCAACGTCGACAGCGGCCAGGTGCGGGACAGGTGCACGTCGAGGCTGTGGCTCTTGTACTGGGTGAGCACGATGATCCGCCGGTAGCCGGCGTTGACCAGGTTGGACAGCACGAAGTCGATGAGGCGGTAGTGGCCGCCGTAGGGCACCGCCGGCTTGGCCCGGTCGGCGGTGAGGGGAGCCAGGCGCTTGCCTTCACCTCCGGCCAGGACCATGCACAGCACTCGCGACGGATCGACCACGCGATCACACTACTGGTGTGGGGCCGGTTCACCCGCCCGTGGCGCGGGCGCTTCGCGGCATGGTTCGCTCACCGCCGGGACGGTGAAGCTATGGTTTCGAGGGTGAGCGCGGCGCGAACCCCGACCGGTACCGCCCACGTGGAGTGGGACGTCGAACCCGACACCACGATGGTCGCCGAGACCCGGAGGCGCACCGGCGAGCTGCTCTCCGAGTGGGGATGCCAGGCCATGGTGACCGATGCGCAGCTCGTCGTCAGCGAGCTCGTGAACAACGCCATCCTCCATGCCGGGTCGAGCTGTCGGGTCTCGCTCGCGCTCTCCGACCAACGCCTCACGATCGAGGTCACCGACGACGACCCCAGCCCGCCAGAGCCACAACCGTTCGACCCGCACCGCGAGGGCGGTCGAGGCCTGCTCATCGTCTCGACCCTGGCCACCAGTTGGGGGGTCGAGCCCGTCGGCACCGGCAAGACCGTCTGGGCCCAGCTCGCCGCCTGACCGGCACGGCTCACGGTCATCCACCCACCCGTGATCGATCCCGTCCCGAGGCTCCCGTAGACTCGCCGCCGTGCACACCTGGCCCGGCAAGCCCGCTCCGCTCGGCGCGAGCTTCGACGGAACCGGCACCAACTTCTCGGTGTTCTCCGAGGTCGCCGACGCGGTGGAGCTGTGCCTGTTCGACGACGACGGCGGCGAGACCCGCGTCGAGCTGTCCGAGGTCACCGCACTGTGCCACCACGGGTACCTCCGCGGGGTCATGCCCGGACAGCGGTACGGGTTCCGGGTCCACGGCCCCTGGGAACCCACCGCCGGGCACCGATGCAACCCGGCGAAGCTGCTGCTCGACCCCTATGCCACGGCGGTCGAGGGCGAGGTCCGCTGGGACGACGCGGTCTTCGGGCATCGCCTGGGCGAGCCGACCACCGTTCGCGACGACCGCGACTCGGCGTTGTTCGTGCCCAGGTCCGTCGTCACCTCCCCGTTCTTCGACTGGGAGGACGACCAGCCACCACGGGTCCCCAACGACGAGGCGGTCATCTACGAGCTCAACACCCGGGGGTTCACCCGTCTGCACCCCGACGTTCCGCCCGAACTGCGTGGCACCTATCTCGGCCTGAGCGAACCAGCGGTCATCGACCACCTGGTCTCGCTCGGCATCACCACCGTCGAGCTGATGCCGGTCCACCAGTTCGTCAACGACCACGCCCTGCACCAGCGGGGACTGCGCAACTACTGGGGCTACAACTCGATCGCGTACCTCGCCCCCCACAACGACTACGCCGTCGCCGGCCAGCGCGGCGAGCAGGTGCTCGAGTTCAAGGCGATGGTCAAGGCATTGCACGCGGCGGGGATCGAGGTGATCCTCGACGTGGTCTACAACCACACCGGCGAAGGTCGCTCCGACGGCCCCACCCTGTCGATGCGGGGGATCGACAACGCCGCCTACTACCGGCTCGACCCCGACGACCCCAGCCGCTACCTCGACTACACCGGTACCGGCAACACCATGAACATGCAGCATCCCCACGTGCTGCAGCTGATCATGGACAGCCTTCGCTACTGGGTCACCGAGATGCACGTCGACGGGTTCCGCTTCGACCTGGCCGCGACCCTCGCCCGCGAGCTGCACGACGTCGACCGGCTGTCCGCCTTCTTCGACATCATCCAGCAGGACCCGGTGATCAGCCGGGTGAAGCTCATCGCCGAGCCATGGGACCTGGGCGAGGGCGGCTACCAGGTCGGGAACTTCCCGCCGCTGTGGGCCGAGTGGAACGGCCGCTACCGCGACACGGTCCGCGACTACTGGCGGGGCGCAGAGGCCACCCTGGCCGAGTTCGCCTCGCGGTTCACCGGCAGCGCAGACCTGTACCAGACGTCGGGGCGCCGGCCGCACGCCTCGATCAACTTCGTCACCTCCCACGACGGGTTCACCCTCGCCGATCTCGTGTCCTATGAGCAGAAGCACAACCTGGCCAACGGCGAGGAGAACCGCGACGGTGACGACGACAACCGGTCGTGGAACTGCGGGATCGAGGGCCCGACCGACGACGCCGCGATCAACGAGCTGCGGGCCCGGCAACGTCGCAACTTCCTGGTGACGCTGTTCCTCTCCCAAGGGGTGCCGATGCTGCTGGCCGGCGACGAGCTCGGACGCACCCAGCGGGGCAACAACAACGCCTACTGCCAGGACAACGAGATCTCCTGGATCGACTGGGACGGCAAGGACGAGGAGCTGCTGACCTACACCCAGGCGCTCATCGCCCTGCGTGCCCGTCATCCGGTGTTCCGGCGGGGCGGTCACTTCGCGGGCGAGATGACCCCTGGCAGCGACGCGCCGGACGTGGCGTGGTTCACTCCCGCCGGAGTGGCGATGACCGACGATGACTGGCAGCAGGGCTACGCCCGATCGCTCACCGTGTTCCTCAACGGTGAAGGCATCACCGACCGCGGCGCGCGGGGTGAGCGGATCCTCGACGACAGCTTCTTCGTGCTGTTCAACGCCGACCGCAACAGCGCGACGTTCACGCTGCCGGGCGGAGCATGGGCCGAGGCCTGGGAGGTCCTGTTCGACACCGCCGACGCCATCCCGCCCGAGGAGGAGGACTACCGGGGGCTGGTGTTCCACCAAGGCTCGGCGATGCACCTCACCGGACGGTCGGTCGTCGTGCTGCGCGAGATCGCCAACCAGTGAGTCCTCCGTACCTGGTCGAGCGGATGCGGGGGTTCGGCGAGACGATCTTCGCCGAGATGTCAGCCCTGGCCGTCGAGACCGGGGCCATCAACCTCGGCCAGGGGTTCCCCGACACCGACGGTCCCACCCCGGTCGCCGACGCCGCGGTCGAGGCCATCCGGTCGGGACACAACCAGTACCCGCCGGGCATCGGCATCCCCGAGCTGCGTCGCGCCATCGCCGACCATCAACGTCGCTTCTACGGCATCGACCTCGACCCGGACACCGAGGTGCTCGTCACCGCCGGGGCCACCGAGGCGATCGCCGCCGCCATCTTGTCGCTGTGCGGACCCGGCGACGAGGTCGTCACCTTCGAGCCGTACTACGACTCCTATGCCGCGACCGTCGCCCTGGCCGGGGCGACGCTACGGACCGTCACGCTGCGACCACCCGGGTTCGCCTACGACCCGGCCGAGCTCGAGGAGGTGATCGGGCCCGACACGCGCCTCATCCTGCTCAACTCGCCGCACAACCCCACCGGCAAGGTGTTCTCGCCGGGCGAGCTGGCCCACATCGCCCGCCTCGCCATCGAGCACGACCTGTTGGTGGTGACCGACGAGGTGTACGAGCACATGGTCTTCGACGGTGCCCACACCCCGATCGAGACCCTGCCCGGGATGGACGAGCGCACCCTCACGATCTCCTCGGCAGGCAAGACGCTCTCGTTCACCGGCTGGAAGATCGGGTGGGTGAGCGGACCGGCCGAGCTGGTGGCCACGGTCCGCACCGTCAAGCAGTACCTCACCTACGTGAGCGGTGGGCCGTTCCAGCACGCCGCCGCGGTCGGGCTGGGCCTCGGCGACGACTACTTCGAGGGGCTGACCGCCGACCTGCGGGCCAAGCGCGACCTGTTGTGCCAAGGGCTGGTCGACGTCGGGTTCGATGTCTTCCGACCGGCCGGCACCTACTTCGTCGTCGCCGACATCTCGCCGTTCGGCACCCAAGACGGGCGCCGGTTCTGCCTCGACCTGCCCGAGCGATGCGGGGTCGTTGCGGTGCCCTGCGAGGTCTTCTACCAGCACCCCGACCGGGGACGGAACCTGGTGCGGTTCACCTTCACCAAGCGGCGCGAGGTGCTCGAATCGGCGATCGACCGCCTCGGCACGCTCACCGGCTGACGACCGAGTGCGATCCGTGAAGACCTTCCAACCGTATGGGTTGAAAACCCTTCACAGATCGGATCGGGCCGGCCGAGGGTGTCAGGCGCCGAGGGCGAGCGAGGTCATCGAGAGCGATCCGAAGGCGTAGCCGTCGACGAGGGTCGTGGTCGGCTCGCCGGCCGCGGCGGCGAGCCCGGCCAGGTAGACGACCGGGAGGAAGTGGTCGGGTGTCGGCACGGCCAGCGAGTGGTCGGGATGCGATTCGAGACTGGCGATCGAGGTGGGGTCGTCGCCCCGCAGCGCATCGAGCGCGGCCTCGTTGAACCGCTGGGCCCAATCGAACGCGGCGTCGGGCTTGCCCCAGTCGATCATGCCGAGGTGGTGGACGATGTTGCCGCTGGCCACGATCAGCACGCCCCGATCGCGGAGCGGCGCGAGCTCGGCGCCCAGGTCGAGGTGGTAGCTGAGCGGCTTGGTGGCGTCGATCGAGAGCTGCACCACGGGCACGTCGGCCGCGGGGAAGGCGTGGGTGAGCACGCTCCAGGTGCCGTGGTCGAGTCCCCAGCTGTCGGCGTCCTGTCCCACCCAGGCGGGCTTGACGACCTCGGCGATCTCCTCGGCCAGCTCGGGTGAACCCGGGGCCGGGTAGTCGACGTCGAAGAGCTCCTTGGGGAACCCGTAGAAGTCGTGGATGGTGCGGGGCCGTTCCATGGCGGTGACCGCGGTGGCGCCGATGAACCAGTGGGCCGAGATGGCGAGGATCGCCCGCGGGCTGGGCACGGTGGCGCCGAAGGTCTGCCACGCCTCGGTGTAGCGGTTCTGGTCGAGGGCGTTCATCGGGCTGCCGTGCCCGAAGAACACGGCCGGCATGGCTTCGGAGGCCGGGGTCTCGCTCACAGATGATTCAACCTCGAACCAGCCCGTTCTGTTCCCGACCGGAGGCTAGGAAGCGGGCGGGGTCCAGGGCTGGGGGTGGGGCGCTTCGGCCAGGTGGTCGCGCAGCGCGTCTTCGACCTCGGCGCGGATGTCGACGGGAAGGTCCGTGGTCACCAGGGCCCCTTCGTACCGCCGCAGCTCGCGGAGCAGGGCCGGTTGATCGTCGATGGCGCACAGCAGCAGCAGGGCAGAACCGCCCGGCTCGAGCCACTCGGCCATCTCCTTGATCCAGCCGTCGTCGAGGCCACGGTCGCTGAGCTTGCCGTAGATGGCCCCGGCCGCAGCACCGCCGGCGATGGCGAGCGGTCCGAGGAACAGCCCCGCGAACAGGCCGAGCCAACCACCGATGAGCGCTCCCCGACCGGGCGTGATCTCGACGGTCTGCTGCACCCGACCGCGACCTTCGGCGTCTTTGGAGATGATCACCGCGTCGGAGAGGCGCACCGCGCCCTCCTGGGCCAGGTTCATGACGTTGACCAGCACCTCCGAGGCACGGCCGGGCTTGTCGAACACGATGGCGACGAGGTACTCACCGTCGTCACGAACCGGGTTGTCGGGGTCGCCGTCGGGTTCGGCGTGCTCCCAGGACTGGGGGGCGTCGTCACTCATCGTCACCCCTCTGTTCTACCCGAGAGACCCGGGTGAGACACTTCATCGGCCACCCGCCACGCTCAGTCCGGCCGGTCGAGCTGGAGGTAGAGGGCACCGAGCGGCGGCAGGGTGAGCACCACCGAGTGGTAGCGCCCGTGGCTCGGCACCGGCAGCGACTCGACGCCGCCGAGGTTGCCGACCCCGCTGCCGCCGTAGAGCTCGGCGTCGGTGTTGAGGCGCTCGACCCAGAACCCGGCGCTGGGGACACCCAAGCGGTAGTTGTAGTGGACGTTCGGCGTGAGGTTGAACACCGCCAGGACTGGAGGCGTGGCCTCGTCGTCGGCGCCGTGGCGGAGGAACGCCACCACGTTGTTGGTGGTGTCCGACGCCTCGACCCACTCGAACCCCTCGTCGGCGCAGTCCTGTTCGTGCAGGGCGGGCAGCGAGCGGTACAGCTCGTTCAGGTCGGCGATGACCCGGGCGACACCGGCGTGAGCGGGATCGTCGAGGCGCTCCCACTCCAAGGTCGCCTCGTGGTTCCACTCGGTCTCCTGGGCGAGCTCGCACCCCATGAACAGCAGCTTCTTGCCGGGCTGGGCCCACTGGTAGGCATAGAGCAGCCGCAGCGACGCCAGCTGCTGCCACCGGTCACCCGGCATCTTGTCGAGCAGCGAGCCCTTGCCGTGCACGACCTCGTCGTGGGACAGCGGCAAGGTGTAGTTCTCGGTGGAGTAGTAGACACCCCGGAACGTGAGCTCGTGATAGTGGTGCCGGCGGTGGATGGGGTCGCGCTGGAAGTGCTGGAGCGTGTCGTGCATCCAGCCCATGTCCCACTTGAACCCGAACCCGAGACCACCCACGTAGACCGGCCGCGACACCATCGGCCAGGCGGTGGACTCCTCGGCGAAGGTGGTCGTGCCCGGGAACTCGGCGAAGGTCGCGGTGTTCATCTCGCGCAGCAGGCTGATCGCCTCGAGGTTCTCGCGACCCCCGTACTCGTTGGGGATCCACTCGCCGTCGTCGCGCGAGTAGTCGCGGTAGAGCATCGAGGCCACCGCGTCGACCCGGATCCCGTCGATGTGGTAGCGGTCCAGCCACGAGACGGCCGAGGAGATGAGGAACGCCCGCACCTCGTGACGCCCGTAGTTGAAGATGAGGCTGTCCCAGTCGGGGTGGTGGCCGAGTCGACGATCCTGGTGCTCGAACAGGTTGGTGCCGTCGAAGTAGCCGAGCCCGTGGGCGTCGGCGGGGAAGTGCGACGGCACCCAGTCGACGAGCACGCCGATCCCGCGCTGGTGCAACACCTCGACCAGGGCCATGAGGTCCTGGGGCGAGCCGTAGCGGCTGGTGGGCGCGAAGTAGCCGGTGCACTGGTAGCCCCACGACCCGTAGAAGGGGTGCTCCATGACCGGCATCAGCTCGACATGGGTGAAGCCGTGAGCTTCGACGTGGTCGGCGAGCGGTTCGGCGATCTCGCGGTAGGTGGGGAACCGACTGTCCGATCCCGCGACCTTCCCCCACGACCCGAGGTGCACCTCATAGATCGAGATGGGGGCGTCGATGGCGTTGCGCTGGGCCCTGGTCGACATCCAGTCGTCGTCTCGCCAGGTGTGGTCGAGGTCCCAGATCACCGACGCGGTGTTGGGCGGGACCTCGGCCAGCGTGGCGAAGGGATCGGCCTTCTCGAAGGTGCGGCCCGAGGGACCGACGATGCTGTACTTGTAGAGCGTGCCGGCGCCGATGCCGGGGATCCAGCCCTCCCAGATCCCCGAGGCGCCGCGGGGACGCAGGGGATCGGCGGTCGGGTCCCACTGGTTGAAGTCGCCCACGACCGACACCTCTCGGCCGCTGGGTGCCCACACGCCGAACCAGGTGCCGGGCCGGCCCTCGTGCTCGATCGGGTGGGCGCCGAGGTGGCGGTGCAGGTAGCGGTGGGTGCCCTCGTTGAACAGGTGCAGGTCGTGATCGCCGAGCATGGTGGGTTCGGCACTCCCGCTCGGCGATGCACCTGCAGACGAGCTCGGCGACGGGCTCGGCGCGGAGCTCGAAGGGCTCGAGGGTGAGTTGGGGCCGAAGATCGATCCGGGTTCGGGCGTGGTCACTGCTGGTCCTCCGTGGGGGTGGGGACATCGGTGCGAGCTCGCTGCAGCGCTTCGAGCGTGGCGACCACGGTCGGGTCGTCGAGCGCGTCGGAGAGGCGGCGTGCGAAGCGGCGACGCCAGTTCGGGCGTTCGTCGTGGGTGCCGGGAACGTTCTGGGGTCGTTCCTCGAGCCAGAGGTCTTCGAGGGTGGCGACAACGATCTGCGCGGGTGTGCCGCCGAGCCATTCGAGCGCGGCCGCCATCACCGCCCGAGGTTCGGCCACCACCTCGGTGCCCAGCTCCCGTCCGAGCACTCCGGCCAGGGCCGCGATCTGGGCCCGGCGCTCCTCGAGACGGGCGGGAGCCTCGCCGGGCTCGATGAGCCCGAGGTCGACCGAGTCGATGATGTCGTGGCCCTCCCACCAACCGGCGAAGGTCGGCATGTCGTGGGTGTTGAGCCCGGCGACGGTGAGCGGCGCCGGCTCGCTGATGCGGCCCTGCTCCTCTGCCCGCCAGGCCTCGAACTGCAGCTCGTACATCCCGAGCATCTGCCACTGCTCCATGGTGGCGTTGATCTCGTCGCTCACGGTACCGAGGTTCTCGCCCAGCACCATGACGTCGGCCCTGGACGCCTCGATGGCGACGACCGCCATGAGCTCGTTGGTGGGGTACCGGACATAGACGCCGTCGCGGGCCGATGCGCCGTCGGGGACCCACCACAGCCGTTCGAGCGACATGAGGTGGTCGATGCGAAGGAGCCCGCTGTGGGTCATGTGGTGTCGGACCGCCCGCACCAGTTCGTCGTGGGCACGGGCACGGCTGGTGATGGGATGCACCGGGGGAAAGCCCCAGTTCTGGCCACCGGCGAAGAGGTCGTCCGGTGGCGCGCCGGTGGCGACCCCGACCGCGTAGTCGTCGGGGTTGGCCCACACGTCGAAGCCGTCGGGGTTGGCCCCGAGCGGCAGGTCGAGGGCGAGCAGCTGGTCGTGGGACCGCAGCTGGCGATCGAGCCGGCCGAGCTGCTCGTCGGCGGCGAACTGGATGTAGCGGTGACGGGCGACGACGGCCGGGTCGACGTCGTCCGCGCCGATGTCTCGGCCGAGCCACGACGCTCGCGCCGCTCCCCAGTCCTGGCCGTGCTGTTCGACCAGTGCCCGGAACCGGGCGTAGCGGTCGAGCTCGGGATGGTCGGCGGCGAAGCGCTCGAGCGCGGCGGCGGTCGGTCCCTCGGTGCCCGCCACCTCGGCCACGAGGGTGTCGAGCAGGTCGCGCATCAGCCGGGCGGCGCCCCGGTGGTCGACCAGCGGTTGGGCCGCGAGGTCGGCTGCCGCGGCCTCGACCCGACGCGAGCCCACGAAGGCCTGGGCGTCGGGACTGTCGGCCAGCCCGGGGAGGCGGGTGGGATCGAGGTGCAGCTCACCCCACCACCGTCGGCTGATCGGCGAGTAGGGGCTGGGCTCGAACGGTTCGTCGAGGAAGGTGGCCAGCAGCGGCAACGTGGAGACCACCCGCGCCCCGAGCGGGGCGAGCCCGCCAGCCAGCGCGCCCAGGTCGCCGATGTGGCCGATGCCGAGGTGCTCGACCCCGGGCCGGCCGGAGGGAACGAAGCCGTAGGTCGGGGCGAAGACACCCCAGCCGGGCGCACCCCGGAACGCGGGCAACCCGGGAGGCGGCGCGAGGACCGTGGCTCGGTGCTCGGTGCCGGACACCTCGACGACCGCGCGGTGGTAGCCGACCGGGAGGGCGAGCGCGGTGACGACCCAGCGCACGTCCCAGGCGCGGCCGTCGACCTCGTGACGAGTGTGGGGCTCGACCGCGGCCAGCGACACGAGGTCGCTGCGGGTCTCGCCGTCTTCGGTGACGACGGTGACCGGCACCCGCCCCTCGGTGCCGGCCGGCAGGCGCAGCTCGAAGGCCAGCAGGTCGCCCGACGCCACGGTGAACACCGGCTCGATGGGGTGCTCGAACATCGAGCGGCGGTGGGCGAGGCAGGCGTCGGCGGCGGCGTCGGGGGTGGTGATCGGCGCGCCGAGCTGGCCGAGCACGGCGACCAGCGACTCGACCGGCGTGTCGTGCCACGTGCCGGAGACGTCCCAGTAGCCGGTCTGGACGCCCCATCGCTGGGCCAGCTCGGCCAGGGCGGCGTCGGTCACGCCACGGGCTCCCGGTCGAGGGCGGAGAGGATCGCGCCGAGCGGGATCGGGACCCACTCGGGGCGGTACTGCAACTCGTAGCGCAGCTCGTAGAGCGCCTTCTCCAGCCCGTACACGTCGAGCAGCAGGCGAAGGTCGTCGGGGTCGTCGGGCGCGAGACCGGATCCCGCGGCGGCGTCGAGGTAGCGGCGCAGGTACATGGCCTCGACCCACTGGCGCCACCAGTCGCCCCACACCTCGACGGGGCGGGTGGCCGCGGCGTCTTCGGGGATGATGCCCCGCTCGGCCTGCTCGAAGAGGGCGACGCTGGTGGCGTAGTGGAACGAGCGGATCATGCCGGCGACGTCGACCAGCGGCGACTTCTTGATGCGACGCTCGCCGATGGATCGGGCCGGTTCGCCCTCGAAGTCGATGATGACCATGTCGCGACCGGTCCAGAGGACCTGCCCGAGGTGGTAGTCCCCGTGGATCCGGCCCCGCCGGGTGTCGATCCGGTGGGCGCGCACCCCGTTGAAGCGCTCGATCAGCGCCGACTCGGCCTCGATGAGGCGGCCGAGATCCTCGGCCACCTCGGGAGCGAGCGGTCGCTGGCGGGCGCGAAGCTTGCGCCGGGCGGCGGCGAGGGTCGCGCGGGCCTGGCCCCGGAAGCTCTGGTAGAGCGACCGCTGGTAGAGGGTCGAGAACGCCTCGGTGGCGAAGGCCTCGTCGGGGACCGACGCCATGGCGACGTGCATCTCGGCGGTGCGGAGCGCCAACCGCTCGACCGGCTCGATGAACGAACCGATGAGGTCGCGAACCACGTCCGGCGGTTCGATGACCTCGACACCCAAGGGATCGGGCGCATGGGGCAGTGCGTCGAGGCCGTCGTCTTCGGTGACCACCTGTTCGTAGAAGCGGCCGAGCAGGTCGACTGCGAGGGTCCAGGCGTCGGACTCGTGGCTGACGAGCTCCTGGGCGACCGCGAGGGTGGCGTGCTGGTGGAGTCCCCGGTACTCGAGGGCACCGAGGACCTTGGCGATGTTGGCGAACCCGGCCGTGGTGAGCGCGTCGCCGATCTCGAGCTCGGGGTTGGTGCCGTCGACGAGGCGACGGATGAGCTTGACCAGCACCTGATCTCCGTAGATGACCGAGGTGTTGCTCTGCTCGGCCCCGATCAGCTTGGGTTCGAGCTCGCCGGCATCGACGAGGCGGCGGAGCTCGGGACGGCTCTGCCCGACCATCGACGCAGCCCGCCCCTGGTGCTCGCGACGCCGCGAGATGGACTGCAGCAGCGCGGTGCAGAAGTCGGCGCTGGCGACGCCGTCGATGAGCAGCCCGGCGTCGGCGCCACCGGTTCGTTCGAGCTGGGCGACGACCGATTCTGGCCGGTAGGTGAGCAGGTCGGCCGCTCGCTCGCCCGACGCGTCGGCGAACGCGAGGAGGTAGGTCTCGGGGTCGGCGCCGACGTAGCGGACCTCGGCGATGACCATGTAGCCGATCGGGCGGCGCTTGGTGCCGCCCATGGGCAGCGTGTCGACCAGGCGGACGTCGCGCACGGTGCGGTCCTTGCCCGCGTACCAGCGCCGCTCGGCCAGGAAGGTGGGGATGACCTCGGCCAGCTTCGTCTGCCGGTCGGCGGTGAACAGCTCGTGCCAGTCGCGCTCGACGGTGACCACCGGCGGCTCCCAGTCGGTGGCGATCGGCCCGTCGACGGTTCGCACCGGCTCGAGGTCGAACCAGAAGAACTGGTAGGGCGCGAGCGTGAGGTAGTAGGGCAGCTCACCGATGGGTGCGAACCGGGTGTGGCCGAACATCTCGACCGGCTGGAGCCCCTGGAGGTGACGCAGGTCGAGCTCGACCGGCTGGGGGTGGCGGGACAGGTTGGCGACGATCAACAGGCGCGAGGTGTGACCGTCCTCTTCGAGGGTGCGGGTGAAGGCGAGGACCTTGGGGCTGTCGGGTTCGACGAACTCGAGGTCGCCGCGACCGAACACCCGGTGGCGCCTGCGGAGCGAGATCAGCCGGCGGGTCCACCACAGCAGCGAGTTGGGGTTGTGGAGCTGGTGCTCGACGTTGATGGTCTCGTAGTGGTACTCGGGGTCGATCACCGGGGGCAGGAACAGCTGTTGGGGGTTGGCGCGGGAGAAGCCGGCGTTGCGGTCGGGGCTCCACTGCATGGGCGTTCGCACCGAGTCGCGGTCGCCGAGGTAGACGTTGTCGCCCATGCCGATCTCGTCGCCGTAGTAGACGACGGGTGTGCCCGGCAGCGAGAACAGCAGCCCGTTCAGCAGCTCGATGCGGCGGCGGTCGTTCTGCAGCAACGGTGCGAGCCGGCGGCGGATGCCGAGGTTGATCCGCATCTGGGGGTCGTTGGCGTAGGCCCGCACCATGTAGTCGCGCTCCTCGTCGGTCACCATCTCGAGGGTGAGCTCGTCGTGGTTGCGCAAGAAGGTGGCCCACTGGCAGCCGGGCGGTAGCTCGGGCGTCTGCTCGAGGATGTCGACGATCGGGAGCCGCTCCTCCTGGCGGATCGCCATGAACAACCGGGGCATGACCGGGAAGTGGAAGTTCATGTGGCACTCGTCGCCGTCGCCGAAGTAGGCCGCGGCGTCCTCGGGCCACTGGTTGGCCTCGGCCAGGAACATGCGGTTGTCCCACTTGGAGTCGACGTGGGTGCGCAGGTCCTTCAGGAACTGATGGGTCTCGGGGAGGTTCTCGCAGTTGGTGCCGTCGCGCTCGAACAGGTAGGGCACGGCGTCGAGGCGAACCCCGTCGACACCCATCTGGAACCACTTGTCGAGGGTGGCGAACATGGCCTTGCGCACCGCGGGGTTCTCGAAGTTGAGGTCGGGCTGGTGCGAGTAGAACCGGTGCCAGTAGTACTGGCCCGCCACCGGGTCCCAGGTCCAGTTCGAGGTCTCGAAGTCCTGGAAGATGATGCGGGCGTCGGGGTAGCGCTCGGGGGTGTCCTCCCAGACGTAGAAGTCACGCCACTTCGAGCCCTTCGGTGCACGCCGGGCCCGCTGGAACCACTCGTGCTGGTCGGAGGTGTGGTTCATCACCAGCTCGGTGATGACCCGCAGACCGCGCTCGTGGGCGGCCTTGAGGAACCGGCGGAAGTCGCGCAGCGTGCCATATGACGGGTTGACGCCGTTGTAGTCGGCGATGTCGTACCCGTCGTCGCGAAGCGGTGACGGGTAGAACGGCAGCAGCCAGATGGCGGTGACGCCCAGGTCGCTCAGGTAGTCGAGCGAGGAGGTGAGTCCGGCGAAGTCGCCGACGCCGTCGTTGTTGCTGTCGGCGAAGCTGCGTACGTGCAGCTCGTAGATGATGGCGTCGCGGTACCACTCTGGATCGTCCACGAGGGTCATGTGCGAGTTCCCTGGAGGTAGGCGGGCGGATCGTGCTGCTGGTTCAGGTGGCCTGCGAGAGGTCAGGCTCGGCACCCGACAGTGCCACCACCGAGAAGATGTGGGCGGGCAGGCTCTGGGGGTCGAGCTCGACGAAGTTGCTGGCCCCGATCCAGCTGTAGCGTGCCCCGCCGAGCAAGTCGTGGACCTCGAACGGCTGGTGGTGCGGCAGGCCGAGCGCGTCGAGGTCGAGGTCGACCCACCCGGCCTGGCGATGTTCGGGATCGACGTTGACGACCACCAGGATCGGGTCGGATCCGTCGTGGGTGGTCTTCGAGTAGCACAGGAGCGCGTCGTTGTCGGTGGGGTGGAACAACAGGGTGCGGTCCTGTTGGAGGGCCAGATGGTCGTGGCGGATCCGGTTCACGATGGTGATGAGGCCACGGAGGCTGTGGGGTGCCTCGAGGTCCCAGGTGCGTTGCTGGTACTTCTCGGAGTCGAGGTACTCCTCGCTTCCCGGGCGGACCGCAACCTGCTCGACCAGCTCGAACGCCGGACCGTAGATCCCGTAGTTCGCCGACAAGGTGGCGGCCAGCACGAGGCGTTGGATGAAGACGGGGCGGCCGCCGTGCTGGAGCTGCTCGGTGAGGATGTCGGGCGTGTTGGGCCAGGCGTTGGGGCGGAAGAAGTCGACGACCGGCCTGGTGGTGAGCTCGGTGAAGTACTCGCGCAGCTCCCACGCGCTCTGGCGCCAGGCGAAGTAGGTGTAGGACTGGCTGAAGCCGAGCTTGGCCAGCTGGTACATCACCTTGGGTCGGGTGAAGGCCTCGGACAAGAAGATGGTGCCGGGGTGCTCGTCGTGGATCGTGCGGATCAGCCACTCCCAGAACCGGAACGGCTTGGTGTGGGGGTTGTCGACCCGGAAGATGCGGATGCCGCGGTCGATCCAGAACCGCACGACGTCGGCGAGCGCGTCCCACAGCGCCTCCCAGTCGTCGGACTCGAAGTCGATCGGGTAGATGTCCTGGTACTTCTTGGGCGGGTTCTCGGCGTACTGGATCGTGCCGTCGGGGCGGTGCCGGAACCACTGCGGGTGCTCGGTGACCCAGGGGTGATCGGGCGAGCACTGGAACGCCAGGTCGAGGGCCACCTCGAGGCCGTGCGACTCGGCCTCCTCGACCAGGAACGCGAGGTCGCCGAAGGTGCCGAGGTCGGGGTCGATGGCGGTGTGTCCACCGTCGGGAGACCCGATCGCCCACGGGCTGCCCGGGTCGCCGGACGAGGGCTCGACCGAGTTGTTGGGGCCCTTGCGGAAGGTGGTGCCGATGGGGTGGATGGGCGGCAGGTAGAGGACCTCGAAACCCATGTCGGCGACGTAGGGGACCCGCTTGGCGGCGTCCCGGAGGGTCCCGGAGCGCTCGGGGTCCGCCGAGGTCGAGCGAGGGAAGAGCTCGTACCAGGCGCCGTGACGGGCACGTTCGCGCTCGACGACCACCTCGAGGGTGCGAGCGTGGCGAACGACGGGCTCACGCTCGGCCCAGCGGCGCATCGCCGCCGACACCTCGGTGTCGCCGAGCGGTTCGCTGCGCCCGGCGTCGAAGGCGGTGGCGGCGTCGGCGAGCACCGCTTCGTCGGGCCCGCTGGCCCGTTCGGCGGCGGCGGACACCAGCGCGGCGCCGAGCTGGAGCTCGACCTCGACGTCTTGTCCGGCTTCGACCTTGCGACCGGTGCCGTGCTTCCAGGTCTCGAAGCGGTCGACCCAGCCGACGACGGTGTAGGCCCATCGGCCGAGCCGGTCCGGTACGACCTGGGCGGTGAAGCGGTCGTTCACCATCGGCTCCATGGGGATCTCGGTGGTGGCCTCCGAGCCCGGGCCCCGCACCCACAGTGCGGCGGCGACCAGATCGTGGCCGTCGGTGAACACGTCGGCTTCGACGACGAAGGGCTCGCCCACGGTGCACTTGGCGGCGAAACGACCGGCGTCCACCTGTGGGGTGACGCCCTCGACCACCACCCGGGTCGGGTCACGCGGCACTCCTGGGGCTCCGGTCGAAGGCGGCATGCTCCCGACGCTACCCAACTCCGGGGAGGCCCGAAACGGTCGCCCGGCGGCCCAGGGTTGGGTTCGACGGGCACCGAACCGGTAGAAAAGGGCCCATGTTGCGCCTCCGTGCCCTTCGAACCGTCGCCCTGATCGCCGCGCTGGCGGTGGTCACCGCTGCCTGCGCCGGTGACGAGCAGTCGTTGATCGTCACCGGCGAGAACCCCGAGACCGCCCCCCGCGACGTGGTCGAGACGATCGACAGCAGCTACACGTCCCTGGCCGACGCCATCGACGCTGCCGGACTCGGCGACGACCTGTCGGGCGAGGGACCCTTCACCGTCTTCGCTCCCACCGACGCCGCCTTCGACGACCTGCCCGACGGCCTGCTCGCCGCCCTGCTCGACGACGCCAACTCCGCGCTGCTCGGTGACCTCCTCAGCCACCATGTCGTCGAGGGCGACCACACCTCGGCCGAGCTGGTCGAGCTCGGTGAGGTCACCAGCCTGGAAGGGTCCACCATCCCGGTCGAGGAGACCGAGGAGCCTGCCACCGACGAAGGCGCCGAGCCCACCACCATCATCGAGGTCGACGATCAAGCCGAGCTGACCACCGCCGACACGATCGCCACCAACGGCATCGTCCACGAGATCGACCAGGTGCTGGTCCCGGCCTCGCTCGAGGACGACATCGACGAGGCGCTCGAGTCGATCCCCGAGCCGGTCGACGCGCTCTCCACCCTCGAGGACATGGGCGACTTCGACACCTTCCTCACCCTCATCGAGGACGAGACCCTCGATCCCGAGCTGATCGGCATCCTCACCGGGTCGGGTCCGTTCACCCTGTTCGCACCGACCGATGCCGCCTTCGAAGAGCTCACCGCCGACCAGACAGAGGTGCTCGACACCGACCCCGACCTGCTCGAGACGGTGCTGATGTTCCACGTCGTCGATCGCCCGGTGTTGACCGAGGAGGTGTCGGTGCAGATGTACCTCACCACCCTCGGGGGCGAAGGGGCCCGGCTGGCGAACGAGGGAGAGGACGCCTACACCTTCGCCGGCGTCCCGCTGGCCGAGACCGACGTCGAGACCACCAACGGGGTCGTCCACGTCGTCGACAGCCTGCTCGTGCCCGACGCGGCGCAGGGCCCCGGGGGGCTCTGACCCGGCCATGGCGTCGTATGAGACCACCGTCGAGACGGCGCTCGGCATCGACGAGGTCTTCGCGTACCTGTCGGACTTCTCCAACACCGCGGAGTGGGACCCCGGTGTGGTCGAGGCCGAGCACCTCGACGACAGCGACACCGAGCTCGGGCTCGGCAGCCGGTTCCGGGTCGTCACCTCCACCGCGGGCAGCCGCCAGAGCCTCGAGTACGAGATCACCGAGTGGGACCCGCCCCACCGCATGGTCCTCGTCGGCACGACACCCCGGCTGCGCTCGATCGACACCTTGACCTTCGTGGCCACCGAGGACGGCGGCACCCGTGTCACCTACCACGCCGATCTGGCCCTGCTCGGCCCGTCGCGGGTCGCCGACCCGGTGCTGCACGTGGCGTTCCAGGTCATCGGCCGGCGCGCCGCGCAGGGCCTGCGCGAGGTCCTCGCCGACCGGTGAGGCGACCGCGGGCGACCCGCTGACCGCCGGTCGGCTCAGGTGGCGGGTTCGATCCTGGTCTTGGACCCGGACCTGGTGTCGGCCATGTGGCCCTCGCTGCGCGCCCACCTGATCATGAGGGCGAACATGGTCCCCCACACCACGGGCACACCGCCCACCTTCATGAGCGCCCCGGCGAGGGCCTGGTCGTGCCCGGCGGAGAAGCCTCCGATGCGGGGGGCCAGCTCGTAGGTCTGGTAGAGCGGAAACTCCGAGAAGGTGAGGAACCCGCCGGGGATCATGGGGATCACCTGTCCGGCCAGGAACAGATAGACCATGCGGGTGCCGTAGGAGCTCGGCCGCAGCTCCGGCATGGGGGAGATGACCGGCATCCAGAACAGCAGGCCAGCGAGCAACCACATCAGGTCGAGTCCGAACGAGCCGAACTGGCTGGAGCGGAGCGTGTCGACGGTCAGGGGCGCGTGGGTCACCACCAGCACGGCGTTGAAGACGAGACCGGCGGCCAGCGGGCGCGACATGAGCCGAACCGCCCGGTAGAGGCGCAGCCGGCCGAGGATGCGTCGGGCCATCCACTCGGGGATCCCCAACAGGATGAGCGGGGCCGCGCCCAGGCTGTAGAGCAGGTACTGGACCATGTGGACGCTGGCCAGGTAGCCGGCCCCGAGGGTGCCGAGCGGCCAGTCGGTGGCGATCCAGTAGACGGCGACCCCGGCGAGGAAGAACGCCACCCGACGGCCGCGCCCGGGGTTCGCCCCGGTCCGGCGGTACATGGCGACCAGGTAGGGGACCACCAGCGCCAGGACCGAGAGCCAGATGCCGGGGTAGGCCCGGAACGACCAGGTCCAGGTCTCGGTGACGGTCACGCACCACCAGGTCACAGCACACCTCCGATGGCCACCACGCGGCGGGTCGGCTCAACCACCGGTGACCTCGCGAAGATAGGCCACCACGTCGTCGAGCTCATCATCGGACAGGGTGACACGGGGCATGATCGGGTCCCAGCCCGAGACCACCTGGGCGTCGGGCTGGGTGACCGACCGTCGCAGGTAGGCCTCGTCGACCACGGCGGTGGTGCCGTCGGCCAGCTCGCGCTCGGTGCCCCAGAGGCCTCCCCAGCCCGGCCCGAGGCCGTCGTCGGTGCCGGTCGAGTGGCACGAGGTGCAGCCCAGGTCCTCAGCGGTCGCCTCGCCACGGGCGACCGCGTCCCCGCCGCCGCATCCGGCGAGCGCCACCGCCATCGCCACGGCCACCATCGCCGACCGTCGCCGGTCAGCCATCGCCGAGGTCGGTGTAGGGCTCGACCACGGCCTCGACGCTCATGGTGGCGCTGCGTTCGAACTCCAGCTCGACCTCGACGACGTCACCCTCGTCCAGCGCGACGACGTCGAAGATCATCACGTGGAGCCCTCCGGGCTCGAACCGCACCTCGGACCCGGCCGCGACCTCGACGTGGTCGAGGCGGTGCATCTGCATGAGCCCGTCGTCACCTTCACGGGTCTCGTGCAGCTCGATGCGATCGGCGATCGGCGCCCTCGCCGCGACGAGCCGGTCGTCGGCGCCACCCGCGTTCTCGATGGTGAGGTACATCGCGGTGTTGGCACCTGCGGGCACGGCGATGACGGCGTCGGTGACGGTGATCGCCGGGGCCGGTTCGGTTCCCGCCTGTTCGTCCCCCGAGCATCCACCGACGGCGGTGGCGACGAGGACCAGGGTGCCGACGACCAGACCGAGCGGGGCGGGGCGCCGGCGGGTGCGGGTCACGGTGAGTCCTCGGGGGTCTGGAGGGTGTCGAGGATCTGGAGGTCGTGGAGGAACTCGCTCTGGCGGGTCCCGAACGGGAAGGTCACATACCCCGTGCCGTTGGGGGCATAGGCCCGCATCTCGCCCGAGTGGCCGACGGTGTAGTCCCCGTTCTCGTCGGGCTCCTCGACGATGGCGACCGCCACGCCAGCGGCCTGTTGGGCGGCGGCGATGTCGTCGGGGTCGCCGGTGAGGCCGACGAAGGCCGGGTCGAACTGGTCGAGGAACTCGCGGATGACCTCGGGGGTGTCGCGCTCGGGGTCGACGGTGACGAACACGACCTCGACGTTGGTGGGGGCATCGGGCCGGTCGAGCACCTGGGCGATCTGGGCGAGGTGGGGTGGGCAGATGTCGGGGCAGTGGGTGTAGCCGAAGAACAGCAGCGTCGTGGTGCCCTCGGTGTCGGCCACGAAGTCGAACTCGTCGCCGTCGGTGTCGGTCAGGGTGAAGTCGGGCTTCGGGGTCCCCTCGGCCAGCGGCACCCCCTCGAACGGGGTGTCGTCGTCGCTTCCGGGGGCACCGGCGGTGGACTCGGACCCGGAGTCGTCTCCAGCGCAGGCTCCGAGCAGCGCGGCGGCCACCACGAGCGGAGCCAACCACCTGCGCATCTGATGTGTCACCGCTACCTCCGACTGGTCGAAACCATGATGGCTCAGGCCACCCCCGCGTTCACAGTCGCGGTGACCGTCGCCACATCGGCGCTCGACGGTGCAGGAACGGTTCAGAAGTCGATGTCGCCGATGTTGATCGGGGGATCGGGGAGGCGGCCCTCGATGAGGTCGGGGAGGTGCTGGCGCAGGTTGGGCGGAAGCGTGGGGGCATCGCTTCCGAGCAGCTCGTCGAGGCTCCACCAGTGCGACCCACTGAACGCCATCGCCTCGAGCGGTTCCAGGTGTGCCGGCTCGATCGTGTCCTCGATGCCACACCAGGCCACGTGCACCCGCTCGCGCTGGTCGAACTGGTAGGGACCGAACTGGAACTGGCAGTGCTGCTCCCACACGCACGGGCCGATCTCGGCGTCGACGATGCCGGTCTCCTCGTAGAGCTCGCGGGCGGCAGCGATCTCGCTCGTCTCGCCGGGATCCTGGCCGCCGCCGGGGATCTCCCACCAGGAACCGCCGTCGGGGCGTCCCGGGTCCGATGCCCGCAACAGCAGCACCCGCTTGGCCGAATCGATCAGCACCACGCGGGCGGCTCGACGGCCTCGCCACCCGTCGTCGGGCATCCCCGGTGGCACGTGTCGATCCATCGGGCCCGATGCTACCGCCGAGCGTCGATGGCACCGCCAGCGCGCGGGGCGATCACGGGGTGCTCCGATCCTCCTGTTGCCACGGTGCGGGCGCGGTGTCGTTCGGACCCGGGACGCGGAGGGTGACCCCGGCCTCCAACGCATTGGGGTCGGTGATGTTGTTGACCGCCATGAGGACGTCGATGTTGACCCCGAGCTCGTTCGCGATGCTGCTGAGGCTGTCGCCCGGCTCGACGGTGTAGCGGGCGCTGCGCATCTCCGCGGGCTCCTCGCCGACCACGGCCGGGTCCGAGGGGTCCTCGGCGGGGTCGATCGTGGTGGTGCTGGCCCGGGTGTACTCGATGGGCTGGAGCTCGCCGCATCCGGCGAGCCCTCCGACGAGCAACGTCGGGGCCGCGAGCGCGGCCAGCACGGCCATGACCCGTGGCGCCGGACCCCGGGCTCGGATCGCGTTCGAAGGATGGAACCTCACCCGCACCAGGGTACGCGGCACGCTCCGCCGCACCCCGTCACCTCGGCTCGGGATCCCGAGGCCGTAGGGTGGTGGACGTGGCTGTGCCCTTCGACCGGGACTTCTCCGTGGACTACGGGAGGGTCGACCAGGTATCCCCCCTCATCCGCCGCGTGGTCGCCGAGAACCCCGGACCCTTCACCTTCACCGGCACGGGCACCTACATCGTGGGTCACCGCAACGTGGCGGTGATCGACCCCGGCCCCGACCAACCCGCCCACATCGAGGCCCTCCAGCGGGCGCTCGACGGCGAGTCGGTGACCCACATCCTCATCACCCACACCCACGGCGACCACTCCCCCGCCGCGTCGCCGCTCAAGGAGCTGACCGGGGCCCCGACCTACGGGTTCGGGCCCCATCCCGAGACCGACCGCCAGCGCGACACCACCGACGGTGACCCCCCACAGGAGGAGCGATCCGACCTCGACTTCGTGCCCGACGTCGTCACCACCGACGGAGCGGTCATCGAGGGCGACGGGTGGACGATCGAAGCCCTGCACACGCCCGGGCACATCTCCAACCACCTGTGCTTCGCGCTCGCCGAGGAGCGGGCGCTGTTCACCGGCGACCACGTCATGGGCTGGTCGACGTCGGTGATCCCCTCACCCGACGGCGACCTCGGCGACTACCTGGCCAACCTGCGTCGCCTGCTCGACCGCGACGACGAGATCTACTGGCCCACCCACGGTCCACCCATCACCGACCCGAAGCCGTTCGTCCGGGCCCTGATCGCCCACCGAGAGGAGCGCACCCGCCAGATCCTCGAGCGCCTCGCCGCCGGCGACGACCACATCGACGACATCGTCGCCGTGCTCTACGCGGACGTCGACGAGAAGCTTCACCCCGCAGCCGCACGATCGGTGCTGGCTCATCTCGTTCACCTCGTCTCCACCGGTCGGGTCGAGGCCGACGGCACTCCCCTCACCGTCGACCGGCGCTGGAGGCTCCGCGAGGGCGAGCGGTGACCGGCCCACCCTCGCCCAATCACCCCACCGTCGTCGCCGGTGCGAGCGAGGTGGCCGGCGACGCCGACCACGACGACCCCGTCGATGGTCGCGCCCACGCGGCCATCGACATCGGCACCAACTCGGTGCACCTGCTCGTGGCCCGCTCGACATCCGATCAGCGGTTCGAGGTGCTGACCCAGGAGAAGGAGGTCGTCCGACTCGGCCACGGCGCGAACGACATGCGCGAGCTGAGCGACGATGCCATCGACCGCGGCATCGCCGCGCTCCGCCGGTTCGGGCAGCTTGCCGACATCTGGGCCGCCGACGTCACCGCGGTGGCCACCAGCGCGGTGCGCGAAGCGGACAACCACGAGGTATTCATCCGGCGGGCACGGGAGGAGGCGGGGATCGAGGTGGAGATCATCTCGGGCGTGGAAGAGGCACGTCTCATCCACATCGGGGTGCTCCACGCCCTGCCGGTGTTCGATCAACGCCTGCTGGTGGTCGACATCGGCGGTGGCAGCACCGAGCTGGTGATCGGCGAGCAGGGCCGAACGATCGAGGCTCGTAGCCTCAAGCTGGGCGCCATCCGCCTCACCGACCGGTTCTTCGCCGGCGACGAGATCGGCCCCGACCAGGTGACGGCCTGCCGCCAGTACGTGCGTGCCTTCCTCGGGCCCGCGGTCCACGACCTGGGAGTCCACGGCTTCGACGTCGCGGCGGGATCGTCGGGGACGATCGAGACGCTGGCGGCGATGGCGATCGCCCAGCGCGGGAACGACCTCCCACGGTCGGTCAGCAACATCGAGTTCACCACCGAGGAGCTGGCCGGGGTGATCGAGCTGCTGGTGTCGGTGCCGACGGTGGACGAGCGGGCGAAGCTGCCGGGGATGGACGCCAAGCGGGCCGACATCATCGTCGCCGGCGCCATCGTCCTCGAGCAGGTGGCCGCGGCGATGGGCATCGAGTCGCTCCTGGTCTCGAACTTCGCCCTGCGCGAAGGGGTCCTGCTCGACCGGTTGCACCAGGTCAGAGGAAGCTCGCTGCACCACCTGTCCGACCTGCGTCGCACCAGCGTCCTGCACGTGGCCGCGCTCGACCCCGACCGCGAGCACAGCGAGCACCTCACCGAGCTCGCCCTCCGCCTCTTCGACGAGACACGGGACCTCCACGGTCTCGACGACCACCATCGGGAGCTGCTGGAGGCGGCAGGCCTGCTGCACAACGTCGGCCTGTTCATCAACCACTCGGCCCACCACAAGCACTCGTACTACGTGATCCGCAACAGCGAGCAGCTGCTGGGGTTCACCGACCACGAGATCGAGCTGATCGCGCTGATCGCCCGCTACCACCGCAAGAGCGCTCCCAAGCCCAAGCATCCCGAGTGGGCTGCCCTCGATGACGCCGACCGCTCGGCGGTGTCGGTGCTGGCAGGACTGCTGCGGGTGGCCATCGGACTCGACCGGTCGCACTCGCTGGTGATCCGCGACGTCTCCGCCGAGGTCGATCCCGACACCGCGACGCTGCGCATCGTCGCCACCGCAGATGCCGAATCGGACCCGTCGCTCGAGATCTACTCCGCCAACGAGCGGGCCGAGCTGCTCGCCGGTGCCCTCGAGCTCGACGTCGAGGTCGACCTCGCCGGTTCCTGACGGTGCGGAGCCTGGCGGCGGGCGGCCCGGAGGTCGCTACCGGCGGTCGGCCACGTGCACGACCCGGCGCCCCGACACCTCCTCGGCGGCGATGGCCACGATGTGGTCCTTGGCACCCTGGGCCCAGGGCCGCAACGGGAGCTGTTCGATCTCGGCCCGTCGCCCCGGATCGGTGATCTCCTCGCAGCGTCCGATCACCAGCACGCTCCACCCGGTGTGGTACATCGGGTCGGCGTTGTCGATCTGGAACGCGACGCGCTGGGTGCGCACCGCCGAGTCGAGCTTGGTGCCCGGCGCGGTGCGGAAGATGATCTGCTCGGCGTCCACCACGTAGTTGACGGGCAGGATCACCGGATGGCCGCCGTCGACCACCGCGATGCGGCCCACCCCGTTGAGCCCCAGCAATCGAAAGCACTCGTCGCGGTCGAGGACCTCGAGCCCGGTGCGGTTGTCGATCAGCATCATGGTTGGCTCCGATGTGGGTGGATGGATCTCCCGATGGTCAGCGGTCGTCGAGGTCAGAGGGACGGACGACGAGGGTGAGGCCCTGGTGGTCGCGCACGACGCGGCTGGCCACGCTGCCGAGTGCGACCCGAGCCAGCCCGGAACGGCCGTGGGTGGCCATGACGATCAGCCCGCCGTTGCGTGCCTCGACGAAGTCGGTGATCCCCTCGGCCGGGTCGGCGCTGTGGAGGACCTCCCAGTCGCGCTCCTGGCCGGTGGCGGGAAGCGAGGTGGCCAGGCGGTGCACGTACCCGTCCTCCTGGAGGTCGCCGCCGTCGACCTTCACCTTCTCGACCTGGGCGGGATCGACCACGGTCACGACCCACAGCGGCACCTCGAGTCGGGTCGACCAGTCGGCGGCGATGGGCAGGACCGCTTGGGATCGCTGGCTGCCGTCGACGGGGACGATCACGCAGGACCCCAGCCCGGTTCCGGGAACATACGCCGGGCCCACCAGCATGAAGGGGACATCGACCTCGCGCAGCGCTTCCTCGGCCACCGACCCGAGCAGGGCGCGGGTGAGGCCGCTGCGGCCGTGGGTGGTCATGCACACCAGCGAGTCGGGACGTTCGTCGATCGCGCTGGCGATCGCTCCGACCGGGCCGTTCATGGTGTCGATGATCAGCTCGCACCCGGGGGGTTCGTGCTGATCGCGGCGCTCGCTCAGTTCGGTCTTGGCGACCTCGACGTCGTCGGGGTGGATGGCCCGCAACAACGAGACCGACGCGCCGAGGCGGCGCGCCACCTCGATGGCCGGGCGCAGGGCACGGTCCGCGTGCTCGGAACCGTCCAGCGGCACGATCACCTGGTCAATCATGACAACCTCCTCTTCGTCCACCATGCGGTGGGGCCTGGGTCCCGGCAAGGGTCGAATGTCACAGCCGCTCCTGGCGAAGCGCCGACCGGCGGACCTTCCCGGCATCGTCGCGCACCGGGGCGTCAGCCCGCTCGAACGAACGGGGGATCTTGTAGCGCACGAGTCGCTCGGCGAGGAACTCCGCCAGCTCGTCGTCGCCGACCTCCTCGTGACCAGGACGCAGGTGCACGACCGCGTGCACGATGTTGCCCATCTCGTCGTCGGGAAGCCCGATGACCGCGCACGACGACACCGCCGGGTGCTCATCGAGGGCGGCTTCGACCTCCGCCGGATAGATGTTCGACCCACCGGAGAGGATCATGTCGCTCAACCGGTCGGCCAGGTAGAGGTAGCCGTCGGCATCGATCGAGCCCATGTCGCCGAGTGACTCCCAGCCGTCGCGGTGGCGGGCGGAGGCACCGATGTAGCGGTAGGTGGGCCGGTCCTCGGGCACCTTCATCCAGAGCTCGCCCACCTCACCAGGCGCCAGCTCGTTGCCGTCGGGATCGCAGATCTTCATCGTGTCCTCGCGGATCTTGCCGACCGATCCGGGATGGTCGAGCCACTCCTGGCCGCTGATGATGGTGACGCCCTGCGCTTCGGTCCCGGCGTAGAGCTCCCAGATCCGGTCGGGGCCGAGCCAGTCGATCCACGCCTGCTTGAGCCAGGGCGGGCACGGTGCGCCCAGGTGGAGGATGCCGTTGATCGACGAGAGGTCGCGACCGAACTTCTCCTCGTCGGGGAGCCGCCAGATGCGGTGCATCATCGTCGGCACCAGCAGCATCCAGTCGACCCGGTGTCGCTCGACCAGATCGAGGGTCAGCGAGGGGTCGAAGCGGGTCATCACCACCAGGTGGTTGCCGGTGAAGAGTCCGTTCATCGAGAACATGAACGGGGCGTTGTGGTAGAGCGGGCCGGGTACGAGCTGGACGCCGTCGAGCGACGCGCCGAAGGGCCGTGCGGCCTCGGGGTCGACCACCCCCGCCTGGCCCGACACGATGATCTTGGGGCGTCCGGTGCTGCCCCCCGAGGTGGGCGCCTTCAGCGCGGTTGCGATCCGCTCGGGCAGGGGGCCGTCGTCGAGGGAGGGGTCGGGCTCGTACCCGATCGGCAGACAGGTGCGGTCGCCGTGGGAGCCGGGCTCGACCCCGACCACGATCGGCGGGTCGGCCAGCTCGACGATCGCCTCGCGCTCGCGCACCGGCAGCCGGGCCGAGATCGGCTGGGGGGTCGCACCCAGCTTCCACGCGGCGATGCAAGCCTCGTAGAACTCGATGCCGTTGGGCAGACCGACGGTGACCAGGGCGTCCTGGCCGACTCCCAGCTCGGCGTAGGCGCGGGCGAGGCGGTTGGTGCGACGGTCGAGCTCGGCGCGGGTGACGGTCCGGCCCTCGTGGGTGATCGCCGGTCGATCGGGATCGCGCTCGGCGAGCCAGCCCACGGCCGTCCCGATCGCCATCTCTGCCATGGTCCACATCCTCCCTGGGCCGCTCACCGCTGCCGCCGCGACGGTACCGGACCGGACGCGGCGACACTGGACGTGTGCACGACCACCCCGGACCACCTTCGGAGCCGATGCCCCCGCTGACCGTGTCGAGGGTGCTGCGTCGGGCGGCCAGGCGTCGGTGCCCGGTCTGTGGCGGCGGTGGCCTGTTCCCCCGGTGGTTCACCATGGTCGAGCACTGCCCCACCTGTGGGTTCCGCTTCGACCGGGTGGAGGGACATTGGGTCGGGGCGCTCGGCATCAACACCATCGTGAGCTTCGGTGCGCTGCTGCTGGCGGTCGTGGTCGGCGTGGCGGCGACGATGCCGGATCCTCCGGCGGGTGCGCTGGTCGCCATCACCGTCACCGTGGCCGCGGTCACGCCGCTGGTGTTCTTTCCGTGGTCGCGCACGTCGTGGAGCGCGATCGACCTGTTGATGCGCCCGCTCGAGCCCGACGACGACGTGGATCCCCGCTACTGGCCGGCACCGTCCCCCCGTCGACGACGATGACCGGAGGGGCCCGCACTCGGCCGGTTCAGCCCGGCTCGGACTCGTCGATCAGGACCCGGCGCAGGAGCTTGCCGGTCGGGTTGCGGGGCAGCTCGTCGCGGAACCGCACCTCGCGGGGCACCTTGTAGCGGGCCAGGTTCGACCGGACCCAGTCCTTGATCTCGTCTTCGGTGGGCGATGCCCCATCGGTGGCGACCACGACCGCCACGAGCCGCTGCCCGAACTCGTCGTCGGACACGCCGAACACGACGGCATCGCTGATGGCCTCGTGGCGGAGGATGACCTCCTCGACCTCTTGGGGGTAGACGTTCTCGCCACCGGAGACGATCATGTCGTCTTCGCGGCCGTCGACGTAGAGGCGCCCGTCATCGTCGAAGTGGCCGAGGTCGCCGGTGCTCATGTACCCGTCGATGACCGGTTTGGAGCCACCGCTGGTGTAGCCGTCGAAGAGCATGCCGCTGCGCACGAAGATGCGCCCGGTCTCGCCGTGGGGGACCTCGTCGTCGTCCTCGTCGAGCAGCCGGACGTCGATCCCCGGCAACGGTGGGCCGGCGGTGTCGGGAGCAGCTCGCAGGTCGGCGGGGTCGGCGATGGCCACCGCCGCGACCTCGGTCGACCCGTAGAGGCTGTAGATGTTGTCGCCGAACACGTCCATCCAGCGGGTGGCCAGACCCCCGGGCAGGGCCGAACCGGACAGCGCCACCACCTCGAGGCTGGACGTGTCGTGGTCGCGCAGCCACTCCTCGGGGAGGTCGAGGATCCGCTGCAGCATGGCGGGCACGGCCACGAAGGTGCGCACCTTCTCGCGGGCCATCGTCTCGACCGTGTCGGCCGGGTCGAACCGCTCGCGCAGGACCATCGGCGCCGCCATCATCGAGGCGACCAGCAGGTTGGTGAACCCCCAGGTGTGGAAGAGCGGGGCCGAGATCAGGGTGGGGGCGCCGGAGCGGACCGGGATGCGGGTCAACACCGCGAGGTTGGCCTGCATCGACGCCTTGGCCTTGTCGCGGTCGATGCTGCGCTTGGCCCCCTTGGGGGTTCCGGTGGTGCCAGAGCTGAGGATCACCACCGCGCTGTGGCTGGCCGGAGCGTCGACCGGGCCGTCGTCGCCGGTCTCGGCGAGCACGTCGAACGAGGCGGCACCGCCGGTCTCCGCATCGGCGTCGGTGCCGGCATCGGCGTCGGTGTCGGTGTCGGTCCAGGTGCGATAGCGGCGGACCTCGTCGCCCAGTCCGGAGTGGGCGACCTCGTCGGCGAAGCTCTCGTCGTGCACCAGCACGGTGACGCCCTCTCGGCGGGCGACCTCACCGAGCTGGGGGCCGGAGAACCCGGTGTTCAACAGCACGGCATCGGTGCCGAGCTTGCCGGCGACGGTGAGCGCTTCGACGAATCCGCGATGGTTGCGGCAGAGGATGCCCATGACCTCGTCGGCGTCGATGCCGTCGTCGCGCAGCGCACGGGTGATGCGATCGGTGCGACGGTCGACCTCGCCCCAGGTGAGGGTGCCCTTGGCGTCGACGATCGCCGTGCGCTTGGGGTAGCGCTGGGCGGCCATGACGATCGGGGTCGCGGGCGACGAGCCGAACCTCTTGGCCGCCTTGCCCATCCTCAGGAACTTGTCGGGCCGGATCGGCGTGAGCACGCCGGTCTTGGCCAGTGCTCCGAGGGTCTTGAGCTTGCTCATGGCCAGAGACGCTACCGCCAACACCCAGCCTCCCCCGCCCGACTCGCCGCGACGTCCCCCGCCAGACTCTGGTCACCTTGACCGGTGTCCTGCGCCAGCAGCTGTGACCAGACTGTGGGAGCGTCAGGAGTCGAGGAAGGTCACGTCGGGGTCGGGGCGCTGGGGCGGTTCCACGTCGCCGGTCGGCCAGCCGAGGTAGATGAGCCCGACCATGCGATCCGCTGGATCGAATCCGCACAGCTGCTTCACCGCGTCGGACCGCAGCGGCGCACCCGACGCCCAGAACGAGGCCAGCCCGGCGGCGGTCGCCCCGAGCAGCAGGTTCTGGATGCCCGCGGCGACGGCGTGCAGGTTCTCGACGTCGAGCTCGGGATCGTCGTCGGGACGGGACGCGACCATGAGGATCGTCGGTGCCCGCAGGAACTTCGTGCGGGCCTTGTCGAGCTTGGCTTCGGCGTCGACCCCCTCGTCGATGAGCTGTTGGGCGGTCAGCTCGCCGAGACGGGAGCGGGCATCGCCGGTGAGGACCGAGAACCGCCACGGCCACGTCTTCTTGTGGTTCGGCGCCCAGGTCGCCAGCCGGCACAGCCGCAGCACCAGCTCGTCGGGCACCTCGCGCTCACGGTCCATCAGCTTGCTGGTGCGACGGCGGGTCACCAGGTCGGTGAAGGCGGCCAGCTCGGAGAGTCCGGCCAGTTCGTTGGGGGCTGAGTGAAGCGGAGCGGCTCGATCCACAGGTGGGTCCTCGTGACGGGGTGACCGCTACGTTACCGACGATGGCCCCAACCCCCTACGACGCCGACCTGGTGGTGGTCGGAGCCGGCATCGTCGGCTTGGCGACCGCCAGGGCCGCCGCGCGCGCCGCTCCCGGGCTCCGGGTGCTGGTGCTCGACAAGGAGACCCGCCTCGCCGCCCACCAGACCGGACACAACTCCGGTGTCGTGCACTCAGGGGTCTACTACCGACCCGGGTCGCTCAAGGCCACCCTGGTCGCCGAGGGCCGGTCCGAACTGCTGGCCTACTGCCGTGAGCGGGATCTCCCGTTGGACGAGTGCGGCAAGGTGATCGTCGCCACCCACGAGGCGGAGATCGACACCCTCACCGAGCTGGGCCACCGGGCGGCCGCCAACGGCATCGGAGCACGATTGATCGACCCGGGCGAGTTGCGCGAGCGCGAACCCCACGCCTCGGGTCTGGCCGCGCTGCACGTGCCGGCCGCGGCGATCGTCGACTTCACCCTCGTGGCCTCGTCGTTCGCCCGCGACGTGGTCGAGGCGGGTGGCGAGATCCGGCTGGGCACCCCGGTGGCGGCGCTGCACCGCGACCGGAACGAGGGCCACGGTGCGGTGATGGTGGAGACCGACGACGCCACGTTCCGCGCCCGCCGGGCGGTGAACTGTGCGGGACTCCACTCCGATGTGCTCGCCCGCGGGTCAGGCTCCGAACCCGGCACCCGGATCATCGCCTTCCGCGGTGAGTACCACGAGCTGGTGCCCGAGCGCCGCCACCTGGTCCGCGACCTGATCTACCCGGTGCCCGACCCCCGCTTCCCGTTCCTGGGCGTGCACCTCACCCGCATGATCGACGGGTCGGTCCACGCCGGCCCCAACGCGGTGTTGGCGTTGGCCAGGGAGGGCTACCGGTGGCGGCGTGTCGACCCCCGCGAGCTGGGATCGCTCGCGGTGTCGCCCGCGCTGTGGAACCTGGCCCTCGCCCACTGGCGCACCGGCCTCGGCGAGGTCGGCCGCTCGGTGAGCCGCCGGGCGATGGTGCGCGCACTGCAACGCCTGGTCCCCGAGCTCGAGCCCTCGGACCTGGTGCGCGCCGACGCCGGGGTGCGGGCCCAGGCGGTGGCGCCCGACGGCCGCCTGCTGGACGACTTCGTGATCGAGCGCGACGGGCCGGTGGTGCACGTGCTCAACGCCCCCTCTCCGGCGGCGACCGCCTCGACGGCGATCGGTCGCCACATCGTCGAGTCGCTCGATGTCTCCGCCTGACCACGACCTCGACAGGTCTTCCAAAACCAAAACCCGATCCACCGAGTCGGGTTTTCGCCGGTCGATGGCTAGCCTTCGTCGTGGCCGGGTGTCCTCCACCACCCGCCACCACTCGACCACGGAGGGAACCACCATGAGCCTGCATCTCGGCGACACCGCACCGGACTTCACCGCCGAATCGACCGAAGGCACCATCAACTTCCACGAGTACCTCGGCGACAGCTGGGGGGTGCTGTTCTCCCACCCCGCCGACTTCACCCCGGTGTGCACCACCGAACTGGGTCGGGCCGCGGCCCTCAAGCCCGAGTTCGACAAGCGCAACGTGAAGGTGCTCGGCCTGTCGGTCGACCCGCTCGACGACCATCGGACCTGGAGCGGCGACATCGAAGAGACCCAGGGACACGCCCTGAACTTCCCCCTCATCGCCGATCCCGACCGCCACGTGGCCGACCTCTACGACATGGTGCCGCCCGCGGCCGAGAACAACCAGACCGTGCGATCGGTGTTCGTCATCGGGCCCGACAAGAAGATCAAGCTGACGATCACCTACCCGGCCAGCACCGGGCGGAACTTCGACGAGATCCTGCGGGTGATCGACTCGCTCCAGCTCACCGCCGACTACAAGGTGGCCACTCCGGTCGACTGGAGCGACGGCGAAGACGTCGTCATCCTGGCGGGGGTCTCCGACGAGGAGGCCAAGGAGAGGTTCCCCAAGGGGTTCAACCCGGTCAAGCCGTACCTGCGGATGACGCCCCAGCCCAACCGCTGAGGACGAGCGGCGCTAGCGGGGGACCGGTTCGACGGGACCCTCGGCCCCCGCGAGCGCCGCACCCCGGAACACCTGGCGCCAGCCTTCGGCGTCGATGCCGAGGTCGGCGAGGCGGTTGTGCACCTCGTCGTCGAGGTCGGGGCGCACCAGTCCGGTGGCGATGCCCGACTCGCCGTCGGCCAGTCGGACCAGCGCCTGTGCCACGCGGTCGTCGGTGCGATCGGCCTGATCGATGGCCTGGTCGAACAGCGACTCGGCGTCCTGGCCGTGGCCGAGTCCCCGCTGCAGCGAGCCGGCCGCGCACAGCGCGGTGATCCGATCGAAGTAGGTGGCGCGGCCGACCGACACGACCCGGTCGACCAGCTCACCGACATCGTCGACCCGGCCCTGGAGGGCCCGGGCACAGGCCAGCGCGCTGATCGCGTAGGCGCTGGGCTCCTCGTCGCCCTCGGTGCCGACCGCGGCGTCGAGCTGCTCGACGGCCTCCGCGAGCTGGCCCATCTGCAACAGCGCCAGACCGAGCGCCACCATGCGATCGCTCTCGCCGATGACCGACGGGTCGAGGTTCTCGGCCCCCACCAGGGCCACGGCCCGCAACGCCCGCTCGGGGTCGCCGATCGACACCGCGGCAGCCGCCACCGCGGTCGGCCCCAGCGCGGCGGCGCCCGCGTACCCTCGTCCGCGCTCGGTGGCGAGATCGAGGGTCCTGAACCCTTCGCCGACGAGCCCGAGCGCCAGCAGCGCGCGGCCGAGCACCGACGCGGCCTGCACCTCGCGCTCGACGTCGCCCAGGTCCTGGAAGACCTCGAGCGCCTCCTGGGCGCGGGTGGTGGCGAGCGATGCCCTGCCGGTCCAGAGTCGCAACGACGCGGACAGCACCAGCATCATCCCTGCGGCCCACCGGTCGCCCCGGCGCCGAGCCTCGACGAGGATGAACTCGCTCAGCTCCTCGGCCGCCTCCCACTCACCCTGGTGGAACAGGACCCACGCCTTGAGCCCGAGGGCCCAACCCAGACCGCCTCCGTCGCCGATCTCCTCGAACATCTCGGCCGACTCGTTGATGCGACGGTCGGCCTCGCTCGGTCGGCCGTCGAGGAACGCCAACCAGGCCAGGTTCTGCAGGGCCCACGCCTGCCCGCGCCGGTCGTCGAGCGCACCGAACACGTCGAGGGCGTCGGAGATGGAGCGGTGGGCGGCATCGGCGTCGCCGGAGAACAGCTCGCTCATGCCGCGGAGCCGCAACGCCTCGGCCATCCCCTTGCGGTCGCCGGAGGCCTCGAACTCCTCCTTGGCCTCGGTGAAGGTGGCGATGGAGGCCGTCCGGTCGCCCTCGCGGCTCTCGATCGCGCCGCGGGTCAGGATGGCCCTGGCCCGACCCGATCGGTACTCGATCGCCTCGGCATCGTCGAGCGCGGCCTCGACGTCGGCCCGGGCCGGCTCGAGATCCCGCACCATGGTCCGCGCCCAGGCCCGACCGAGCAGCATGTCGACACGCTCGGCGGCCGGTTCGGGCGGCAGCAGCGAGACCGCCTGGGAGAACAGGCGCTCGGCCCGGCCGTGCACATCGGCGGCCTCGGCCCGGCGGGCGGCATCGGCGAGCCACCGCACCGCGCGCCCGACCAGATCGTCGGGGAGCTCGGGCACCCCACCGAGGTCGTTGGCCAGGCTGGCCGCCTGCCCGTAGTGGTAGGCCAAGGCGTCGAGGATCGCCGAGCTGACGTCGCCGTAGCGGGCGAAGTTGTTCTCGAGGTACTGGGCGATGCCCCAGTGCCGCTGGGCCCTCGCCCCCTTGGTGAGCATGTTGTAGGCGACCTCGCGCACCAGGTCCGAGCGGAACGAGTAGTTCGCCCCGGACTCGTCGAGCACGAGCACCTCCTTGTCGACCAGACCATCGACGGCGGCGCGGACCTCGGCTTCATCGCGCACACCGAGCCCCGCCCGATCGGCGGCCGCCATGAGCACCAGCGCGTCGACGGGTCCGTCGCGCCCGTAGACCGCGGCGTCGTCGAGGACCCGGCGCTCGCTGCGACTGAGCCCATCGAGACGCGCCGCGACCAGACCCCGGAGGGTCTCGGGGAGGCTGTCGGTGCCGTGGGCTCCCGAGGCGAGCTGGGCGAGCCCGGCCCCGTCGTCGACCAGGGCCACCAGCTCCTCGAGGAAGAACGGGTTGCCGCCGCTGCGGTCGAGCAGGGCCTCGCGCAGCTCGGGGTCGAGCCGGCCGTCCAACAGCACGTCGAGCAGGGCGCCGGTCGCCTCGCGGCTGAGGGGATCGACGTTGACCACCATGGTGTTGTGACGGGCATCGGTGGGAAGCCAGGACTCGCGGAAGGGGGGACGGGCGGTGGCGACGAGCAGGAACGGACGATCGGCCAGGCGTTCGAGCAACGACCCCAGCAGCTCGAGCACCGGAGCGTCGGCCCAGTGGAGGTCGGAGATGACCAGCATCAGCGGTCGGTGCTCGAGCACGGCCTCGAAGAAGCCGCCGACCGACCGGGTGAGCTCTTCGCGGGCCCGATGTGGCTCGATGTCGCGGAGGGGACTGTCGACCCCGATCAGGTGGAACAACCCGTTGGCGAGCCGGGCGACCTCACCGTCGTCGGGACCGAGCTCGACGGCATCGGCCACCGCCTGGGTGATCCGTTCGCGAGCCACGTCGGGGGGATCGTCGGTGCCGACGCCGGCGGCGTGGCGGATCGCCTCGGCGATGGGCCACCACACGTTGGCTTCGCCGTAGGGGATGCAGCGCCCCGACACGACCATCGCGCCCTTCTGCTGCTCGGCGAGCTGGGCGACCTCATGGGCCAGTCGGGTCTTGCCGACACCGGCCTCACCGAGGAGGGTGACCACCGCGGCGCGACGCCGGTCGGTGGCGGTGTCGATGACGTGGCCGATCAGGCCCAGCTCGGACTCGCGACCCACCAGCGGCGCCCGGGTGCCGCGACGGCGATAGCCGGGCGGGGCCAGCTCCTTCACCGCCCGCCAGGCCTCGACCCCTTGACCGCGGCCCCGCACCTCGAGCGAGCCGACCGGCTCGTAGCCGATCACCGCGTTGGTGGCAGCGTGGGTCGCTTCCCCCACGAGGATCTCGCCGGGCTCGGCCATCGTCTGGAGACGGCTGGCGGTGTTGACCACATCGCCCATGGCCGTGTAGTCGCCACCGGCGCGCAGCGCCCCGACCAGCACCTCGCCGGTGTTGATGCCGATCCGCATCCGGATGGGGGCATCGAGCCCCGACGCCCGCTGGGCCAGGGTCTGTTGCATGCGCAGCGCCGCCCGCACCGCCCGCTCGGGGTCGTCCTCGTGCGCCACCGGCGCGCCGAACAGGGCCACGATGGCGTCGCCGACGATCTTGTCGACGCGGCCACCGAAGCTGGTGATGTCGTTCACGAGCAGCTCGAAGCAGCGGTCGACCAGGTGCTTGACCTGTTCGGGGTCGCGGGTCTCGGCGAGGGTGGTGAACCCGACCAGGTCGGCGAACAGGACGGTGACGATGCGCCGCTCGTCGCCCAGCGACTCGAGCTGGTGGCCACAGGCGGGACAGAAGCGGGCGCCCTCGGGAGTGGGCGACCCGCACGCGGAACACGTCATCCCCGCCAGCATACGGGTCGACACCGCCGCGGTGACCCGAGTCACCGACCCCGAATCCGGGCCCCACTGCGCCCGCGCGTTCGTTACGCTCCCCTGACGCAGGTGACCCCCGTCTGCCCACGCCACGAATTCGTCGAGAGGGATCCAGGTGACCGTTGCCGAACCATCGCCAGCTCCGGTGCCAGCCGTCGCCGCCGCCCGCGCGGTCCGCGCCACCAAGACCTACGGATCGGGCGACACCCTGGTCACCGCGCTCGACCAGATCGAGGTCGAGTTCGCCCGCACCCGCTTCACCGCGATCATGGGGCCGTCAGGATCGGGCAAGTCGACCCTCATGCACTGCCTGGCCGGGCTGGACGACCTCACCACCGGTCAGGTCTACATCGGCGACGTCGACCTCACGTCGTTGAGCGAGAAGAAGCTCACGACCCTGCGGCGCGACAAGGTCGGGTTCGTGTTCCAGGCGTTCAACCTGGTCCCCACCCTCACCGCGCTCGAGAACATCACCCTGCCGATGTCGCTCGCCGGACGCGGCACCGACCGCGACTGGGTCGACCACGTGATCGCCACCGTCGGTCTGGGCGACCGCTTGACCCACCGCCCGAGCGAGCTGTCGGGCGGCCAGCAGCAGCGGGTGGCGGTCGCCCGGGCGCTGGCCAGCAAGCCCGAGATCATCTTCGCCGACGAGCCCACCGGCAACCTCGACACCAACAGCGGCGCCGAGATCTTGAACTTCATGCGGCGGGCGGTCGACGAGTTCGACCAGACCATCGTGATGGTCACCCACGATCCGCTGGCGGCCAGCCACGCCGACCGGGTCGTCTACCTGGTCGACGGCCAGATCGTCCACGACATGGCCGATCCCAGCGCCGAGGCCATCATCGACCAGATGAAGTACCTCGAGCTCGGCGTCTAGACCGATGCTCACCACCAGTCTGAAGGCGGCATGGGCGCACAAGCGCCGACTGATCTCCACCACGGTGTCGGTGTTGCTCGGCGTGGCCTTCATGTCGGGCACGATGGTCCTGAGCGACACTCTCGACCGGTCGTTCAACGACCTGTTCGGCGAGGTCTACTCCGAGACCGACGCCGAGATCAGGGGCCCGGTCCTCATCGACACCGGGTTCGGGACCCTGCGCGAACCCCTCGACGACGACCTGATCGAGATCGTCTCCGGCGTCGAGGGCGTGGAGGCGGTCGGACCCTACGTCGAGACCCAGCGCTCACGGGTCCTCGGCGACGACGGCGAGCCGATCGGCGCCGAGAACGGTCCACCCACGATCGTGCAGTCGTGGATCGACGACGAGGCCCTGTCGGGGGTGACCCTCGCCGAGGGACGTCCCCCCGAGGCCGACGACGAGCTGGTGCTCAACCTGGGGGCGGCCGAGGAGGCCGGCGTGGCCGTCGGGGACCAGATCGAGGTGTTCAGCCCCGACGGGACCCGCACCTTCACCCTCGTCGGGACCTACCGCTTCGGTGAGCGCGACAGCGCGCTCGGCGCCGTCACCGCCGGCGTCACCCTCCCGGTCGCCCAGGAGCTGGGCGAGATGTCCGGCCAGATCACCTCGATCTCGGCGCGCGGGGCCGAGGGGGTGAGCCAGGAGGAGCTGGTACAGCGCATCGAGGCGGCGATGCCCGCCGACTCCGAGGGCGTGGTGCTGACCGGCGACGAGGTGGCCGACGACATCGCCGACGAGGTCGCCGCCGGGCTCGGCTTCTTCACCACCCTGCTACTGGTGTTCGCCTTCATCGCGCTCATCGTCGGCGCCTTCATCATCTTCAACACGTTCTCGATCCTGGTGGCCCAGCGGGGTCGCGAGCTGGCGCTGATGCGCACCCTCGGCGCCAGCCGCCGGCAGGTGTTCACCTCGGTGCTGACCGAGGCGGCCATCATCGGTCTGGTCGCGGCGATCATCGGCCTCGGCGCCGGTGTCCTCCTGGCCATCGGGGTCCAGGCACTGCTCGACGCCATCGGCCTCGACCTGCCCACCACCGGCCTGTCGATCACCCGCGGTGCGATGATCGCCGCCCTGGTCACCGGCCTGGTCGTCACGGTGGGCTCGGCGCTGGTGCCCGCCTGGCGGGCCACCCGCGTCCCTCCGCTCGCCGCGCTGCGCGACGTCGCCACCGACACCTCCGGACGATCCCGGCTACGGATCGCCATCGGCGTGGTGCTGGTGGTCGTCGCGGTCGTCGCCGCGCTGCCGGCGTTCGGACCCGACCCCGACCTGGACACCGTGCAGTCGGTCGGACTCGCCGCGCTGGCGCTGCTCGTGGGGCTGGTGGTGCTCGGACCGGTGATCGCCCGCCCGCTCGCCCGGCTCCTCGGCGCCGCCCTGCCGGCCTTCAAGGGCACCACCGGTGTGCTCGCCCGCGAGAACGCGGCCCGCAGCCCCAAGCGCACCGCGTCCACCGCCGCGGCGCTGATGATCGGCGTCGCGCTGGTCGTGTTCATCAACGTCTTCGCGGCATCGGCCCGGGCGTCGATCGACGACGAGGTCAGCAGGGGGATCGAGGCCGAGTTCATCGCCCAGTCCTCGGGGTTCAACCTCGGCATCCCCCTGTCGTTCGCCGACGAGGCGCGGGCGGTCGACGGCGTCGACGCCGTCGCGACGGTGCAGGGCTGGTTCGCCCAGGTCGAGCGACCCGACGGCGACACCTCCGACACCTTCGTGTCGGCGGTCGACCCCGACAGCTATCAGCGGACGATCAACGTCACGATGACCGAAGGCGAGCTGAGCGACCTCGAACCCGGCACCATGATCTATGACCGCCGCCTCGCTCGCGACAACGACGTGTCCGTCGGCGACGAGCTCACGATCCTGTTCACCTCGGGAGAAGAAGCCAGCTTCACGGTGGTGGCGATCTCGGACCAACCCCAGCTGCTGGGCACCCGGGTGCTCCACCAGGATGACTGGGAGCGCTACGCCACCAACATCACCGACCAGACCGTGTTCATCCGGGTGGACGAGGGAGTCGACCCGACGAGCGTTCGTGGCGCCCTCGACGAGCTCGCCGCCGAGTACCCCACCGTCGAGGTCCAGGACCAGGACGAGTTCCTCGGCGGCATCGCATCACAGCTCAACACCATCCTCAACGTGCTCTACGGTCTCCTCGCCCTGTCGATCATCATCGCCCTCATCGGCATCGCCAACACGCTGTCGCTGTCGATCCACGAGCGCACCCGCGAGCTGGGACTGCTGCGGGCGGTGGGCATGACGCGGCGTCAGGTTCGCACCGCGGTGCGCTGGGAGGCGGCGATCATCTCGGTGATCGGCACCGGACTCGGCTTGGCGTTCGGTCTCGTGAGCAGCTACGTGCTGGTCGAGGCGCTCAAGACCGAGGGGCTCACCCAGTTCTCGCTGCCGGTGACCCCGCTGGTGGTCATCACGGTCCTGTTCGCGGCGCTCGGGGTGCTGGCCGCGGTCATGCCCGCGCGCCGGGCGGCCAGCCTCAACGTGCTCGACGCCATCGCGACCGAGTGACCGGCACCGCAGTGATCAGGGGCAGACTGGTGAGATGACCGCCGCCGAACCGTCGTTCACCGTGATGCTCGTCGGCGACGACGATCTCTTCCAGCGGGCCGAACCGCAGCTCCAGGCGTCGTCGTCACTGCTGGGGATCGGCAGCGTCGCCGCCGACGAGGCGGTGGCCACCGCGCTGGGGCGTGCCCCCGACGTGGTGGTGATCGCCGACCCTGTCGGCACCCCCGGTCCCTCCGTTGCCGAGCTGGCGCGCCGGATCGGTGCGGCGCTGGCGGCATCTCGGGTGCTGGTGGTCGACCGCGGCGGCTCCACCGGTCCCGACGAGCTGATCGACGCCGGGGTGGGTGGTGTGGTCCCCCTCGACGGGACCGACCTCGCTGCGGCCATCGAGTCGCTGGTCTTCGGCGAAGCGTTGCTCGATCAGGCGCTGGCCGCTGCCGTGCTCGAACGACACCGGGATGGTCGATCCCCGGTCGCCCTCTCACCCACCGAGGACGAGGTCGTCACCCGGCTGGCGGCAGGCAGCACCGTCGACGCGCTGGCCGAGCAGTACGCCGTCTCACCCCGGCTCGTCCGGCTCCACGCCGGGGGTGCCCTCGCTCGTCTCCATCCCTGGAGCTGACCACACGCCGCCGCGGCGCCCACCAGCGAGCCGGTGGCACCGAGTACGATGAGGGTCGTTCACATCCACCGCGGGCGCGGTCGAACCACACGGGAGCGGTGAAGCGAGGTGAACCCGGAAGCGCCAGACCATGGGCCCGGCGACCAGGCGGTCAACCGGGAGGCGGGCGACACCACCGCCGAACGCCTTCGCCTCGCACTGCTCGCGGGCGGGCTCGGTGTGTGGGAGTGGGACCGCCGCACCGACACCGTCGAGTGGGACGAAGCGCTCGAGGAGATCTTCGGGCTGGCTCCGGGCGAGGGCCCCACCGACTTCGACAGCTACCTGGCGCTCCTGCACCCCGAGGACGTCGAGGTGGTGGGGGCCACGGTCGCCGAGGCGATCGACACCGGCACCGATTTCACGGTCGAGCACCGGGTGGTGTGCCCCGACGGCGAGACGAAGTGGGTCCAGGGTCGAGGCCACCCGATCGTCGAGGACGGCGAGGTGGTGGGTCTGGTGGGCGTGACCGGCGACGTCACCGAGCGCCACGAGGCCGAGGCCGAGCGCACCCGCCTGCTGGCCGAGGAGTCGGCCGCCCGGGCCGACGCCGAGGGGGAGCGGGCCCGCCTCCGGTTCCTCATCGAGGCCAAGGCCGCGCTGAGCGAGCACCTCGGCCTCGAGGACCAGCTCGACGAGCTGGCGCGGTTGAGCATCCCCCGCTTCGCCGATGGGAGCGCCGTGCACCTGCTCGACGAGGCGGGCGAGCCCGAGCTCGTCTCGCTGCACCACCGCGATCCTCAGCAGGTCGAGGTCATCCGCCAGCTGTTCGATCGGTACCCGGTCCGGCTCGACAACACCGTCGGCATCGGCGCGGTCATCCGTGAGGGACGCAGCGGCTGGCTTCCCGAGGCCACCGAGGAGATGCTCGCCAGGGCCGCCGAATCCGAGCACCACCTCCAGCTGCTCCGCAGGCTCGACCTCACCGCCGGGCTGGTCGTGCCACTCGTCGGCCCCGACGGCACCTTCGGCGCGATCACCTTCATCACCACGGGGGGGCGTCGCCTCGCCGAGGACGACCTCGATCTGGTCGAGCAGCTGTGCTCACGGGTGGCGGTGCTGGTGCGCAACGCCCAGCTGCTCGAGTCCCGCGAGCTCGAACGGGCAGCCCACCGGTACCAGGCGGCGCTGCTGCAGTCGATGTTCGAGGCCAGCGTCGACGGGGTGCTGGCGGTCGGCACCCACGGCGAGGTCCTGGCGTACAACCAGCGCTTCCTGCACCTGTGGGACCTCGACGAGGATCTGGTCGACCGGGGGGACGACGCCTTGCTGGCCGAGGCCGAGCAGCGGGTCGCCGACCGCGAGGGGTTCGTCGCGTCGGTGAAGGCCGCGTACGAGGACCGCCCGGACCGCATGCACGACGAGGTCGAGCTGGCGAACGGTCGCATCCTCGACCGCCACGGCACCTGCCTCACAGGCCCCGACGGCGAGTACCTCGGGTTCCTCTGGAACTTCCGCGACGTCACCCTCGAACGGGCCCAGGCGGCGGCGGTGGCCGAGGCCGGCAAGCGCTCGGCCATGCTGGCCCGCACGCTGCAGCAGAGCCTGTTGCCCCCTCGCCTCCCCCGCATCCCCGGGATCGACCTGGCGGCGCGCTACCACCCGGCGTTCGAGGGTCTCGACATCGGCGGCGACTTCTACGACGTGTTCACCGTGGGCGACGACTGGATCCTGGTCATCGGTGACGTGTGCGGCAAGGGCGCCGAGGCCGCATCGCTGACCGCCCTGGCCCGCTACACGATCCGGGCGACGTCGAGCCACGACTCGAACCCCACGAGCATCCTCACCGAGCTCAACTCGGTCATGCTCGCCGACGCCGACTCCACCAGCGGGGTCCCCCGCTTCGCCACCGTCGGCTGCATCCGGCTGCGCGACGACCCGTCACCCGACGCCGAACCGGGCACGATCCTGGCCGACGTCGCCTGTGGCGGTCATCCGCCGCCGTTGCTGGTTCGCCACGACCGAACCATCGAGGACGCCGGACAACCGGGAACTCTGCTCGGGGTGTTCGCCGAGGTTCAGGTCACCACGGTCACCAACACCTTGCACGCCGGCGATGCGCTGGTGTGTGTCACCGACGGGGTGCTCGAGGCCCGCGACGCCGAGGGCAACCAGTTCGAGGTCGACGGCATGCAACAGGTGCTGGGACCACTCGCCGGCCGTAGCGCGGGGCGGATGTGTGCCGAGTTGGAAGCCGCCGCGCTGGAGGTTCAGGACGGCGTCGCCCACGACGACATCGCCATCCTGGTGGCTCGGGTCGAGCCTCAGACGCGGCTGGGGTGAGCGAGGGGCAGCGAGTCGACCAGCCCGAGCATCGACTGGACCCGGGCGATCTCGGTGGCCGAGAAGCGTGGGGCGAGGCGGGCGAGACATGCGACGCGGTCGCCGGCGACGCGCCAGGGGATGGCCGCCACCCAGACCTTGCCGTCGCGGTCGCCGGCGAGCCTGGCCAGCGGTTCGCGGGTGATCACCGGCTCGTGGTGGGCGAGCGCGTGCTCCTGGGCGGGCGACGCCACCAGGCCGGGAGCGGGACCCAGCCAGGCGAGGTCGCAGGTGGCCAGAGCGCGAAGGACGGCGACCAGTTCGGCGTCGAGATCGGGGGCTTGGACGAGGCGGGTGGCGAGATCGAGCACCCGGGCCTGGCCGTCGACCAGCTCGTGGGGGTCGAGGCGACGACCCGACACCTCGGTGGCGCCGGCGGCGAGCAGGGCCTGCTCGACCGCTCCGGGTTCGGCCCAGTAGGCCAGTTCGACGACCACGTCGTCGGCCACCTGGGTGGGCTCGAGGAGGTGGACGTCGACGTCGAGGATGTTGGCACCGAGGTCGGCGAAGACCCTGGCCGCGGACGCGAGCCCGCCCGGGCGGTCGCCCAGCTGGGCCCGGAACTTCCAATAGGTGCTCGCCATGTCGTGTCCTTGTCCGTGGGCCGCCCGCCGCGTCAGTGTGCCAGGGCGGTGTCACGTTCAGGTGTCATCGGCGAAACACCGGTGTGAACAGCACGTTCTCGGTGTGTGAC
>JBKGZW010000044.1:0-19389 GCA_046543225.1 Acidimicrobiales bacterium
GCGAGATCGACCGGCTCGTCCTGCGCCACGAGCCCGACGCGCTCCGGCTCGTGCTGCCACCGCGCTGAGGTCGGGGACCTTCGCCCCCTACTGGCCCTACCCACCGGTAGATGGGCTGCCCGTTCAAGATCGCCGGCCGAGGGCGGCCAGCGCCACGTCGGGGACGTTGGTGACGATGCCGTCGACCCCCAGCTCGGCGAGTCGCCGCATCTCGTGGGGATCGTCGACGGTCCAGGTGTTGACGAAGAGCCCAGCCTCGTGGGCGCGTTCGACCAGCGAGGCATCCACCATGGCCCAGTGGGGATGGATGCCTGCGTGTCCGTGGGCGGCGGCACGGTCAACCAGCACCTCGGCGCGGTCCGCACCCACCACGAGCCATGCCGTGCGCAGCCTCGGCTCGAGGCCCCGCACCCGTTCGATGGCGGCGAAGCCGAACGAGGACACCACGATCTGCTCCACGAGCCCCATGGCGACCACGGTGTCGACGACGTGATCGGCCATCGCCTGGTCGGGGTCGAAGTCGGGGTCGGTGGCGAGGTTCTTGATCTCGATGTTCACCTCCATGCCCGCACACGCCTCGAGCGCCTCGGCCAGTCGGGGCACGCCGGCAGGGATCTCGGCAGCATCGAGCCCGCAGATCAACCGCCCGTCGGGCAGGTGCGCGTCGTGGCACACCACCCCGACGCCGTCGCGGGTGCGGCGTACATCGAGCTCGACCGCGTCGGCGCCGATCGCCCGGGCAGCCTCGAACGCGGCGATGGTGTTCTCGGGTCGACGGGCCGATGCCCCCCGATGAGCGATGACATCGGTCACAAATCGCCGTTCTAGCATGAACTTTTGGTTGCGGGACCCTTGTGGGGACCCCACATGACCGCTACGGTTGCCAAGTCCCCAATGAGTGTTCGCGCGTTCCCGGGCACTCTCATGTGAACCAAGTCACGAACGCGTGGAGGTGTCGTGGCCCTGACCAGCCCGCTCTCGGTGTTGTCGCTCAACGCCGAACCCAACGAATCCGACTGGCGCAAGCTCGCCGCGTGTCGAGATACCGATCCCGACCTGTTCTTCCCGGTCGGCACCACCGGCCCGGCGATCGAACAGATCGAGAACGCCAAGGCCGTGTGCCAGACCTGCGATGCCCAGGTACCCTGCCTGGAGTTCGCACTCACCACCAACCAGGACTCAGGCGTCTGGGGTGGCACCTCCGAGGAGGAGCGCCGCAAGTTGCGCCGCCAGTGGATGGCCCGCCGACGCGCACAAGCCGCCTCATAGGGCGTCGCACCCGATAGCATCGTCTCAGACCGACGGCTCGGAGCGCTCCCCCCGCACTCCGCCGTCGTGCCGGCCCCCCGCCTGCGGGGGGCCGGCTCGCGTCCGGCCTCAGCTCGCCGAGGGCTCGGCCGGTGAGGCTGACGGGACCACCACGGCGGGCATCTCACCGGTGGGACGCCGCAGCATCTCGTCGTCGCCGGACAGCCACGCGCCGTCGAGCTGCACGGTCAGCTCGACGATCGCTCCCGGGCGGGGTGTGCCCGGCTTGGCCGTGCGGACCGTGAACGTCCCGCCGAGCTCGGTCTCGACCAGGGTGCGCACGATGGTGAGGCCGAGGCCGGCGTTGGTGGCCAGGTCGAAGTCGGGCGCCAAGCCCACGCCGTCGTCGATCACCGAGACGCTCAGTCGGTGGTCCTCGTTCGACAGCGTGACCTTGACGTGACCGCCCGGAAGGCCGGCCTCGGGCGGGTAGGCGTGCTCGACCGCGTTCTGCAGGAGCTCGTTGAGGACCACCGCCAACGGAGTGACGACCTGGGCGGGAAGGCGTCCGGCATCGCCGTCGACCCGGAAGTAGATCGGTTGTTCGGGCGACACCATGCTCTCCTCGGCCATCCGCAGGATCGGCCGGAGGATCTCGAGGAAGGGGACGTCGTCCTCGGAGTTGCGGGACAAGGTCTCGTGCACCAGGGCGATCGATCGGATCCGGCGGACCGACTCCTCGATGGCGGCACGGGCCTCGACGCTCGCGAGCCGGCGGCCGTGCAGGCGCAGCAACGACCCGATGGTCTGCAGGTTGTTCTTCACCCGGTGGTGGATCTCGCGGATGGTCGCGTCCTTCGAGAGCAGCAACCGGTCCCGGCGCCGCAGATCGGAGATGTCTCGACAGACCAGCACCGCCCCTGTCACCTCACCGCCCTCGAGCAGCGGGATGCAGCGGAAGACCACCGTGGTCTCGAGGCCCCGTTCGACCTCACGGGTGACCGGCAACTTGTTGGCATAGGCCGAGCGCACGATCCGCTCGTCGAACCCGTAGTCGACCAGGCGCATGCCCTCGGTGTTGCCGTGGATGCCGATCCGGTGCAGCGCGGAGATGGCGTTGGGCGAGGTGAACTCGACCCGACCGCCGCGATCGAGCAGCACGACACCGTCACCCACCCGGGGCGGTTCCTCGCTGTCGGACTCCTCGGTCCCGTAGGGGTAGTCACCGGCGGCGATCATCGCCGCCAACCGGTGGAAGATCGCGACATAGGTGCGCTCGAGCTCACCGGGTTGGCGCCCCACCAGCGGCGCCGAATCGCGGGTCATGATGCCGATGACCTCACCGTCGCACTGCACCGGGATGCACTGGACCCGGACCCGCTCGCGGATCGAGGTCACGGTGATCTCATCTTCGATGATCTGGCCGTGGCGGGCGGTGCGCGCCACCAGCGGGCGCTCCTCGGCGGTCATCACCTCGCCGACGAGGTCGTTGCGGTAGAGGGTCTGGCTGGTGGTGGGGCGGATGTGGCCGAGCACCACGAACCGTTGCCCCTCGCCCTCCAGCGCGACCGCGTGCTCACCCCGATCGACCTGAGTGAACAGCAACAGGTCGGCGAAGCAGAAGTCGGCGAGCAGTCCCCAACCGGCGACCAAGCGCTGGAGGTGCTCGACGGCCGCGCGATCGAGGGTGGTGTGCTGGCGCGCGAGTTCAGCGAGGCTGGCCATGGCCCAATGCTACGGCGGAGTCAGGCCCGGCCGGTCGCCGCCGCTCGAACGGGGGTGTTCAGGCGTCGACGGTCTCGGAGCGGGAGGTCTCCCACTTGGCCCAGCAGGTTGGGCAGTGCTGGTACATCACCTCGTGCACCACATCGATGCGATCGAGGTAGCCGTAGTCGCCGCAGTCGGGGCAGCGGGTCGGAAAACCCCACTCGACCTTGGGTGCCTTCTCTGCGGTGAGGTCGATGACCGCCGCGTCCTGCGCCTCGGGGCTCTCGACCTTGTCCTTGGCCCTCTTGAACAGTCCCATCGTGGCTCCTCCAGCTTCCGCCGTCAGTTGTGGCTTCCGGATGGATCGTACCCCGATCAGCGCTCCAAGGATAGGTCATTGGGCCCAGTTTTCACAGAGAGCGTTCACCCCACAGGTCGACGCCCAGCGCCAGCAGACCGGTCAGATCCGACACATCGGACTCGAGGTAGGGCACCGTGACCACCTGCCCGGCCCGGCGGGCCAGCTCCGACCGCAGCTCGGACTCGCGCCGGGCGACCGCGGCGAAGTTGGCGAAGCTCTCACCGACCTCGCCCAGCATGCGCGACAGCTGGCGTGGGTCCCCCAGGGCGGGGACCTGCGCGGCGAGGTGCTCGGCGACCTCTCCCCGGCGCTCGGCCAGACACCGCGCCATCGCCTGGTTCTCGCTCCGCAGCAGCGACTCCGGCAGGACCTTGTTGGCCACCACGCCCCCGAGCGACAGGTCGCGGGCGATGAGCTCGTCGATGAAGTACCGGGCCTCGCGCGTCGGGGCCGGTTCGAGGGTGCTGACCACCACGAACGCCGTACGGGGGTCACCCAACAGCCGCGCCACCGAGTTGGCCCGCTCGACGAACCCCTCGTACATCGTCTGGAAGAGGATGAAGAACTCGGCGATGTCCTCGAGGAACTGCGACCCCAGGATCCGGTCGGCGATCGTGTAGAACGGGCGCGACGCGGCGGTGAGCATCCTCGACCGGGCCGGTGCGATCAGCCACCGCAGCAGCCGGCTGGAGAAGAAGTCGGCCATGCGCTCGGGTGCGTCGAGGAAGTCGATGGCGTTGCGGGTCGGTGGGGTGTCGACCACCACCAGGTCGTAGCGGCCCGACCGGTGGATCTCATAGAGCCGTTCCATGGCGATGTAGTCGTGGCTCTGGACGAACCGACCGGTGATGTTCTGGTAGAGCGGGTTCTCGAGGATGGCGTCGCGGGTCTCGTCGTCGGGGGCGTGGGTGGCGACCAACTCGTCCCACGACGCCTTGGTGTCGAGCATGGCCGCCCACAGCTCGCCCCGGGGGTGCACCCCGCTGGCGGCCCAGGCCTCGGCCGGCACCTGCACCTCGACGTTGCCGAGCTCCTCGAGGCCGAGGGCGGTGGCCAACCGGCGGGCGGGATCGATGGTGAGCACCAGCACCCGACCACCCATCTCGGCGGCGGCCATCGCCGCCGCCGCGGCCGCGACCGTGGTCTTGCCCACCCCGCCCGAACCGCAGGTGATGACGATCTCACGTGCTGCCAGCACACCGGCGAGGCCCTCGGCGCCGGGATCGGTGGTGGCCGCGCCCGCGGATCGTGTCGCCATCTCAGTACCCCAACTCGTCTTCGAGGGCGTCGGCCACCCGCGAGGTGGCCCTGGCGCCGTGGGTCCGGGTGAACAGCTCGGGGACCATCAGCAGCGGGACGTCGCGGTCGAGACCCTCACGCAACGCCGTGAGATGGGTGGCTCGGGCCCGGCGCAGCTGGACAGCCAGCTCGGCGGCGTCGAGCACCGCTTCGACCACCGCGGCGTCGGCCGGAGGTGCCGGCGACCCGCCGGTGGCCTCCACCGCCTCGGCGATGGCCTCGCGGTGTTCGGGGGTCCGCATCGCCTCGAAGCGCTCCTGCTCGCGATGGCCGAACAGCTCTGGCAGCACCCGGTTGGCCACCACCGCCGCCAGCGCCACCTTGGTCTGGGTGCGCAGTCGCTCGGCGAGCTCGACCGTCTCGACCACCGGCATCTCCTCGGGGGTGCTGACGATCACCACGCCGGTGCGATCCGGGTCGTGCAGGATGTCCTGCATCCATCCGGTCTGCTCCCTCACCACACCGACCTTGACCAGCTCCTCGATGGCCTCGGGCGCGCCCAGCTGGGCGACGACGTGTCCACTGGCCGACGCGTCGACCACCACCAGGTCGTAGTGGTCCTCGCGCACCTCCCAGGCGACCTTGCCCACGGTGAGGATCTCGCGGACGCCCGGCGCGGCGTTGGCGACGAAGTCGAAGCTGCGCGCCAGCGGCCCGATGCGGGCGATGAGCGGAAGGCGGACGTGCAACCTCAGGTACTCCCGCAGCGACTCCTCGGTGGTGAGGGTCATCAGGTGCAGTCGGGGCTGCACCTCGCGGGGTTCGAAGCTGGTGGGGCCGGTCTCGAAGAAGCGGGCGAGATCGCCCTTGGCGTCGACCTCGCACAAAAGCGTTCGCTTGCCCCGGGCCGCGGCCAGCGAGGCGATCGCGGCACTGATCGCCGTCTTGCCGACGCCACCCTTCCCGGTGACGAACAGCAGGCGCCGGTCGAGCAGGTCGACCGCCACCTCAGGGGCCTGCGCCACGCAGGGGGCGCTCCGGCACCGGGGACCTAGCCCCCGAAGCCGATGCGGCGGGAGTCGCTCGGGCTGCCGATCTCGACGTAGGCGATCTTGGAGGTCGGCACCGCAACCTGGCGGCCACGACGATCGGTCAGCCAGAGCACCGAGCCCTCCTCGGCGAGGGTCCGTTCGATGTGGGCCCGAAGCTCACCGGCATCGGTGTCCTCGGCGAGCTCGACTTCGACTTCACGGGCCTGGGAGACCCCGATGCGGACGTCCACGCTTCCTCCTGTCGACGAGTCGCCGCCATCGTAGGCGGCGAGGGACCACGAACCGTTCTCAGACGATCTTGAGCTCGGGATGGTGGCGGCGGGTGGGCGCCAGCGAGACCTCGATGGTCTCGGCCATGGTGGCGAACACCCGGGCCGCTTCGCTGTCGGGAGCTTCGACGACGATCGGGTGGCCGGTGTCGCTTCCTTCGCGGAGCTCGGGGACCAACGGCACCTGCCCGATGAGGGGTGCACCGAGGACCCGGGCCAGCTCGGCCCCTCCACCGGCTCCGAACAGCTCGTAGCGCTTGCCGTCGTCGCCGGTGAACCACGACATGTTCTCGATGATGCCCTTCACCTCGAGCTGCACCTTCTGGGCCATGAACGCGGCCCGCTGGGCCACCCGTTGGGCGGCCGGCTGGGGCGTGGTCACCACATAGACCTCACCGCGGGGCAGGAACTGGGCCAGCGACAGCGAGATGTCGCCCGTGCCGGGCGGCAGATCGACGACGAGGAAGTCGGGCTCGTCCCAGAACACGTCGGTGAGGAACTGCTCGAGCGCCTTGTGGAGCATGGGGCCCCGCCAGATGACCGGCTGGTTCTCCTCGGCGAAGAAGCCCATCGAGATGCATCGCACGCCGTGCACCTCGGGGGGCACGAGCATGGAGTCGATGACCGTGGGCGGCCGGTCGACGCCGAGCATCTTGGGGATCGAGAACCCCCACACGTCGGCGTCCACGACCGCCACCGAGTTGCCACGGTTGGCCAGCGCGATGGCGAGGTTGGTGGTGATGGAGGACTTCCCCACGCCACCCTTGCCCGACGCGACGAGCAGGCAGCGGGTGCGCGAGCTGGGGTCGGCGAAGGGGATGGCCCGACCCTCGGCGTGGCCGTGGCCCTCCTGGGAGCCGGCGCTGGACGACGGGTCACCGTGGAGCTTCTGACGGAGCGCGGCGCGCTCCTCGTCGGTCATGACGGTGAAGTCGATGGCGCACCGCCCGACCCCCTCGAGCGCCTCGACCGCCTCGGTGACCCGGCGGGTGATCTCGTTGCGCAGCGGACACCCTTCGACCGTCAACGCGACCTGGACCATCACGTCGGGGCCTTCGATCCCCACCGATCGGACCATGTCGAGATCGACGATGCTGCGGTGCAGCTCGGGGTCCTCGACGGGGCGCAGGGCCTCGACGACGTCGGCTTCGGTGACGGCCATGCAGAACAGCTCCTCGGATTTCTCCTATACGGATAGGTAGAATATCGACGTGGACCGCGAACCCCTCAATCCGACCGACTTCGCGTCCGCCGTCACCGCCATCACCTCGGCCTTCGGCGACCCCACCCGGCGCGCCATCTACCTGTTCGCCCACGAGGCCCCCGACGGCGTGACCGCCTCCGCCGTCGCCGAGCGCTTCGATCTGCACGCCAACGTGGCCCGCCACCACCTCGACAAGCTCGCGGCCGGCGGGTACCTCGAGGTCACCTCTGTGCGGGCACCCGGCAGGGGTGCGGGGCGTCCGTCCAAGCGCTACCGGGCCATCGCCCCCACCATCGACCTCGACATCGCGGTCCGCCACGACGACATCATGGTCGGGTTGCTGGGCAAGGCACTCTCGCGACTCGGCCCCGAGGCGGCGGCCGAGATCGCCGAAGAGGTCGGCGTCGAGTACGGCCGTCACATGGCCGCCGCCATGGGCGACACCGGCGAGGGCCAGCGCTCGTTCCGGACCTCCCTGCACGCCGTGGCCGACGCGCTGTCGGCGCACGGGTTCGCCGCCCACGCCGAACAGCACGGCGACCAGCTCCGCATCGTGTCCGACCACTGCCCCTTCGGCGATGCCGCGATCGAGCACCCGGTCATCTGCGCGGTCGACCGCGGGATGGTCGCAGGCATGCTCGACACCCTCTACGGCACCACCAACACCGAGATCGAGTCGTCGGTGGCGCTCGGCGGCGAGCAGTGCGTGACCGCGGTCGAGGCGTGACCCGCCACTACCTCGACCACGCCTCGACCAGTCCGCTGCGACCCGAGGCTCGGGCCGCGCTCGTCGACGCCCTCGAGATGGGGCTCGGCGACCCAGGGCGCATCCACGAAGAGGGCATGACCGCCCGGGCAGTGGTCGAGCAGGCACGCGACCAGGTGGCGGTCCTCGTCGGTGCCCGCAGCCGCGAGGTGGTGTTCACCAGCGGCGCCACCGAGTCCATCGCCGCCGCGGTGTGGGGAGGCGCGTCGCGGGGTGCCCACCAGGTCGTCCCCGCCGTCGAGCACTCGGCGGTGCGCGAGCACGCAGCCCGCACCGGCGCGACGACGGTGGTTGGCGTCGACCGGCAGGGCCGGGTCGACCCCGACGAGGTGCTCGACGCCGTCGGGACAGACACGGGCCTGGTCCACCTGCAGTGGGGCAACCACGAGGTGGCGACCCTCCAGCCCGTCGCCGAGGTCGTGGCCAGGTGCGGCGAGCGCGGGGTGCTGGTGCACGTCGACGCCGCCCAGGCCCAGGGGCACGTGCCCATCGACTTCGACGGCCTCGGGGCCGACCTCATGTCGATCAGCGCCCACAAGATGGGGGGCCCGCCGGGAGTGGGTGCCCTGCTCGTGCGTCGCGGCCTGCGCCTGCCGGCGCTGCTGGTGGGCGGCGATCAGGAGCGGGCCCGTCGGGCGGGCCACGAGAACACCCCGTCGATCATCGCCTTCGGAGCCGCCGCGGCGGCCCTGTCCGACGACGATCGCCTCGGGGTCGAATCGACGTCGAATCGGCGCCAGACCCAGCGGGTGGTGGACGAGGCGACCCGGATCGAGGGGATCGAGGCCTATGGCGATCCCGACGACCGCCTGCCCCACATCGTGTGCCTCGGGATCGCGGGGGTCGAGCCCCAACCGGTGCTCATCGGTCTCGACCGGGTCGGCGTCGCGGTGCACTCGGGCAGCTCGTGCGCCTCGGAGTCGCTCGAGCCGTCGCCGGTGCTCGAGGCGATGGGCGTCGACGCCCATCGGTCGTTGCGGGTGTCGGTCGGCTGGTCCACGACCGACTCCGACATCGACGCGCTCCTCGACGCGCTCCCCCGCGTCATCGAGGACCTGCGAGGCCTGGCCGGCTGAGGTCTGTCCTCAGCGGAGACCGACCTCAGCGGGGGACCGCGTAGGCGACGACGTTGTCGTCGTAGGAGTCGAGGGCCCGGTTGAACGACCCGCCACAGGTGATGAGCGCCACCTGGGGATCACCCGAGGTGGCGAACAGCTCGTCGGGGAGCTGGTCCTTGGGGTACTGGCGCACCGCCACCACCTCGTAGGCGGCGACGCTGCCATCGTCGTAGCCGATGGTGAACCGCTGGCCGGGCTCGGCCCGGGCCAGATGCCGGAACACGCCGTCGCTGCCGTTCCAGGAGATGTGGGCCGCCAGCACCGCGGACCCCGACGAACCCGGGCTCGGCCCGTGCCGGTACCACCCGACCTCGCTGGTTCCGGGGATCTCCATGTCGCCGTCGGTTTCGACACCGACCGGCACCACGGGAGCGACCGACGCACCGATCGCCTCGAAGCTCAAGGCGACCGGCAACGGACGGTCGTCGGCCTCGGGCAGGGTCGCCGCCGACCCCGCCGGCTGGATGAGCCCAGCCAGCTCCGAGGTCGAGCGGGGTCCGGCCGAGTCGGCCGACTCGGTCCCGGTGCCGGATCGGACCTCGTCGAGGGATCCCGCTTCGTTGGTGTCGGTGCCCGACCCGCCGCCACAGGCGACGAGCAACATCGAGGCCGCGACCAGGAGGGCGGCGAGACGTGGGAGCGGTGCAGGCATCGGCGTCACGGTCATCGGCGTCAGGGTAGAGGGCGGGGGTTCGACGGGAGGGTCGGGCACCACGATGCCCGTGGGGAGGATCGGATCCCAAGGCGAGGGCGATCCTCCCCACGGACACGTGGGGGGTCTTCTCCGGCTGGCCCGGTTCGGTCAGCCCCGGTTGCGGGCGACCTCGCGGCCGCCGAGTGCGACCGCTCCGACGGCGAAGGTGCCGGCGGCGATCAGCGCCCAGGGAAGGGTGCTGTCGGCGACCGGCGTGTTGCCGGTGGGGACCTCGGCGGGAGCGGCAGCGAGGCCGTCGATGGTCTGGACGTACAGGGTGAACGAATCGCCCTCGAGGCTGCCGACGGCGTAGAGGATGGTGTTCACGCCGGCGGTGACCGACGGCTCGGAGCCGAGGATGTCGGCGACGCTGACGAGCACGTCGCCACCGGCGGCGGCGATCTCAGCGGGGAGCGGGCCGGCGGGCAGGTCGGCGGCGACCTCGTCGGGGTTCGACAGGTCGGTGAAGGGACGGTCCTCGCCGACGACGATGTCGACCGCGGGCGCCTGGGCGGTGTGGCGGATGGTGACGCGACCCTCACCGGCGGCGATGGTCGAGGTGTCGTTCTCGAACGGGGTGAGCGTCGGCGTCCCCTCGGCATCGAGGTGGGCGACGACGGTCCAGTTGCCGGACGCGGGGACATCCAGCGACGGGACCTCGATCACGGCTTCGGTCTCGGGATCGCCACCAGCGGGCACGACGGCGATGTTCTCGAGCGTCGACCCGGCGAGGGCCGAGAGGTCCTCCATGGCGGCGGGTTCGAAGCCCTCGATGACGGCGTCGCCGTCGACGTAGACGTCGACGGGTACTCCGGGGATGCCGTGCAGCAACATGATGGTGGCACCGGACTGGGCGCCGGCGGGAGCAGCGAAGAGCGAGATCACGAGCGCACTCGCGATCAGGGCGATGAGCTTGCGCATTTGGGGACTTCCTCCAGGGGGTGAGCGGCCGGTCGGCCGCGACGGTTGTCGACCCTGTTTCGCTCACCTCCCCGGCGACGGATGCACCCGGTTTGCGACGCCCTCGACATCGACCCCTAGCCTTGCGGTGATGCGGATCTTCGTCGTGCGCCACGCCCAGGCCGGGTCGCGCCAGGACTGGACCGGATGCGACCGCGATCGGCCGCTTTCGTCGAAGGGCTGGGATCGGGCCAACGCGCTGGCATCGGTGCTCGGCGACCAGGGCATCGGCCGGCTCCTGTCGAGCCCCTACCTGCGCTGCACCCAGACGTTCGGACCGCTGGCTTCCACCCTCGGCCTCGCGATCGAGGACCACGACGCGCTGGCCGAAGGGGCGCCACTCGCCGCGGGGATGGAGCTGATCGAACAGCTCGTCGCCGACGACGTCCCCGCGGCACTGTGCTCGCACGGCGACGTGATCCCCGAACTGCTGGGCGGCCTGGCTCGTCGCGGCACGCTGGTCGACTCCAATGGTCGGTGCCCGAAGGGGTCGGTGTGGGTCCTCACCGCGGCGGACGGCGAGATCACCCAGGCGGTCTACGCGGGCACCGACGAGCTACCAGCGGAGTGACCGAACCTCATTCGGGGGGTTCGGCCCGCTCGATCACCCCGGCGTCGGCCAGGACCGGGCACTGGTCCCACTCGTCGGGATCGGACTCGGTCACCGGGACCGGCGCGTCGGCGACCTCGTCGACGCCGCGACGCACCTCGAGCAGCTCCTCGGCCTGCTGGCGCAACCCACGACCCTCGATGAGCGTCTCCATCTCGGCCAGCGGATCCGAGTCGTCGAAGGCGTCGAGCTCGGCGAGAGTCTCCTCGGGACGACACCACCAGTTCAACACGATGGCCCGGAAGGCCCGCAGGTCCGAGTACCCGGGATCGACCAGCAGCGCGTCCTCGAAGTAGGGCCAGCCCAGGTCGGGGAGCCCCGAGATCGCCAAGGTCCATCCCTTGCTGGTCATGGCCTCGGCGTTGGCGGGATGCTGCTCGAGCACGTCGTCGTAGCACTCGAGCGCGTCGCGGATCTGGGTCTGGGCCCGCAGCTCGTCGCATCGGAACAGCATCTGGCCGACCGTGGCCCGGACATCGCCGGTGAGCCCGTCGGAGGAGGTGCGATCCCCCGCCGCCTTGGCGACGCCGAACCCAGCGAGGAGGGCGAAGACGACCACCCCGGCGATGCCCGCGACGGTCCGCCCCGGCCGCCGCGGTGTCACGGCATCGGTTCTGGCGGCACGGCGCTGCTCGATGGCGCGCAGCGTCGACGCCGCCCGGTGCGTGTAGTCGTCGCGGAGGGTGCGGTAGTCGTCCTCGTCGACATCGCCGGCCTCGTACTCGCGGTCGAGGTCGCGCAACGAGGCCAGGAGGAAGTCCCGCTCCTCCTCCAGGGCGGCGAGGGCGTCGGGATCGAGCGCGTCGTCGCGTGCCATCAGGTGTCGGGGTCCCCGGATCGCATCGCCCGCTCGACCGCGGCGCGCTCCTCCTCGGTGACCTCGCCCGAGGTGGGGCGCCATCGCCAGAACGCCACCGCCAGCCCCGCGACGGCCAGCACCGCCAGGAACACCGGCAGCGCCCAGGCCAGGCTGGCTGCACCCGATGCCGACGGGGTGAGGAGGTACTCGGGGCCATAGGCCTGCACCAGCTCGCTCAGGATCTGGTCGTCGGTCTTGCCGTCCTCGACCCCCTGGGCGATGACGACGCGGATCTGAGTGGAGATGCCGGCGTCGCTGTAGCGGACCGACTGGCCGGCACAGGTGGGACAGGCGAACTGCTCCGACAGGTGCAGGACCCGCTCGGCCGGCGTCGGCTCGGGGCTCGACATCGTTCCGACGGCCAGCGCCACGACAACCACGATCCCCAGCAGTCCCCACGACAGGGCGAGGACACGACGGCGGGTCACGAGCCGTCCCCCTCCGACAGGCCGTCGCCGTCGGGCACCCCGCCCTCGTCGGGCAGGCCCCGGACCTGGCTGAGGATGGACTGCAGGCCCTCGTAGGTGACACCGCCGGTGAACTTGTGGACCACCACCCCGTCGGGTGTGACCAGGAACGACTCGGGCAGCGCGCTGACGCCCCACGACACCGCGACCGAGCTCACACCCTCGGCCAGCACCGGCCACTCGCCTCCCTGCTCCTCGAAGAACGCCTCGATCTCCTCGCCCGAGTCCTGGAAGGCGACGCTCACCACCTCGACATCGCCCGAGTCGGCGTGGGCTTCGTGGAACGAGACCAGCTCGGGGTGCTCGACGATGCACGGTGGGCACCAGGTGGCGAAGAAGTTGACCAGCACCCAGCGGCCGCGGAGCTCGTCGAGGTCGAAGGTGGCACCGTCGAGGGTGGTGCCGGCGACCGCGGGCGCCGGCCCTCCGATGAGGGCGCTGCGCCCTTCGCGCTCGCCGCTCTCGCGAGTGGCGAGGAGGGCGATGAACGCGACCAGGACGACCCCGACGATCGACGCCGAGACCAGCGCCGTGTTGCCGCGCCGCTGGGGTGCGAGGTCGTCGCTCACGGGCCGGCCTGGCGAGACGCGGCATCCGGTAGCGGGGCCGACACCGGGTCGGTGGGTCGACGCCGACGCCCGGGGAACGCGGCGAGGATCGTGCCGACGACCATCAGCGCGCCCCCGGTCCAGATCCAGGCGATGAGGGGTTGGTGGACGGCACGGATGCCGACGGGCTCGTCGAGCGACTCGACCGGGAAGATCGACAAGGCGAGGTCGTTGGTCCAGGTGGTCCGCACCGAGGGGGTCGGCACCGCACGTCCCGACGCCCGGTACAGGTTCATGGCGGGCGCGTGGATCTCGCCGCCGTCGACCTGGATGCGGGCGACGGTGCGGACCCTGCGGGGCAGGTCCTCCTCGTACACCTCGACCAGGGTGAGGGTGTGGCCCTCGACCACCGCCGTCTCGCCGACCTCGAGCCGCACCTCTCGGCTGACGACGTTGGCGTTGGAGGCGATGATGCCGACGGCGAGGAGGATGACCCCGAGGTGCACGATCATGCCCCCGTTGGCCCGGCCGACCAGGCCCCGCCAACCCTGGCGGCGGGTGGCGAGCACGATCTGGCGGACCGCGGCTCCGGCGGCGAAGCCGGCGAGCCCGTAGCCGGCGAGGGTGCCGAGGCCCCGTTCGCCGAGCGCCAGCGCGAGCACCAGACAGCCCGCCCCGAACCAGGCCGGCCACTGCAACCGTGCGGCAAGGGTCTCGACGTTGGTCTTTCGCCACGGCAGCGCGGGAGCGATGGCCATCATGGTGAGCAGTGCCAAGCCGATGGGCACGCTCATGCGCTCGAAGAACGGTTCTCCGACACGAAGCTGGTCGTCGTTCCACGCCTCGACCACCAGCGGGAACACGGTGCCGAGCAGGACCACGAACGCGAACCCGCCGAAGAGCACGTTGTTGGCGAGGAATGCCCCCTCGCGCGACAACGGCGAGTCGATCGAGCCGGGTGAGCGCAAGCGGTCGCCCCGCCACCCGATCAGGCCGACCGAAGCGACGACGATGACCCCGAAGAAGCCGAGCAGCAGGGGCCCGATCGCCGAGGTGGTGAAGGCGTGGACCGACTCGATGACCCCGGACCGGGTGAGGAAGGTCCCGAGGATGGTGAGCGAGAAGGTGGCACACAGCAGCGACAGGTTCCAGACCCGCAGCATCCCGCGCCGCTCCTGGACCATGACCGAGTGCAGGTAGGCGGTGCCGGTGAGCCACGGCAACAGCGAGGCGTTCTCGACCGGGTCCCATCCCCAGTAGCCGCCCCAGCCCAGCACCTCGTAGGCCCACCAGGCACCGAGGATGATGCCGGCGGTGAGGAACCCCCATGCGAAGAGGGTCCAGCGCCGGGTCTCGAGCAGCCACCCCTCGCCCACCCGACCGGTGACCAGCGCGGCGATGGCGAACGCGAACGGCACGGTGAAGCCCACATAGCCCAGATAGAGCATGGGCGGATGGACCACCATCAGCGGGTGGTTCTGCAGCAACGGGTCGGGGCCGGGTCCGTCGAAGCCGACCGGCGGGGTCCAGGTGGTGAAGGGGTTGGCCGGGCCCATCATCAGCCCGAAGAAGAAGAGCGCCACGAGGAACATCGTGAACAGCGCCCACCCGACGAGCGGGTCGGTGAGCCGGGCACGGAACTTCCACGCCACCGCCGTCGTGTAGCCACCGAGCACCAACGCCCACAGCAGGATCGAGCCTTCGAGCGCGCCCCACAGGCTGGCGAAGTTGTACAACGGCGGGGTGAGGCTGCTGCCCACCTGGGCGACGTACTCCAGACTGAAGTCGCGGGTGATCAGCGCCCGCTCCATGGCGACGAAGGCCACCAACGCGCCCGCGAGGATCAGGGCGGCATAGGTGACCCCTTGGCGGAGCAGCCTCGGCCGACGGTTGGCGAGCCCGACCGCCAGGGTCAGCGCACCCATCCCGGAGGCCACGAACCCGAGGATGACCCCGGCAGAACCGATCGCGGCGTTCATCGGCCGGGACCGGCCTCGCTCCCCCCGCGCTCCCCCTCGTCGTCCTCGTAGCCCTCGGTGCGCTCCGGATGCTCCTCGGCGTAGACCTCGGTGTGCTTCACGAAGAAGCGGTCGCTGGCGAAGTACCAGCCGTCGTCGGTCGGCAGGGCGTCGACCGGTGCGACCACCTCAGGGTCGTCGACCCGGGCCCAGCGCCCTTCGAGCACCACGGGGATCCCGGGCTGGAACAGATCGGGAGGATCACCCTCGTGGGCGACGGTGACCTCGACACCGTTGTGGGTGATGACGAAGTCGACGCCACGGGTGGTGTCGGTGACGCTGTCGCCGTCGACCAGGCCCTGGACGCGGAAGCGGCGATCGCCCAGCTCGCTGCGCTGGGCCACCGCCTCGTCAGCGTTGCGGAAGAACACCGCAGCATCGCCCAAGCCCATCATGACCACGGCGACGAGGGCGACGACGATGACCACCAACGACGCGAGGGCGAAGGGGTTGCGACGCCGGGTGCGGGAGGCGGGCGGGACGCGGGGCGCCAGCCGCGACGCGGCATCGTCGCCGGCGGGCTCGCCGACCGGATCGGCGGCGTCGGAGCTCAGCTCGTCCATCGGCGGCGCTCCGCGGGAACGTGGCGGCTGAGGCGGCGGCCCCGCACCACCAGACTGAACGAGTAGATGCCGAGCGTGGCCAGGGTGATCGCCCACCCCGCGACGATGTAGCCCATGTCTGCGCTCACGGTGTGCCTCCCTCGGGCGTCGAAGCGACCGGTTCCGGCTCGATGTCGTTCTCGGTCTCGGCCTCGGAGCGGCGCGCCTCGATGGCGGCGTCGAGCCAGAGCTCGTCGGCCTGCAGCGCGAGCCACCCGACCCGGAACCGGTGGATCAGCAACCAGGTGAACACCAGGGTCATCACCACGACGCTGTAGACGAGGGTGAACATGAACAGGTCGCTGGTGGCGAAGTCGAAGTCGCGGCGGGCCAGGGTTGGGTCCTGGTGCAGGGTCCGCCACCACTCGACCGACTGGTGCACGAGCACCACGTTGGGCACCAGCAGGACACCGACGATCGCGGCCCGACGGGACCGGACCTCGGGAGCGGCATCGATGCGGTGCAGGGCGAGGTAGCCCAACAGCAACAGCAACAACATGGCGGTGCTGGTGAGTCGGGCGTCCCACACCCAGTAGACGCCCCAGGTGGGACGGCCCCAGATCGAGCCCGTGGCGAGGGTGAGGGCGGTGAGCACCGCACCCACCTCGACCGCCGAGTGGGCCAGCACGTCGGAGGCATCGGTGCGCTTCGCCAGGTGCCAGATGCTCGCACCGAAGGCCACGAAGCAGGCCAGATACGCCGTCCAGGCCAGCGCGGGATGGATGTAGAGGAGCCGGACCAGATCGCCCTGCACCGCGTCGCGCGGGCTGGCCACGAAGGCGAGGAAGACCAGCAGGGCCATGGCCGCGAGGCACACGATGCCGAGGGTGCGGGTGGCAGCCGAGCCTGTCGAGGAGGGGCCTGTCGAGGCGGGGGAGGTGTGGGGGGTGGTCACGAGTCCTCCAGCAGGGGACCGAAGGCGAGGATCCCGAAGCCGGTGTAGGTGAGAGCGAACACTGCGAGCAAGTTGAACCAGGGCCAGCCGTCGGATGGCACACCGTCGAGGGCGGTCTCGAACGCCCGGGTGGCGGCGATCAACACCGGTGCCAGCACCGGTAGCAGCAGCAGCGGGAGAAGCGTCTCCCGCACCCGCAGACCGGCGGCGAGCACGCCGTAGAGGGTACCGGCCGCGGCGATCCCCGCCGTCGCGGCCACCGCGGTGGCGACCAGGAGCAGATGGCCGGCCAGCTCGCGCCCGAACAACACCATCACCCCGGCCAGCAGCACCACCTGCACGGCGGCCAGCTGGGCCGCCAGGGCGGCGAACTTGCCGAGGAAGATGCCACCAGGGTGCAGCCCGCTCAGGCGGAGCGCGTCGCGCACCCCGTCGGCGGCTTCGATGGAGAACGACCGCTCGACCGCCATCACCGTCACGAACAGCACCGTCACCCAGAACAACCCCGGGGTGGCCCGGGTGAGCACCGGCGAGTCCGGATCGAGGGCGAACCCGAACAGCAACAGGATGAGCACCGCCACCGGCAGGATCTGGTTGAGCGCCACCCGCGAGCGCAGCTCGATGCGCAGATCCTTGCCGGCCATCAGCGCGGCGTCACGGAACACGGTGGGCCTCCCCGGGCAGGCGGTCCATGACCTCGTCGGCGGTCACGACGCCTCCCGCGAGGGTGACGACCCGCTCGGCCACCGAGTGGGCACGATCGAGCTCGTGGGAGGCGAACAGGACGGTCGCGCCCTCCCGGGCCGCCTCCACCACCAGACCGTCGAGCAGGTCCCGTCCGTCGGCATCGAGCCCGGCATGGGGCTCGTCGAGGAGCCACAGCTCGGGGCGACGGGCCAGCAGCACGGCGATCGCGACCCGTCGACGTTGACCGGCCGACAGGCGCGACACCGCCACGTCCCGGAGCCGGCCGGCCAGGCCCAGGCGCGCCATGGCGTGATGGGCATCGTCGAGGTCGGCCCGTGCCGCCCGGGCCCAGAACGCGACGTTGTCGGCCACCGTGAGCTCGTCGTAGAGGAACGTGGCGTGGCCGAGGAGCCCCACGCGACCGCGGATCGAGTGACGGTCCTCGACCAGATCGAACCCGAGGACGCGGGCGTCGCCGGAGGTGACCGGGGCCAGGCCGGCACACACCTTCAACAGGGTGGACTTTCCGGCACCGTTGGGTCCGCGGAGGAGCACGATCTCGCCGGATCGGACCGCCAGATCGACGCCGGCCAGCGCCGGGAACCGACCGAGGAGCGACACCGCCGAGCGGAAGTGGATGACCGGCTCCATGGAAGCCAACAGGCTACCGGTGGGTCTCCTCGGTGACCAAGACGCGCCGCGCCAGCACGACCGCCCTGTCCGACGAGCCGACCTGAGGTCCGCTCCCCGTCGACGGCTTGTAGCCTCGGGGCCCGTGACCGTCCGCCTGAGCCACCGCACCGCGCGCGTCCTCGGTGCGACCGGTCGCACCCTGATCGGCTTCGGGATCATCACCCTGCTCTTCGTCGCCTACCAGCTGTGGGGCACCGGCCTCCAGCACTCGCGTGCCCAAGACGACCTGGGATCGGACTTCGCCGCCCAGCTCGAGAGCTCCGCCGCCGAGCGGCCGACGACCACCACCACCGAGCCGCGTCCCGAGCGGGGTCTCGGTGCCAGCGGACCAGTCGAGCTCCCGGGGGTCACCACCACCACGACCGAGCCCGAACCGGTCGATCCCGAGGTCCTCGCGTCCCTGGCTCCCACCCCAGGTGAGCCGGTGGCCCAGCTGCAGATCCCCTCCATCGGTGTCGACGAGACGATGGTCTACGGGGTGCGGGTGCCCGATCTGCGCAAGGGGCCGGGCGTGTTCCCGAGCAACCCGATGCCGGGGACTCCCGGCAACGCGGCGGTCGCCGGGCATCGCACGACCTATGGCGCCCCCTTCTGGTCGATCAACGAGATCGCCCCGGGCGACGAGATCATCGTGACCACGCTGCGGGGCGAGTTCACCTACGTGGCCGAGTCCCACACCAACGACGAGGGCGACGAGGTCGGACACTTCATCGTCCCGGCCAGCGGGGTGTACGTCCTCGACGACTTCGGCGACAACCGCATCACGCTCATCGCGTGCCATCCGAGAGGCAGCGCCCGGCAGCGGATCATCGTCACGGGCATCCTCGAAGAGGAGCCGGTGGAACCAGCTCCCGAGCCCGATCCCGAGCCTCGCCAGGGGGACGACGAGGACGACGAGAACGGCGAGGGCGGCGAAAACGGCGAGGGCGGCGAGGGCGGCGAGCTCCCCACCGAGCCGACCCCCGAACCCGACCCAGCCGCCGACGACGACGAGGGCTGGGGCGAGGGTCTCGACGGCGACCGCAGCGCCCTGGTGCCGACCTTGACGTGGGGCGGCCTGTTCGGGCTCGCGCTGGCCGGAGCCATCGTCGGTGGGCGCCTGTGGCGGCGCTGGCCCGTCTACCTGCTCTCGACACCGTTGCTCGCCTGGCTCCTGTGGAACGGGTTCTTCTATCTCGACCGGCTCCTTCCGTCGTACTGAGATGGATCGCCACCGATTGCTCTGGCCCCTGGTGGTCACCCTCGTCCTGGTCGCGGGATGTCGCGCCGATGGCGACGATCAGGTCGAGTCGCCGACTGCGCAGCGCCAGCCCGAACCAGAGACCTCGACGACCACCACCACCGAGGCCCCGCCGGCACCACCCCGCGCGGTGAACACGGTCGATCCGCCCG
>JBKGZW010000230.1:0-4120 GCA_046543225.1 Acidimicrobiales bacterium
GCCCGATCGAAGTCCCCGGGGTCGACCAGCCCGGCCAAGGACCGACGAAGCATCTTGCGCCGCTGCCCGAACCCGGCACGCACCAGTGCGAACAACCGGTCGGGGTCGGCCTCGACAGCGGGGACCGGGCGCCGCTCGATGCGCACCAGCACCGACTCGACGCGGGGACGCGGCACGAACACCGACGGCGGCACCCGACCCACCAGCTCGGCGGTGGCCCAGTAGGCGACCTTCACCGAGGGGATGCCGTAGGCGGGATCTCCCACCCCGGCCGCCAGCCGCTGGCCCGCCTCGAGCTGGACCATGACCAGCATCCGCTCGATCGCCGGAACGTCGTCGAGCAGATCGAGCACCAGGGGTGTCGCCACGTTGTAGGGCAGGTTGGCCACCAGCACCCACCCGGTGGCCCCACCCAGCACCTCGGACCAGTCGAGCTCACCGGCATCGCCCTCGATCACCTCGACCCCGAGCGTGGCGACCTGCTCGCGCAGCACCGGAACCAGGTGGCGGTCCACCTCGACCGCGGTGACCGCGGCCCCGGTCTCGGCCAGCGCCCGGGTGAGCGATCCGAGACCGGCGCCGATCTCGACCACGTGGTCGCCAGGACCCACCTCGGCGAGGCGGGCGATCCGGCGGACGGTGTTGGGATCGGCCACGAAGTTCTGGCCGAGGGCACGGCTGGGCGAGAGCCCGTGCGCCTGCAGGATCGCAGCGATGTCGGCCGGTGAGTGGGTCAGCGCAGATGAACGCCGCAGTGCGGCCACGGGCGGCTGCCACGACGCTGGTAGAGCGCCTGGGCCATGGCGTCCTGGTCGGCAGGTGCCGCGTGGTCGGGACGGACACCGACCAGGTCGCTGCGCCCGGCGTGGCTCGCGGTGCTGTCCCAGGTGCCGGGGTAGAACTGGTAGGCACCGAAGTAGAGGCCGTTGCCGCTGACGGCCTGGTAGTTGTTGGACGATTCGCACATGCGCAGCGCGTGCCACTGCTCGGCGGTGGGGCCACCGGCGGAGGTGGTGCTGGACTCGGCTTCAGCCTCGGCTTCGGCCCGCGCCTGGGCATCGGCCCGTTCCGCTGCCTCTTCGGCCGCCCGGCGTTCGGCCTCGGCCCGCCGTTCGGCTCGTTCGGCGGCTTCTTGCTCGGCCTGCTCAGCCTCGCGCCGCTGGCGCTTGGCCTCGGCCTGGCGGGCGGCTTCTTCGGCCTCTGCCTCGGCCTGGGCACGCAGGGCGTCACCGTTGGAAAGTGTCGACACCAGGCGGGGGGCGGCCAGGTCGGCGCCGGTGACCGAACTGACCGAACGGGGTCGACGGAGCGCAGAATCGGCTCGTGCCACCCCGATGTCGAAGCGGTCCGGGGACGCGATCGCCGCGAGCTCGTCGACGACGAAGGCAGCCAGCTCGGAGTCGGGCGAGGCGTCCGCCCCGGGGGCGACCTCGACCAGCAGCAGCGGGATCGCCAACAGGGTGGAGATCACCGCGACCGCCAGACGCCGCCGTTCCCGCCGACGAACGACCGGACCACGGACCACTGGGTCCGCGGTGGGCGAAGCGTCGGTGTCACCCGACTCGTGGCCGATTGGCCGATGGTCTCCTACCAGGACTCCGTCCTTCCCTGGGTTCGGATCTTGATGGCACCGTCGTCGGAGACATCGACTCGGGTGCTCAGTGCTGCCGGAACCTTAGGGAGCCCGTAACGAGAATGCAACCTCCTCGCCGCCAGATGGTCACAAGCGCACAAACTAGAGCCGTGCTCCAGACCCCACCCGGCGCGCGAGGTCGGGCTCAGTCCAGCCGGTAGAGGTCACGCGCGGTGGCGCGGGACTGCGATGCGACGACCTCGACGGTCGCGCCCCGTGCCTCGGCCACCGCCTCGCCCACGTGCGGCAGCAGCGCCGGGCGGTTCTTGCGACCACGGTGGGGCACCGGCGCCAGGTAGGGCGAGTCGGTCTCGACCAGGTAGCGATCGGCGGGGCACAGCGCGGCCGCCTCGCGCACCTCGGGGGCGTTGGGGAACGACACGATCCCGCTGAACGAGAGGTGCGCACCCAGGTCGAGGCTGCGCCGCGCCTCGTCGGGTCCACCGGTGAAGCAGTGCATCACCGTGTGCTCGGGCGCACCCTCGGCGGCCAGCACGTCGAAGGTGTCGTCCCATGCGTCGCGCGAGTGGATGACCAGCGGCATGCCGTGACGATGCGCCATCGCGATCTGGGCGGCGAACACCTCGCGCTGGGTGTCGCGGGGTGAGTGCTCGTAGTAGTAGTCGAGCCCGCACTCGCCCACCGCGACCACCTTGGGCGACCCCAGCAGGTCCTCGATCCCCTCGAGGCCGTCCTTGGCGTCGTGGGGATGGAGCCCGACGGTCGCCCACACACCGTCGAACCGCCCGGCCAGCTCGATCGCCAGGCGCGAGCTCTCCAGGTCGGTGCCGACGGTGACGAGGGTGTCGACCCCGGCGTCGTTCGCCTCGGCCACCTGTTCCGCTGCGGTGTCGCGCCGCAGATGGCAGTGCTGGTCGGCCCACCGGAGGCCGGCCGGCGACTCGGCCACCGGTCAGGCCTCGGCCTTGATGCGGGGGAACAACGGCGCGCCCTTCTCGACCGACAGACCGCCGGGGTACTGACCCCACTCGGCGGCGTCGGGCAGACGCTGGTCGAGCGGCGACCCGCTCAGCCCGATGCGCGCCCAGATCGCCTCGCAGGTGCCCGGCAGCGCGGGACTGGCCAGGATGGCGACGATCCGCAGCGCCTCCAGGGCGTCGCCCATGACCGCATCGACCTCGGGACCGGGATCGGTCTTCCACGGTTCGTTGCTCTCGAGGTGGGCGTTGGTCTCGTGCACGATCCGCCAGGTGGCGTCGAGCGCGATCGAGGGGGCGACCCCCGCCCAGGCCTCCGCGGCGTCGCGGTAGGCCTCGGCGACGATCTCGGCCAGGGGGCTGTCGGGACGCGGCGCCGGGCCGACGCCGTCGCACTTCTTGGCCACGACCGTGGCGACCCGCGACAGCAGGTTGCCGAGGTTGTTGGCCAGGTCGGCGTTGTAGCGGGCGACCATGCCCTCGTAGGAGAAGTCGCCGTCGGGACCGAACGGGGTGTCGCGCAGCAGGTGGTAGCGGAACCCGTCGACACCGAAGTCCTCGACCAGGCGCGCCGGCGCGATGTCGGTGAGCTTCGCCGGACCGTGCACGGTCTTGGACAGCTTCTCGCCGCCGAGCAGCAGATAGCCGTGCACGGCCAGGCGCGGCATCGGCTCGACCCCCGCCGCCATCAGCATCGCCGGCCAGTACACGCAGTGGAACCGGAGGATGTCCTTGGCCAGCAGGTGCAGGGTGTGGGGCCACCAGGTGGCGAAGCGCTCGTCGTCGGTGCCATAGCCCACCGCGGTGGCGTAGTTGATGAGCGCGTCGTACCAGACGTAGAAGACGTGGTCGGGGTCCCACGGGACCTTCACGCCCCAGTCGAGCGACGTGCGGGTGATCGACACGTCGTCGAGACCGTGGCGGACCAGGCCCAGCGCCTCGCGGCGCTTGCCGTCGGGGATGACCGCTTGCTCGTCGGAGCTGAGCCACTCCTCGAGCCGTCCGGCGAAGGCCGAGAGCTTGAAGAAGTAGTTCTCCTCGGCGAGGAACTCGACGGGCCGGCCATGCACCGGGCAGTTGCCGTCGAGGAGGTCGTCGTCGTTGTAGTAGGCCTCGCACGACACGCAGTAGAGGCCCTCGTAGGTGCCCTTCTCGATCCACCCGTTGTCATGGACCGCCTGCAGCAACGCCTGCACCGCCCGGTGGTGGCGTGGCTCGGTGGTGCGGATGAAGTCGTCATAGGAGATGCCGAGCGAGTCCCAGGTCTCACGAAAGCGGCTGGCGTTGAGGTCGGCCTGCTCCTGGGGTGTCACGCCCGCCTCGTCGGCCGAGCGCTTCACCTTCAACCCGTGCTCGTCGGTGCCGGTCAGAAAGAAGGTCTCGTCGCCGAGCAGGCGGTGCCAGCGGGCGAGCGAATCGGCGATCACCGTGGTGTAGGCGTGCCCGATGTGGGGCGCGTCGTTCACGTAGTAGATCGGCGTCGTCACATAGAAGCGGTCGGTCACGCCCCCAGCCTACGGGCGCACCCTCGCCCCGACCGAACCGGTTC
>JBKGZW010000231.1:0-4102 GCA_046543225.1 Acidimicrobiales bacterium
AGATGCACGGTCCGGACGGCCCGATGCAGATGTGGTTCACCGGCGAGTTTCGTGAGGTCGTCGAGAACGAGCGACTCGTCCACACCGAGTCGATGGCCGACGAGCACGGCAACGTGCTGTCGCCCTCGGACATGGGGATGCCCGAGGACTCTCCCGTGACCACCGAGGTCCGCGTCGACATCGAGCCTGTCGGTGCCAGCACGAGGATGGTGATGACCCACGTCGGGGTTCCTGGCGACTCGCCGGGTGCTGCCGGATGGGCGATGGCGTTCGACAAGCTCGCCGCCTCCGTCGAATCCCGGGGCGACGGGTAGCATGGGAGACCGGCGGCCGAGCCCTGGCGGACGGGGCTCAAGGCGACGCCGCCGATGCCGATAGAGAACCAGATGGCCGGCCACGGGTCGGCCGCCAGCGCGTACCGCGCACACGGGAGAGCGAGGAGGTGGTCGTGGGGCGTGAACGTTCGGGTCAGCTCCTCGTCACCCTCGGACTGATCGTCGTCGTCGCCGGGGCCCTTGTCGCGGGCGCGACCGCGACGGTCCGCACGACGAGGGTCGTCGAACGGGCCGCGCCCGACCTGCTCGAGGTTCCCTCCGTCCGATCCGCGGTGACAGCCCAGTTCGAGCGCTCGATCCAGGCCGCCTACGCCTCCGAGCCGGTGCCCGAGGACGACCTGGCGGTGGCCAGCGAGCGCATGGCCCAGAACGGCTACGTGGTGGACGACTTCGAAGTCGCCCTCGCAGAGGCTCACCGTGGTTGGCTCGATGGTGGCGACCTGGCGGTGCAACTCGATCCCCGGACCGTGACCGAGGCGGCGGAGCGAGGGTTGCGCGACGCCGACGTCGCGCTCGCCGACCGGTTCCCGAGGTCAGCGCTCGTCGAGCCGGAACCGGTGCCATCTCCCTGGGACCTCACCGCGGGATCCACGGCGGCACTGCTCAGGGTGGCGGTGCTGGCAGCACTCGCCGGCTTCGCGACGTTCATCGCCGGTGCCGTGCTCGATCCCCGTAGGGGTCGTCCGCTCAAGGGGTTGGCTCGCGCCGTGGTGGCGTCGGGTCTGCTGCTCGTGGTCGGCGCGGTGGTGTTGCCGCTCGAGGCGTTGCGGTCGGTCGACGACCGGGTTGCGGTGCTCGGTGCGGTGCTCGGAACCCAGCTGGTGCCTCTGCTCGTCATCGCCGCGTTGCTCATCTTCCTCGGGCTGTCGCTGCACGCCACCGCCGATCAGGTGGTCAGGAGCGTGCGTCGCACCATCAGGCGCAGCCGCCGTGCGGTGAAGCAGGCCACCCCGGTCCCGTCGGGTGCCCGACCGGTGAGGCACAGGTCGGCCCGACGGCGCGAAGCGGCCATCGACGCCTTCTTCGACCAGAAGGCCGACACCATCGATGCCCGTGACGCCGATCGCGACCCCGAGGACGAGACCGAGGACGGTGCCGTCGAGGACGAGGGTGCTGATGCCGAGGAACTCGCTGTGGACCTCACCCCCGAGGAGCGACGGGCCAGGCAGCTCGCCGCCGAGCGGCGCGAAGCTCTGGAGCGCATCGATGGGACCAGGGGACCGAACCGGACCCACCTGCCTCGGTGACGGTGGCCGGTCGCCTTCCGGTGTGGCGCGGGCGGTCCATGGCGGCCATGCTGTCGACATGACATCGGCGCGCCAGACCAGTTCCCCCGACGCCACCCGGTGAGCGTCCTCGAGCAGCTCCTCGAGGTCCAGGAGCTCGACACCAGGATCGACCAGCTCAGGCACCGACGAGACCACCTACCCGAGCGTGACGAGCTGTCGGAGATCGCCGCCGCCGAGCGCGACCTCGACACACGTCGGCGCGAGGCGGACGATCAGGCCGCGGCACTGGCCCGGAGCCAGAAGCGGATCGAGGACGAGCTGGCCTCGACAGAAGCCAAGCGGGCCGAGGCCGACAGACGCCTCTACAGCGGGACCGTCACCGCACCCCGCGAGCTGCAGGCGCTCCAGGACGAGGTGTCGGCGTTGGGCAGGCGCACCTCCGAGCTCGAGGACGAACTGCTCGAGGTGCTCACCGAGACCGAGCCGGTGGACGAAGCTCGCGCCGCGCTCGACACGGAAGCGTCGGCGCTGGCCGAACGGCGCACCGCGGTCGAAGCCAAGCTCGACCAAGCCGAGCAAGAGGTGAGCGCCGAGCTGTCCGAGATCACCGCGGCACGCGAGGCGGCAGCGGCCGAGGTGCCCGCCGAGACGTTGCAGGACTACGAAGCCCGCCGCAAGCACCTCGGCGGCATCGCCATCGCCCGCCTGCACGGCACCTCGTGCGGAGGGTGCCACCTGACCCTCTCTGCGGTCGAGATCGATCGGATCCGAAAGCTCCCGCCCGACGAGCCCGCCACCTGTGAGGAGTGCGGGCGGATGCTGGTCCACTAGACAGCCGGGCGACGTGTTCCTCTGGTTCATCGGGCTCGGCTTCGTCGGGGTCGTCCTCGCCTTCCGAAGTCCGGCGCTCGACTACCGGATGGTGGTGCTCGGGACGCTGCTCCCGCTGGTCGACGTGGCGACCGCCGTCGCCGGGCTCCCTGCGGTGCTGCACACGCTGGTGGCTCCTGTCTTGGTGCTCGTGGTCGTGATGCTCGCCACCCGGAACCGGCGCCTGGTGCGCCGGCGGTGGCTGGGAATGCCCATCGGGCTGCTCATGCACCTGGTCCTCGACGGCACCTGGAGCTCCACCGAGCTGTTCTGGTGGCCGGTGTTCGGGTTCGACTTCCCCGACGTCGTCGTGCCGACCCTCGGTCGGGGCATCGTCGGCGTCGTCATGGAACTGATCGGACTGGCGGTGATCGTCTGGTCGTGGAAGCGCTTCGGTCTCGACGATCCCGCGCACCGCGACGAGTTCGTCCACCACGGTCGACTCGACCGGGACCTGGTGGCCTGATGCTGATCGTCGTGCGCCACGGCCGGACCGTCGTCAACGCCGAAGGTCGGTTGCAGGGGCGGATCGACGCCGACCTCGACGAGACCGGGCTGGCTCAGGCCCGCGCCGTCGCCGAGTGGATCGGTCCGGTGGACCGGGTCGTGACCAGCCCCCTGATGCGGGCCCGGCGCACCGCAGAAGCCTTCGGTCTCGAGCCCGAGATCGACCCCCGGTGGCTCGAGATCGACTACGGAGAGCTCGATGGCACACCGGTCGGCGAGGTCCCGTCGGCCGTGTGGTCGTCGTGGCGGGCCGATCCGGAGTGGCACCCACCCGGCGGTGAGTCGCTGGCGGCGCTGCACCGCAGGGTTGCCGAGGCGTGCGAATCGCTGGCCGATGCCGCCGCGTCGTCCGACGTCGTGGTGGTGACCCACGTGTCGCCGATCAAAGCCGTCGTCTCGTGGGCCCTCGGTGGCGCGCCGGGGGCGGCGTGGCGGACACGGGTCGGGCAACCGTCGATCACCCGGGTGGCCACGGGGCCGGGTGGTCCCGTGCTGCACGGGTTCAACGAGGCACCTCGCTAGCGTGGCCTGATGGAGCTCGCCGTCGACACCACCGAGGTGGACCCCGCTGCCGAGGCGATCGAGTCCTACGTCGAGGGCAGCACCGACACCGGCTCCGAGGCCGGATTCCCATGGGTGGCCGCTGCGGGCCTGCTGCTGGCGATGGTGGCGGCGGTCGTCGTCCTGGTGCTCCTCCGTCGGAAGGCTTGACCCGCTTGGTCGCTGCGGCTTGGCAGGTGCCTCACGGCCACGACCGCGCGATACTCCGCGCATCAGACGTGCCTCCTACGAGGGAGATCACATGCCCACTGTCATCACCGAACCGGTCACCATCGACGCGGCCGGCGAACCACCCAAGACCATCAGCGAGTACGTCGGGCGACTCGCCACCGAGACATCCGGGGTGAGCATCGCCCGGATGCAGAGCCCGCCGGGCTGGAGCGAACCCGCCCAGACGCCGGAGTTCGACGAGTACTCGGTCGTCCTCGCGGGATCGCTCAGCGTCGAGTCCGACCAGGGCCTCGTCGAGGTCCGAGCGGGACAGGCGATCGCGGTGTCCGCCGGCGAACGAGTCCGCTACTTCACACCTGAGGGAGCCGAGTACCTCGCCATCTGCCTCCCCGCCTTCGCACCCGACCTCGTCCACCGCGAGGAGTGATC
>JBKGZW010000232.1:0-4095 GCA_046543225.1 Acidimicrobiales bacterium
CGTTCAGCGGGAACTGGAGCCACCGTCGATCGTGACGATGGTGCCGGTGGTGTTGGCCGATCGGTCCGAGGCCAGGAACGCCACCGCGGAGGCGATGTGGTCGACGTGGCCGGGCGGGTGGCGCTGGTCGAGCAGTTCGCTCCAGCGGTCGGCGTCTCCGAAGCGACGTTCGGCGGCGCTGCGCATCAGCGCTTCGAGCCGTTCGGTGTGGATGAGGCCGGGGTTGATGCCGAGGACCCGCACGCCTTGGCGCAAGCTGGTGCCACCGAGCGCCCGGGTCATCGCCATGAGGGCCGCGTTGCCGCCCGCGCCGGCGATGTAGCCGGGCGTGGGCTTCTCGCCGCCGGCGCCGATGACGTTGACGATGACCCCACTGCCCCGTTCGCCCATGGCGGCCAGCGCGTGACGCATCAGGGTGATGTAGCCGAACACCTTCAGGTCCCACGCCTGGCGCCACTGCTCGTCGTCGATGTCGCCGATCGTGCCGCTCGGGATGGCCCCAGCGTTGTTGACGAGGATGTCGGGGAGCGGGACCTCAGCCCACACCCGGTCGATCTCGTCGGTGCGGGAGAGGTCGGCGGCCAGTGGCGTCACGGTGACGCCGTGTTCGGCGCGGATCGACTCGGCGGCCGACTCCAGGGTCGAGGCCGTGCGGGCGACCATCCACACGTCGCATCCCTCGCTGGCCAGCGTGGCCGCGGTGGCTCGGCCGATGCCCTTCGACGCGCCGGTGACCAGCGCGGTGCGACCTTCGAGTCCCAGCTCCATAAGAGGGGAGCGTACTGGGCTGAGGATCAGAGGCCGGTGGTGATGCCGGCCGCCACGGTGATGAGCGTGCCGAGCACACCAGCCTACTGCTCGGCGGTGACGGTGGGGAGGCCCTTCCTGCCGCCGTTCAGCGGGTGGCGGTGAGCGTACCTCGCACGCCGCCGATGGGGTTCACGGCTCGCGCGGAGTGTCCGGTGGCAACTCGGTGATGAGCGACAGGCCAGGCACGCGGAGGAAGATCGTGTCGTGGGAGACGAGTGGGAGGCCGAAGCGGATCGCAGTCGCAGCGATCCATCGATCACCGTCGTGGACCTTGTTGTCGAATCCGAGGCCTTGCACCGTGCACTCAACCTTGAGATCGACGTAGGCGTTGACCGTAGCGTCGTCGACGCTCGCAAGCTGACTCGTCGGATCCGTTCGTCGAGATCGGCACGGCGCTTGTCGCCCCAGCTCCTCATACGAGCTCCGGCGCGGAGCTCCGCAACGGTCTGTGCGGCCAGGACCAGTGGCCTGCCCTGAAGGAGGGTGGCGTAGGTGCGTCGTGGCTCGGTCGACAGGTCTCCGAACATCCAGCTGAAAACCATCGTGTCGACGACCACCGCGCCGCCATCGTCGTCGACCGCCATCGCTCTACCCTCTGATCGCCTTCAGGAACTCGTCGATCTCGTCGTCAGCGACGCCGTCGATGCTCAGTTCGCTGAGTGAACTGAGTGGCTCGGCTTGAAGGATCCGAGCGCTGGTCGCTGCATCGTCCCAGTACTGGGAGGGATCGAGACCTGCCACCTCGACACCGGGCGCCAGGGAGGTTGCTTTGACGTCCTTGATCCGGCCTCGTTCGTCGCGGCTCGCGACCCCGGTGGCTCGAACACGCTTCCCGAGGAGCGCCCCGATGGTCTCGCTGTCCAACTCGTCGGATGTGAGGTCGATAGACGAGCCGATGTCGTCCTCGATGCGGTAGTGACCGGTGTGGAGGTTGACCGAGTAGAGCACGCCCTCGATCTCGACCGGCGGGGGAGGAAGCTCATCGCCGGCGGGCTGGCTGATGAGATGACTACGTGCCTCGGACGGTCGGAAGCGCACGAGTTGAGACGCTCGACCGCCGACCCTTGATTCGACCTCGACTTCGGGGGCGGCATCGCCCAACGCCTGGAGCCACTCCAGCATGGCCCGGCGAGCCAGCTCATCGAATTCGATGGGGAGGTCGTCGCCGCGGGCTGATGCATCGAGCCCGCTGGTGATCTGAGCAAGTGTCCGATCGACGAGCTCCTCATAGCCGGGGCCGAGCTCGAGCTGAGGATCGTGTGCCGGACCGGCGATCAGGAGCTGGGTGCTTCCTGGCTCGATGCTGACAAGCATGAGCCGGACACCGTCTGCGAGCGGCTGTTGGGTTCGCCCCGGCCCCGACTGACCAGCCTCGGAACGGGCGAGGCGTGTGGTAACGAGTTGGGCTCCCGCGGCAATGCCGGCCAAGTTGGACAGCGGAATCTCGCCGTTCGGATAGTCGGCGCCGAGCAGGCGGAGACGGATGGATGATCGATCACTGGTGGTCATTCCGCTCCTTTCGTGCCCGGTCGTGCCCAACCTCGATCGGTGATCTGCGGAGGCGATGGGCGCCGCGCCGACTGCACCTCATCAATGCTACGTCACACCTACGACACGATCGCCTCGCTTCGCTCAGTCCTTCGGCCGGAACAACAGCACGATCGGCAGCACCACGATCATCGTGAGCCAGTAGCAGACGGTGATGACGATCGGGTCAACGACGAACATCCACACGAGCCCGACACCGATGCCTCCATCGGTCTCCCAACCGATGATCGGCATGGTGCCGCCGACGAAGGCGATGATCGTCATCCACGTCGACAGCACGATGGCGAAGGCAACGCCGATGCCCACGATGATGTTGGCCGCGAGCGGGAACTCGTCGTCAGTCATCCGAGGCCTCCCCACGATCCCGGATCTTGTGGTGTGTCACTCATGGCGGTTCCTCCCGCGCGTCGTGCTTGGTTCAGGAGGACCGTACGGAGGGGGTGAGACGATTACATCGATGTCATTCCATGGATCGCGGGGTCGGGTGTCGGGGTGAGAGGAGTCGTCCCACCTTGCGCCGACAACGAGTGGTGAGCGACCCCCAGGACCAGGAGGCGCTCGGCGTCTGGTGCATGAGCCTGCCTGGGCGGGCAAGATCGACCGGTGCTCTCGGATGCCTCCTCCCGGTCGGACGCCCGCTCGATGGGGATCGATGTCTCGGCGAACCGGGGGCTCGACGTGGTGGTGATGGCAGCTGATCGCAGCATCGTCTGGGCACGGGATCGGGTCGCGCCCGAGGACGTGGAGGCGATGCTGCGAGAGCACGGGCCGGGAGTGGTGGGCATCGACTCGCCGCCCGGGCCCGGCAGCGAACCCGGTCGTCGGACCCGCCAGTGCGAGCAACAGCTGCGCGGGCTCGGCATCAACGTCTTCTCCACGCCGTCGGATCCCGCCCAGTACGCGACCGCCTTCTACGACTGGGTCCGGGTGGGAGCTCGCACCTTCCAGGCTGCTGCCCGCGCCGGATACCCGCGACAGGAGCGCGCCGACGAGGTCGAGCACCGGGCACTGGAGGTGTTCCCCCATGCCGCCGACGTCGCCCTCCGCGGTTGCCTCCCACCCGCGGGGACGATGAAGCGGACGACGACCAAGCGGGCCTGGCGCCTCGAGTCCCTACGCATGGCCGGTGTCGATCCGACGGGTCTGTGCCTGAACGCCCGGGGAGATCCGACCCTCGATTCGGTCGACGCTGGGCTCGCCGCCCTGACCGGGCTCCTCGCGCTCGAAGGCAGCTACACCGCGTATGGCATGGCCGGCGACTGGGTCGTGGTCCCCGATACGGCAGCTGGACCCTTCCGCCGCTGCGAGGTCATCCGCCGCCGGTGAGGACGCCGACCACGCTGATGAGGATGCCGAGGACGGCGATGGTCACGATGAGGTTGGTCCGCATCGTGCGGTGGAGTTCGGCGAGGATCAAGTTCTGGGAGGACTGAACCTTCAAGTCGATGGTCTCGGCCATGGTCTGGAAGCCTGCCCGCATCTCAGCGAGGACCTCCTCGAATCGTCGGTCCACGATGTCGAAGCGCCGATCGACCTCCTCGAACTTCCTGTCCACCTCCTCGAACCTGCGGTCGACTTCCTCGAACCTGCGATCGATCTCCTCGAATCTGCGGTCGACCGCCGCGAACTGGATGGCCGCGAGCTCGTTCTGGTGGAGCAGGTCGGTCTTGGTGGTGACGTCTGCCCATCCAGATGGGGGAAGGAACTCCATGAGGGTGTCCGCTTCGTCGGGTCCGA
>JBKGZW010000233.1:0-4026 GCA_046543225.1 Acidimicrobiales bacterium
GCCACGCCGAGGCGACGGGATGGGACGGCGTGTACGTGGTCGACCACTTCATGCCCAACGCCGAGGACACCTCGGGTCCGATGCACGAGGGCTGGACGCTGGTGAGCGCGCTGGCCGCCCTGGTGCCCCGGGTCGACATCGGGGTGCTGGTCACCGGCAACACCTACCGGCACCCGGCGGTGCTGGCCAAGATGGCCGTCACCGCCGACCACGTCAGCGGGGGCCGCATCGTCCTCGGACTGGGCGCCGGCTGGCAGGAGAACGAGCACCGGGCCTACGGCATCGAGTTCTCGACGGTGAAGGGTCGCCTCGACCGCCTGGACGAGGCCTGCGAGGTCATCACCTCGCTGTTCGCCAACCCCACCACCACCTTCTCGGGCGAGCACTACCAGCTCGTCGACGCACCGCTCGAGCCCAAGCCGGTCCGCTCCCCGCTGCCGCTGCTGATCGGCGGGGGAGGCGAGCAGCGCACCATGCGCATCGCTGCGAAGTACGCGGATCGCTGGAACGTGTGGGGCACCCCCGACACCCTCCGGCACAAGAACGCCGTGCTCGACCGCCATTGCGAGGATCTCGGGCGCGACCCCTCCGAGATCACCCGGTCGGCCCAGGGTCTGCTGTTCGTGATGGACGACGAGGCGTCGGCGGCCAAGATGCGCGAGCGCGACATCGGCCGGGCGGCGCTGGTGGGCACTCCCGACCAGCTGGTGGAGATCGTGGCCGAGTATCGCGACGCCGGGGTCGACGAGCTGATCGTCCCCGACTTCACCCTCCCCGCTGGGGCGGCCAAGCACGAGGTGATGGACCGCTTCATCGAGACGGTCGGCCCGCCACTGCGGGGGTGAGTCCGCCGGTCAGGGCTCGCCATGGACACCGACCCAGGTGCGCACGAACAGGTGCCAGCCCAGCCAGGCCCACGCCGCCAGCAGGGCCCAGCGAGCCCAGCGGCGTTGGCGGAACGCGACGACCAGCGCGTCGAAGCTGGGACGGTCGCGGCGGAGCGAGGTGAACGCGGCCCAGCCGAAGAACAGGGTCCACAGCACCACCCAGAGCACCAGGTTGGTGGTCCGGTCGGCCGGCGGCAGTCCCCGCATCATCGACGGTGCGTCCTCGGATCCGCCACGACGAGGTAGATGCCGAGCCCGATCCACGCCGCGATCGCAGCGGCCCGCGCCGGCCAGGCCGCGAAGGCGATCGAGGCCAGCGAGCTGAGGGTCGGATACGTTTCGCGGGGATTCGACTGGAACAGGGCCAACTGGAACGCGCCGATGGCGGCGATGAGCAGCACCCAGACGCCGACTGCGAGGTTCCAGTGACGGCCGTGGGGCGCGGGCGCGGGGCCGATCGGTCCTCGCCGGAGCCAGCCGGTCCGCACCGCGAGGGCGGCGATCGCGACGATGCCGAGAGCGGTCGCCACCTCGGAGGGGCGGGTGAACGGTTCGGTCCGGGCGACGACGACGCTGTAGGCGACCACGCCGACGATGGCGGTGGTCGTGGCCGCTGCCGTCATCGGAGGACCTTGGCGTGTCGGTTCCTCGGCGTGGTCCACCAGAGTCCGCCCTCGCGTCCGGTCGGGTCGGGTGTCTCAGCCCCGGTGCTCGTCGGGAGCCGGCTCGTGACCGTACTCGCGCTCGGCGGTGGCCACGTGTTCCTTCACCGCGAGGAAGCTGTCGGGGGTGACCGACATCGAGTCGATGCCGGACTGCACGAGGAACTCGGCGAACTCGGGGTGGTCGCTCGGCGCCTGGCCGCACAACCCGACCGGCTTGCCCTTGGCGTGGCCGCCGTCGATCACCATCTCGATGGCCTTGCGCACCGCTGGGTCGTACTCGTCGAACTGGGTGCCGAGGATGTCGGAGTCCCGGTCCATCCCGAGCACCAGCTGGGTGAGGTCGTTGGATCCGATCGAGAACCCGTCGAAGTGAGCGGCGAACTCCTCGGCCAGCAGGGCGTTGGAGGGGATCTCGGCCATGACGTAGATCTCGAGCCCGTGAGCGCCCCGGATCAGGTCGTGCTCGGCGAGGGTGGTGAGCACGGCGTCGGCCTCGGTCAGGGTGCGGCAGAAGGGGATCATCACGACGATGTTGTCCATCCCGATGGTCTCGCGGGCCAGGTGGATGGCCTGGCACTCCAGGGCGAACCCGTCGCGGTAGTCGTCGTGGTAGTAGCGGCTGGCGCCCCGCCACCCGATCATGGGGTTCTCCTCGTGGGGCTCGAAGGCGCGCCCACCGACCAGCTCGGCGTACTCGTTGGTCTTGAAGTCGCTCATCCGCACGATCACCTTGCGGGGGTGCTGTGAAGCGGCGATCGAGGCGAGCCCGCGGGCGAGTGTCTCGACGAAGTAGGTCGTGGGGTCGGGGAACCCGCGCACCAGCTCGGCGATGCGGGCCCGGTCGTCGTCGGACTCGATCCGGTCGGGGTGCAGCAGGGCGAGGGGGTGGGCCTGGACGTGCTGGCCGATGACGAACTCCATGCGGGCCAGGCCGACCCCGTCCGCTGGCAGCTGCCACCAGCGCAGGGCCCCGTCGGGCTCGGCCAGGTTGAGCATGACCTTGGTGCGGGTGTCGGGGATGTCGGTGAGATCGTGGTCGACGACGTCGTAGTCGAGCTCACCCTCGTAGACCTTGCCGGTGCTGCCCTCGGCGCAGGACACCGTGACGATGCCGGCTCCCTTCAGCCGTTCGGTGGCGTCGCCGGTGCCGATCACAGCGGTGACGCCCAGCTCGCGGGACACGATGGCGGCGTGGGAGGTGCGGCCACCGTGGTCGGTGACGATGGCGCCGGCACGCTTCATGATCGGCACCCAGTCGGGGTCGGTCATGCCGGTGACCAGGACACCACCGTCGGGCAGCTTGTCGCCGTCGGCGGGGGAGTCGATGACGGTGACCTCGCCGCTGCCGATCGACTGGCCGATGGCCTCGCCGGTGACCAGGGGCTCGGGGTGTTCGTGGATCCGGTAGGTGTGGATGCTGGAGGTCTGGCGCGAGGCGGCGACGGTCTCGGGGCGGGCCTGGACGATGAACAGGTCGCCGTCGGGACCGTCCTTGGCCCACTCGATGTCCATGGGCCGGCCGTAGTGGCGTTCGATGGTGAGCGCGGCGTGGGCCAGCTCGATGATGGCGCGGTCGTCGAGCACGAACCGGGTCTGGTCGGCCTCGTCGGTGTCGACGGTCGCGGTGGGATCGTCGCCCCCCTCGGCGTAGACGATCTTGGTCGACTTGGTGCCGAGCTTCTTGGAGATGATGGGGACGAGGCCGGGGCGGTCGGGGTCGTGGAGGAGGGGCTTGAACACCCGGTACTCGTCGGGGTCGACGAGGCCGCCGACGACGGACTCGCCGAGCCCGTAGGCGGCGTCGATGAGCACCGCGTCGGGGAAGCCGGTCTCGGTGTCGATGGTGAACATCACCCCGGCGCTGGCCTCGTCGGAGCGCACCATGCGTTGGATGCCGACCGACAGGGCGACCTCGAGGTGGTCGAATCCCTTCTCCTCGCGGTAGGCGATGGCCCGGTTGTTGAACAGCGATGCGTAGCACCGACGGACCGCGTCGAGCAGCGCGTCGGGCCCGCGGATGTTGAGAAAGGTGTCCTGCTGGCCGGCGAAGCTGGCGTCGGGCAGGTCTTCGGCGGTGGCGCTGGAGCGGACGGCGACGTCGAGCCCGTCGTGGCGTCCGGCGCGCTGGCTCAGCTCGCCGTAGTGGCTGGTGATCGCCTCGGCGAGCGGGCCGGGCAGGTCGGCCTTGAGGATCAGGTCGCGGATCTTCTTGCCGACGGTGGAGAGCCTCGTGCCGTCGCGGAAGCGGCCGATCTCCTTCGCGATCTTGTCGTCGAGGTCGTTGGCGGTGAGGAAGGTGCGGTACGCGTCGGCGGTGGTGGCGAAGCCGTCGGGCACCTTGACGCCCAGCTCGCCGAGCTCGCGGACCATCTCACCGAGCGAGGCGTTCTTGCCTCCGACCTCGGCGACGTCGTCGTTGGTCAGGTCCGCGAACCACCGGCACCACGTGGTGGACTTCGCGGCGGTGGTCATGG
>JBKGZW010000234.1:0-4020 GCA_046543225.1 Acidimicrobiales bacterium
CCTCGACCGACAGGTGCTCGCAGTTGTCGAGGACGAGCAGGCCGGTGCGGTGCCGCAGGTGTGCCACCACCGCCTCGGCCACCGACACGCGCTCGTCGGGTCGCACCTGCAGCGCCGAGGCGAGGACGTGAGCGACGTCTCGTCCCTCCTGCAGCGGGGCCAGCTCGCACCACCAGACCGCCCCGGGACCCGACGCCTCACGTTCGCGGGCCACCGCCAGTGCCACCCGCGTCTTGCCGACACCCCCGGGCCCGACCACCGACACGATGGAGGCGTTCTCGAGGGACTCGGCCAACGAGCGGACCGGGGCCTCGCGTCCGACCAGGCGTGTCGTCTCGGCGGGCAGGCTCGGCTTCTGCGCACCCGGGGAAGCCTCCACCTGCTGTGGAGCAGGAGCCGTGAGCTCCGGAGCCTGGCGGAGGATGTCGACCTCGAGCGACGCGATCGCCGGCGGTGGATCGAGCCCGAGCTCGTCTCGCAGCAGGTTGCGGAGGTGGTTTGCCACCTCGAGCGCCTCCGCGTGGCGACCGGAACGATAGAGCGCCCGCATGAGCAGTTCGCGTGAGCGCTGTCGGTGGGGGTGGCGATCGACGATCGCGTCGAGCTCGGCGATGGCGTCCGCGTGCTGCCCGAGGTCGATGAGCGCTTCGCAGCGCGCGTCGGCGGCGACCCGTCTCGACTCCTCGAGCCGCAGCGCCTCACCCCGGGCGAACTCCTGGTCGCAGAACTCGGCATAGGCCGGGCCCCGCCACAGCGCCAGGGCCTCGTCGAGCAGTGGGAGCCGCGACGAGGCCGCCCGTACCGGGTCGATCGCCGCCTTGAGCAGTGCCTCGTGGCGCCATGCGTCGATCACCTCGACCGCACCAGGATCGAGGAGGTATCCGGGAGGGCGCGTCACGATGAGCTCCTGGCCCGGCTCGGTGTCCTCCAGCGTCGTCCGGAGTCGGTAGATGTAGGTCCGGAGGCCTCGCAGCGCGCTCGGCGGCGGGGCCTCGCCCCACAGGATCTCCACGAGTCGATCGGTGGACACCACCGAGCCTGCGTGCACCGTGAGGGCTGCAAGCAGGAGGCGCTGCTTCTCGCTGCCGAGCGCTCTGGACATCGAGCCCACACGGACCTCGAGCGGGCCCAGCACGCCGATGCGCATCATGCCCTCCGTGCGACGGATCCTCGCCGGATTGTAGTCCACCGGTTCTCTGCCCCAGCGGGCCGGCTCACCGCCGCTGCGACCACGCTGCGACCCAGATGCGATCGAGGTCTGAGACGGTCACCGTGTACCCGATGCCGGTCGAGGTGACCGGCACACGACACCAAAGGAGAACCGATGGAGACCTTCGCCATCTTCCGCCGCAACCTCGCTACCACCGACGACATCGAGGAGGTCGACCGCCGCTCCCAGGCCGAGCTCGACCGGCGCTCCGACGAGGTGCGCAAGATCCGCAGCTATCTGTTCGAGGAGGAGGACGGTTCACTCGGCGCCATCTGCGTCTACGAGGCGCAGAGCCCGGAGGCGGTGGTCAGCCACGGTGAATGCGCCGACGTGAAGGTGGATGAGGTGCGCCGCCTCACCGCCATCGACGTGCACCGACCTGATCCCACCACGCTCACCGCGGGCTGAACCCGCAGGCTGGCGCTAGAGGTACTGGCCGGTGGCCACCCGCTCGATGGCGCGACCCCCGGCGGGCTCTTCCTTCTCGGAGGAGATGAGGGTGCGCACATAGACGATGCGCTCACCCTTCTTGCCCGAGATCTTGGCCCAGTCGTCGGGGTTGGTGGTGTTGGGCAGGTCCTCGTGCTCCTTGTACTCCTGGCGGATCGACGCCAGCAGGTCGTCGGTGCGGATGCCTGCCTCTCCCCCGGCGATGACCCGCTTGATGGCCAGCTTCTTGGCCCGCCGGACGATGTTCTCGATCATGGCACCCGAGGAGAAGTCCTTGAAGTACATGATCTCTTTGTCACCGTTCTGGTAGGTGACCTCGAGGAACTGGTTGGCCTCGTCGTCGCGGTACATGGCTTCGACGGTGTGTTCGATCATGGCCCGAACGGCCTTGTCGGCATCGCCTCCGCCGAGGGACCGGACCTCGGCCGGGTCGAGCGGGAGATCCGCGGTGAGGTACCGACCGAAGATCGAGGCCGCTGCCGCCTCGTTGGGACGCTCGATCTTGATCTTGACGTCGAGACGCCCCGGTCGCAGGATCGCTGGGTCGATGAGGTCCTCGCGGTTCGACGCCCCGATGACGATCACGTTCTTGAGCGTCTCGACACCGTCGATCTCGGCGAGGAGCTGGGGCACGATGGTGGACTCCATGTCGGAGCTGATCCCGGTGCCGCGGGTGCGGAACAGCGACTCCATCTCGTCGAAGAAGACGATGACCGGCCAGCCCTCCTCGGACTTCTCGCGGGCTCGCTGGAAGACCAGACGGATCTGGCGCTCGGTCTCGCCCACGTACTTGTTCAACAGCTCCGGGCCCTTGATGTTGAGGAAGTAGCTGCGGGCCTCGCGGTCGCCGCTCACGTCGGCCACCTTGGTGGCGAGGCTGTTGGCCACCGCCTTGGCGATGAGGGTCTTGCCACAACCCGGTGGACCGTAGAGCAGGATGCCCTTGGGGGCGGGCAGCCGGTACTCGGAGAACAGGCGTTGGTGCAGGAACGGGAGCTCGACCGCGTCGACGATCGCCTCGATCTGGTCGTCGAGGCCGCCGACGTCGGAGTAGGAGATGTCGGGCACCTCCTCGAGCACGAGCTCCTCGACCTCTGGTCGGGGGAGGCGCTCGAGCAACAGTCCGGAACGGGTGTCGAGCAACAGCACGTCGCCGGAGCGCAGGTGCGAGGTGTCGACGTCGTCGACGAACTCGGCGACCCGCTCCTCGTCGGCCCGCCCGACGATGAGGCCGCGCCTGCCGTCGGGCATGAGCTCCTTGAGGGTCACCACCTCGCCGGTGAGCTCGGCTTGGCGGGCGAGCACCACGTTGAGCGACTCGTTGAGCACGACCTCCTGGCCCCTCACGAGTCCCGCGTCGCGCAGCTCGGGATGCAGCTCCACCCGCATCTTGCGGCCGCCGGAGAACACGTCGACGGTGCCGTCGTCGTTCTCGCCGAGGAAGGTGGCGTAGGCGGAGGGCGGTTGGGTGAGCTTCTCGACCTCCTCGCGGAGCGCGGCGATGTGCTCTCGCGCTTCGCGGAGGGTGTAGGTGAGCTTCTCGTTCTGGGAGATCGCCTGCGCGAGCTGTCCCTTGGTCTCGAGGAGGCGCTCCTCGAGCGTGCGGACGCGCTTGGGTGCGTCCTGGAGACGGCGCCGAAGCGTCTCGACCTCCTCCGCGTAGGTGCTCAGCTGGCTGCGCAGCTCGGCCACCTCGTGTTCGGAGGGTTCGCCCGATCCGGGCTGCGGTTCGGACCCCTCGGACCTCATGGCGTCAGCGTCACCTTCCACCTCTCGGACCATACACGGCTGATGGCCGAAGGTGGTGTCCCCGGCCTGGGCGATCGGCGCACCTCGAATTTCCATGCCAACAGCCGTGTTTATTCGCCCGTCGCCGCTACGATGAACACCAGGTGGAGCGGGCATCGCCCACCCTCACCCCCCATCAGGAGAGGATTCGCGCTCATGGCTATGAAGGTCTGGATCGACCAGGATCTGTGCACCGGCGACGGCTTGTGCGAAGAGATCGCCCCCGATGTGTTCACCCTGCTCGACGACGGCTTGGCCTATGTCAAGGAGGGCGACAAGGTCTTCTCGGACCCCGGCGGCGCCGAGGGCCTGGCCAACGTCCCCGCCGGCCAGGAAGACGCCGTCATCGAGTCGGCCGAGGAATGCCCCGGCGAGTGCATCTTCATCGAGGTCGAGTAGCAGATCCACGACCATGGTGGGCGCTAGCGTCGGGCCGTGCCCGCGCCAGTGACCACCCTCGTGGCCGTCGCCGCCATCCTCGCTCTGGGGGGTGCGGCGACCGTCGGTGCCCGAGCGCTCAGCTCGCGGCTCGACCATGACCAGCGCGACCGCTGGTTGCCGTGGCTCATGGT
>JBKGZW010000235.1:0-4010 GCA_046543225.1 Acidimicrobiales bacterium
CCACCAGATCCAGCCCCGTCTGGTGCTGTGCTCGGCGAGGTGGAAGAAGAGGTACCACGAGGTGACGGCGAGGAGCAGTACCAACGTGTAGCTGCGCGCTTCCTGCGCGTAGCGAGTGAGCCCCCATGTGCCCACGAGGATGAGTGCGGTCCATGCGGCGGTGCGGCGGCCGAAATATGTGAACGTGAATCGGACCGCGAGCCCGGTCGCGGCAGCGGCAAACAGCGCGGAGGGAAGCCGGAGCCAGAACGGGTCGATCGATACCTTCGACCAGAGCGCGAGCATCCCGTAGTAGAGGCCCATGCTCCCAGAGCGCTGAATGAGTGAGTCCCAGAGCTGGTTCGTCGAGGTGACCGAGAACGCTTCGTCGTACCAGAGGTCGCGAGCCCCGAGCGTCGGAATCGCCAGGAGCAGACACACGGCGGCAGCGACCAGCGGGAGCCACACCGTTGCAGCCTGGACGGCGCTCGGTCGCGCATCCTTGGCGGTCATCTTCTCTGCCGTGGGTGGGTGGACATCGCCACCGGCGGTCGCTCGCACAAGGTATTGTCGGCGATCGCTCCTCGACCTTGAACGATCCCGAGCCAGTGCTTCAAGGGCGGTGGGCGGTGCTTGTCACCTGGTGCAGGGCGTCAGACGGGTGACCGACAGCTCGGGATGCAGCTGGTGGATCTCGTCGATGCAGAAGCCGACGTGGTCGAGCGGTTCCTCGTCGTCCCAGTGAGCCGGCCGTGGCTGGCCGCGGCCGAGAGGAACGCGCTGTTCGACCAGCCACATCACGTCGACCATCTCGCTTCGCTCAGCGATCGTCTCCATGCCGTGGTCTTCGAAGTATCGGAGGTTCGTACCCCAAGGTTCCACGGGGCGGATCGGGAGTGTCTCCTGGAGCACCCCGCTACCGGCGGCTGCCAGCTCGAAGGGGTGCCGTGACCCGGTAGCCATGAAGAGGACGCCGTGGTTGGTGGTGGGCTCGAGATCCTCCTCGATCAGTGTCACGGCCCGTTTCCACGGGTAGCCGTCGTACAGCTGGACTGCCAGGTGGCCCGGAACGAGCATGGCCACTGCAGCCAGACCCGCGGCGAACCGATGGGTGGGCGCGGGAATGCTCGTGATCGCCAGTGCCACGACGATGGCTGCCGCTGGGAGCACGCCGATGAGATAGCGCGCGCGGACCATCGGCTCCGCGAGCGAGATCAGTACGAGCCCAGCTGGCGTGATCCAGAGCCACAGCAACAAACACCTCAGGTGCCACGCTCGTTGGGGAGTCGGGGACACAGACCGAGAGACCATGGTCGCCACCCGTACCGTCGAGGCGACAAGCACGAGTGCCAGAGCGATCTGGAGCACTCCATCTGGTCCAGCCAGGACACCAACCATCGAGGCGAAGGAGTGGACCCCCAGCGGTTCGATCCAATCAGGGGCCGCGCCCGTACCTTGTCCGAATGTGGCCAGCATCGGGAGAAGGAGCACGCTCAGTGCGATCAGACCTGGCGCTGACCGGCGCATCATGACCTGTGGCTGGGGGTGCTCGAGCCAGGCCGCCAGCATCTGCGCGGCGATGATCAACCCACCCAGCGGCTGCGAGTAGATGACGGCGGCTCCTAGCGCTCCCCAACCGATCCAGCCAGCCACCGTGTCGCGCTCCACGAGCCTGAGGAAGATCCACCATGAGCCGACCGCTAGGAGCATCACCATCGAGTAGGAACGGGCCTCCTGGGCAAACCTGGTGACACCCCAGATCGGCAAGATGACGAGGGTGGTCCAGATGCCCACCTGCCGACCGAAGAAGCGCAGCGCGAACCCCACGGTCACCCCGACAGCGGCTGCGGCGAACAACGCCGACGGCAGCCGAATCCAGAACGGGTCGATGGAGAGGCTCGCCCAAGGGGTCAGGAGGATGTAGTACAGCGCCATGCTCGCCGAACGCTCCTGGAGAGATCTCCAGAGCTGGTTGGTCGAGGTGACCGAGTAGGCCTCGTCCAGTTCGAGCGGGCGGTCGCCGAGGCCGATCAAGGCGAGCACCAAGCACAAGACGGCGGCCAGGAGAGGGAGCCAACGGATCCACCGCTCCTCGTTGCTCATGACCCTCCGTCGGATCAGAGCGTCAGAATTCCAGTCGTGGCCCCACTGGTTCTCGGTCAGGACCCACCCCCTTGCTCGCTACGCTCCACATGGTGGTCGAACGTCCGCCTACCGGCACCATTCCCGACGCCCCGGGCTCCTACCAGTTCAAGGACGCCCAGGGTCGGGTCATCTATGTCGGCAAGGCCAAGTCGCTGCGTTCGAGGCTGTCGAACTACTTCGTGAACCCGGCATCGTTGCCGGTCCGCACCGCCCAGATGGTCGCCACCGCCGAGTCGGTCGAGTGGATCCAGGTCCGCAACGACGTCGAAGCGCTGATGCTCGAGTACAACCTCATCAAGGAGCACCGGCCCCGCTTCAACGTCCGTCTCGTCGACGACAAGAGCTATCCGTTCCTGGCGGTCACTCTCGACGACGAGTGGCCACGGGCCATGGTCATGCGGGGCGCCAAGCGCAAGGGCGTGCGCTACTTCGGTCCCTACGGCCACGCCTACGCCATCCGCGAGACCCTCGACCTGTTGCTGCGGACCTTCCCCATCCGCACCTGCTCGGACAACAAGTACCGCCACCACGAACGCCTCGGCCGGCCGTGCCTGCTGGGCCACATCGAGAAGTGCTCGGCTCCCTGTGTCGGGGCGATCGACAAGGCCGACTACGACCGGCTGGTGGCCGAGCTGTGTGACTTCCTCGACGGCGACACCGACGAGGTGGTCGCCGACCTCGAGGCCCGCATGCGCGACGCTGCCGACAACCTCGAGTTCGAGACCGCCGCCCGTCTGCGCGACCGCCTCACCAGCGTCACCAAGGCGATCGAGAAGCAGCAGATGGTGGCGGACCGGTCCGAGGACCTCGACGTCATCGGCATCGCCGACGACGAGCTCGAGGCCTCGGTCCAAGTGTTCTTCGTCCGCCGTGGCCGCGTCGTGGGCCGAAAGGGGTTCGTGGTCGACAAGGTCGAGGACCTGAGCTCGGCGGAGCTGGTGGGCAACGTGCTCGAGGGCCTGTACTACGACTATCCGCCGCTCGGGTTCCCCAAGACGGTGCTGGTGCCGACCGCGTCCGAGGACGACGACCTCTACCAGCGCTGGCTCACCGAGGTGCGGGGCTCCAAGGTGGCGATCCGTGTGCCGCAGCGGGGCGACAAGCGGACCCTGCTCGACACCGTCACCCGCAACGCGGGCGAGGCCTTCACCCGCCACCGCCTGCGACGGGCGTCGGACCACAACACCCGGGCCCAGGCCCTCAACGAGCTGCAGGAACAGCTCGGCCTCCCCGACCCGCCGCTGCGCATCGAGTGCTACGACATGAGCCACATCCAGGGCTCGGACTACGTCGGCTCGATGGTGGTGGTCGAGGACGGCCTGCCCAAGAAGAGCGAGTACCGACGGTTCAAGATCCGCGACGTGCCCGGCAACGACGACTACGCGGCCATGGAAGAGGTGCTCACCCGGCGTTTCCGCAGCTACCTCGAAGAGCGCGAGACCCCGGTGGCCGAGCGCGACGGCAAGTTCCGGTACCCGCCCAACCTGTTGGTCGTCGACGGCGGCAAGGGCCAGCTCGGTGTCGCCCAGCGGGTGCTCCAGGACCTCGGTCTCGACGACGAGATCCCGGTGGCGTCGCTGGCCAAGCAGTTCGAGGAGGTGTACCTGCCCGGCCAGCCCGACCCGGTGCGGCTCCCGCGCCAGTCCGAAGCGCTGTACCTGCTCCAACGACTGCGCGACGAGAGCCACCGCTTCGCCATCAGCTACCACCGCCAGCTGCGCAACAAGCGGATGACCCGCTCGGTCCTCGACGACATCCCCGGGTTGGGACCGACCCGCAAGAAGCGCCTCGTCAAGGAGATGGGCGGGGTCAACGCGGTGAAGCGGGCATCGCTCGACGAGCTCAAGGCGCTGTCGTGGCTGCCCGACGCGGTGGCCGAGGCCGTG
>JBKGZW010000236.1:0-4002 GCA_046543225.1 Acidimicrobiales bacterium
AGCTCAGCGAGTCTCCGGGGGGAAGACGATGGGTGTCGACACTGGCTCTGACGAACAGCTGCGCCGCGAGGTGCGCGACTGGCTCGATCAACACGGCATGGAAGAGGTCCGTGGGATCTCGCCGATGATGTGGGGCGGCGGCCGCTCGCCCGAGAAGCAGGAGTGGGAAGCGCGCCTGCTGGAGGGGCGCTGGATCTGTTCGCACTGGCCCGAGGAGTACGGCGGACGCGGCCTCGACAGCTTCCAGAACGCGATCGTGGCCGACGAGTTCGCGGCGGCCGGGTATCCGCGGGTCACCCGCGGGATGGGCGAGTCGCTGGTGTCGCCGGCGATCATCGTGCACGGCACCGACGAGCAGAAGCGGGCGTTCCTGCCTCGCATCCTCGACGGCACCGACCGCTACTGCCAGGGCTTCTCCGAGCCCGGCGCCGGATCGGACCTGGCCGGGTTGCAGACCCGGGGTGTGATCGACGGTGACGAGGTCATCGTCACCGGCCAGAAGGTCTGGACCTCCGGAGCCCAGTTCGCCAACATGATGTTCTGCCTCGCCCGCACCGATCCCGAGGCACCGAAGCACCAGGGGATCTCCTACATCCTGATCCCCATGGCCGACAACGGCTTCGACATCAGGACCCTGCGACAGATGACCGGCGGCAGCGGGTTCAGCGAGGTGTTCATCGACGGTGCCCGGGCTCCGCTGTTCAACGTGATCGGTGGGCTCAACAACGGATGGCGGGTGGCCAACACCACCCTGGGCAACGAACGGCGCGGCGGCAGCAACCGGCACGTGGGGTTTCTCAGGAGCTGGCAGCGGGTGGTGGACAGGGCCCGCGAGAACGGCAAGATCGACGACCCCACCGTGCGCCAGGAGCTCGCCTGGGCCTACACCAAGATCGAGATCATCCGCTACCAGGCCGAGCGGATGAACGAGTTGGCCGCCGCCGGTCTCGAACCCGGGCCCGAGGCCTCGATCGGCAAGATGCTGTGGTCCGAGTACGCCCGCCGCTTCGGTGAGATCGCCATGAACGTCGCCGGGATGGACTCGCTGATCCGTCCCGACGGTGAGGGCTACCGCCAGAACGAGTGGATGGGCATGTTCCTCGGTGCCCGCTCGGGCACCATCTGGGGCGGCACCGCCGAGGTCCAGCGCAACATCGTCGGCGAGCGAGCCCTCGGACTGCCCAAGGAACCCGACGACGCCGCACGCAAGGCCGCCCCGAAGGTGTGACCTCGAACCCGATCGGGCCGAGGCTACCGGGACCGGAAGCGGCGTAGACGCAAGGAGTTCGCCACCACGCTGACCGAGGAGAACGCCATCGCGGCGCCGGCGATCATGGGGTTGAGCAGACCGGCGGCAGCGACGGGGATCGCCAGGGTGTTGTAGCCGAAGGCCCAGAACAGGTTGGCGACGATGGTGCGGTAGGTGCGGCGCGACAGCGCGATCGCGGTGACCACACCGTCGAGGTCGCCGCGCATCAGGGTGAGGTCCGAGGACTCGATGGCCACATCGGTGCCGGTGCCGATGGCGATGCCGAGGTCGGCCTGGACCAGGGCCGGCGCGTCGTTGACCCCGTCGCCCACCATGGCGACCACGTGACGGTCCTCCTGGAGTCGGGCGACCTCGGCCTGCTTGTCCTCGGGCAGCACCTCGGCGAGCACGCGGTCGATGCCGACCGAGTCGGCGATCGCCTGGGCGGTGCGAGCGTTGTCACCGGTGATCATCGCCACCTCGAGCCCCAGATCGTGGAGCTGATCGACCGTTGCGACCGCCCCCTCTTTGAGGGTGTCCGCCACCGCGAGCACCCCACGAACCTCACCGTCCCATCCGGCGAACACGGCGGTGCGCCCCTCGCCTTCGAGCTCGTCGGCGGCGGCCTCGAGCGCGGCGGGGAGCGCCATGTCGGCGTCGACGAGCAGGCTGCGCCGGCCGACCAGGACGGTGGCGCCGTCGACGGCGGCGCGGATGCCGTGGCCAGCGAGGGCTTCGAGCTCGGTGACCACCGGAAGCGCCCCGATCCGCTCGCGGGCTCCGGCGGCGATGGCCTGGCCGATCGGATGTTCGCTGTCGGCCTCGACCGCTCCCGCTCGCAGGAGGAGCTCGCGCTCGTCGTCACCGGGGGCCGGGACCACGTCGGTGAGGGTCATCTCTCCCCGGGTGAGGGTCCCGGTCTTGTCGAAGACGACCATGGTGACCCGTCGTGTCTGCTCCAGGACCTCGACCGACTTGATGAGGATCCCGAGCTGGGCCCCTCGGCCGGTGCCGACCATGACCGCCATGGGTGTCGCCAGACCAAGGGCGCAGGGACAGGCGATGATCAGCACCGCCACCGACGCGGTGATCCCGTCGGCCACGTCGCCGCGGACCACACCCCAGAACCCGAAGGTCAACAGCCCCACACCGAGCACCGTCGGGACGAACACCGCCGAGATGCGATCGGCCAGGCGTTGGGCGCCGGACTTGCCGGTCTGGGCCTCCTCGACCAGCCGCACGATCTGGGCGAGGGCGGTCTCGCTCCCGACCGCCGTCGCCTCGATGGTGAGCACACCGGAGGTGTTGATGGTGGCGCCGGCGACGGTCGCTCCCGGGAGCTTGTCGACCGGCACCGACTCGCCGGTGAGCATCGATTCGTCGACCGCGCTCGCTCCGTCGGTCACCACACCATCGACGGGGACTTTCTCACCCGGTCGCACGCGCACGACGTCGCCGACCACGACCTCGTCGACAGGAACCATGAGCTCACTGCCGTCGCGCACCACCCTCGCTTCCTTGGCCCCCATCTCCAGCAGGGCGCGGATGGCTTGGCCGGCCCGTCCCTTGGCCCGTGCTTCGAGGTAGCGACCGAGGCTGATGAAGGTGATGATGACCACCGCGGCCTCGAAGTAGAGGTCGTGGCCGCCGACCGCGAGCTCACGGAGGCTGAACAGGTACGCCGACAGGGTCCCCATGGCGATGAGGGTGTCCATGTTCGCCGTCAGGTGGCGGGCGCGTCGGACCGCCCCGGTCAGGTAGGGCCATCCGACCCAGAACTGGACCGGGGTCGCCACCGCCAGCATCGACCATCGCAGCCACGCCTGGTGCATGGCCGCCTCGTCGACGAGGTCATAGACCATGGTGGCGGCCATGAACAGCGCTGCCGGGAGCGCCCAGGCCACCCGCTTGCCCCACAGCTGGCGCTGCTGGGCCTCGTCGCCCGGGACACCATCGAGGTCGCCCGACGCCGACCCGTCGTGCGCCGACGTCGTCGACACGACGTGGTAGCCCGCCTTCTCGATGGCGTCGTGCAGCTGGTCGAGATCGATGGCGTCGACCGCGCTGACCCGCGCCTTGCCGGTGGCGAAGTTGACGTCAGCCGAGCTCACGCCCGCTTGTCGTTCGAGCGCCCGCTGGACGCGCGCCGCGCAGGATCCACACGTCATGCCCTCGACGTCGAGGTCGATCCGCTCCTCGTCGGTGGTCTGTCGGCTCACGTGTCCAGATGGCGTCGACACAGCTGGCCTCCTTCCACACCTCTCGTGCTATACCCTACCGGGGTATAATGCAAGACGACAGGGGCGGAGCCAGGAGCGGGAAGCCAGGAGAGGAGTGCGATGCGCGGCTACACGATCAGCAAGGACGACTACCTGCGGCGATTGCGGCGGATCGAGGGGCAGGTCCGCGGGTTGCAGCGCATGATCGAGGAGGACACCTACTGCATCGACGTCCTCACCCAGGTCAGCGCCACTACCCGGGCGCTCGAGGGTGTGGCGCTCGGCCTGCTCGACGAGCACATCCGTCACTGCGTGGCCAACGCCACCCGCGACGAGGACGCCGCCACCGCCGACGCCATGATCACCGAGGCCACCCGCGCCATCGAGCGACTCGTCAAGAGCTGACCCTGACGCGACCAACTCCCCAGACCCGGCCGGCGGGCACTACCGTCTCCAGCACCGTGGCAGCTCACCGCACACACGACACCGCATGACCACATCGCCGGGACCCTGGCCGGTGACGGTCGTCGTGCC
>JBKGZW010000237.1:0-3956 GCA_046543225.1 Acidimicrobiales bacterium
CATCACCATCGACGACGACCCACCTGAGGACTGAGCATGGAGGGCTGGACGTGTCCCGAGTGCGGCCGACTGTTCGGTCGAACGCGCCAATCTCACGACTGCGCTCCCGGTCTGTCGATCGACGAGTACTTCGCGACCGGGCCCGCTCACGAGCGGCCGGTGTTCGACGCGGTGATGGCGGCGCTGACCGAGGTCGGGCCGGTGCACGCCGACATCGTGGCGGTGGGGATCTTTCTCAAGAACCCCAACAAGTTCGCCGAGCTTCGACCCATGCACCGGTGGGTGGCGGTGTCGTTCGCGCTCGAGCGACGAGCCCGACACCGCACGATCACCCGCAAGGTCATCGAGTACCACGGCAGGTTCTGGCACGTGGCCAACGTCGCCCGGCCCGACGATCTCGACGACGACCTGTGCGACATGCTGCGCGAGGCCTACGACCTGGCGAGCTGACCGCCCCGAGCTGACATCACCCATCGACGACGCCCGCAACGAGGAGCCCCCGTGAGCCACCCCCGGATGTACAGCGACGACGACCCGTACCTGAGCGACCTGCGTTCGCTCGCGCTCGCCTTTCCCGAATCGGCCGAGGTCGAGGCGTGGGGCTGGCCCACCTTCCGCGCCGGCAAGAAGATCTTCGCCATGTTCGCCAGCGGGCCCGACGACGACACCTACGGCGTGATCTTCAAGCCCGAAGCCGACGAGCGGCCAGCGCTCGTCGAGGACCCGCGCTTCTTCTCGCCCCCGTACTGGGGGCCGAGCGGCTGGCTCGAGCTCAACTTCGACGCCGCGCCGGTCGAGTGGGACGAAGTGCGCGAGCTGCTCGACGGCTCGTACCGACAGGTCGCCCTCAAGCGCATGGTCAAGGCGCTCGACGGGGCGGATGCCTGACGAGCACCGGATCGGTCAGCCCAGGTCGACCTCGGGATAGAGGCGGAAGCGGCTGAGCAGGTCGGCACAGCGCGTGCGGGCCTCGGCGACGACCTCGGCCTCGAGGGTGTACTTCGCCTTGGACCGGGCACCGCTCTTGGTGAGGGTGGGTTCGGCGGCACGCAGCAACGAGACGATGATGTCGGCCACCTCGTCCATCTCGGCAGGACCCATCCCGAGGGTGGTGAGCGCCGGGGTGCCCATGCGGATGCCCGACGCGTACCAGGCACCGTTGGGATCGTCGGGAATGGAGTTGCGGTTGGTGACCACTCCCCCGTCGAGCAGGACCGACTCGGCCTGTCGCCCGGTGAGCCCGACGCTGGAGAACACGTCGAGCAACACGATGTGGTTGTCGGTGCCGCCGGAGGCGACGGTGATGTCGCGCTTCATGAGCCCGTCAGCCAGCGCCTGGGAGTTGGCGACGATCTGCTGGGCGTAGTCGGCGAACTCGGGGCGGCGGGCCTCGGCGAAGGCGACCGCCTTGGCCGCCATGACGTGTCCCATCGGACCGCCGAGCACCATGGGACAGCCCTTGTCGACGAACTCGGCGTACTCCTCGGTGCACAGCACCAGCCCGCCACGTGGCCCCCGCAGCGACTTGTGGGTGGTGGAGGTGACGACGTGGGCGTGGGGCACCGGGTCGAAGTCGCCGGTGAGCACGTTGCCCGCCACCAGACCGGCGAAGTGGGCCATGTCGACCATGAAGGTGGCCCCGACCTCGTCGGCGATCTCGCGCAGGATGCGGAAGTTGGGGTTGCGCGGATAGGCGGAGTAGCCGGCGACGAGGATGAGCGGCCGGAACTCCTCGGCCTGGGCGCGGATGTCGTCGTAGTCGAGCAGGCCGGTGTCGGGGTCGACGCCGTAGCTGCGCTGGTCGAACATCTTGCCCGAGATGTTGGGCCGGAAGCCGTGGGTGAGGTGCCCGCCGGCGTCGAGCGACAGGCCCAGCAGACGCTGGTTGCCGAGGTCGTGGCGCAGCTGGTCCCAGTCGGCGTCGGAGAGGTCGTTGACGTGGCCGACCCCGAGCTCGGCGAGGCGGGGCGACTCGATCCGCGCCGCGAGGATGGCCCAGTAGGCGACCAGGTTGGCGTCGATGCCCGAATGGGGTTGCACGTAGGCGTGCTCGGCACCGAACAGCTCGCGGGCGTGCTCGGCGGCGAGGCGCTCGACCTCGTCGACCACCTCACAGCCCGCGTAGAAGCGGTGACCGGGCGTGCCCTCGGCGTACTTGTCGCTCAGCCAGTTGCCCATGGCCAGCAGCACGGCGGGCGAGGCGTAGTTCTCCGACGCGATCAGTTTGAGCTGGCGCCGCTGGTTCTCGAGCTCGCCGACGATGGCGGCGGCGATGCGCGGCTCGGACGCCTCGACGACCGACAGCGCCGATCGGAAGGCAGTGGTCTCGGGGGTGCTCATGACGGCCTCCAGGGTGATGCGATGTGGTGGCCCAGGCGCACGGCACGGCGCGCACCGCAACGTCCGCGGTACGAGGCCGCTCCCCGGTGGTGTGCTCCACCCGAACGCCAGTCACGGCCTAGCCTCGATCCTACTGTCAGGGAGGACCAGATGTATCCGGGAACCATCGCCAGCGACCACCCCGACCGTCCGGCGGTCGTCATGGGCGACTCGGGCGAGGTGATCACCTTCGGACAGCTCGACCAGCGGTCGAACCAGCTCGCCCACCTGTTGCGCCAGGCAGGGCTGCACCGGGGCGACCACATCGCCCTGTTGATGGAGAACCATCCCCGCTTTCTCGAGGTCGTGTGGGCGGCGTTGCGTTCGGGCCTCTACATCACCGCTGTCAACAGCCACCTCACCGCCGAGGAGGTCACCTACATCGTCGACGACTGCGAGGCGCAGGTGCTGGTCACGTCCGCCCAGCTGGCGAAGGTGGCCGGTGACCTCCGGTGGGACGAGCTGCCCCGCATCCACACGCGCCTCATGGTCGACGGAACCATCGACGGGTTCCAGCCCTACGAGGACGCCATCGCCTCGCACCCCACCACGCCCATCGCCGACGAGAGCACCGGCACCACCATGCTCTACTCGTCGGGCACCACCGGTCGCCCCAAGGGGGTGCTCCGCCCGCTTCCCGACACCCATCCCAGCGACCACGACCCACGGGTCGCAGCCTCGGTCGCCAACTACGGCTTCGGTGACGGCATGGTCTACCTGTCACCCGCGCCGCTCTACCACGCCGCCCCGCTTGCCTTCTGTGTCCTCACCCACCGCAACGGCGGCACCGTCGTGGTGATGGAGCACTTCGATCCGGCCCGGGCACTGGCCCTCATCGAGCAACACCGGGTCACCCACAGCCAGTGGGTCCCCACCATGTTCGTACGCCTCCTGCGCCTTCCCGAGGCCGAACGCACCGCCCACGACCTGTCGAGCCACGAGTTGGCCGTCCACGCCGCCGCGCCCTGCCCGGTGCCGGTGAAGCAGCAGATGATCGAGTGGTGGGGCCCGATCCTCTACGAGTACTACGCCGGCACCGAGGGCAACGGGAGCACCGCGATCACCAGCGAAGAGTGGCTGGAACATCCCGGTTCGGTCGGCCGGGCCCGGACCGGCACCATCCACATCATCGGCCCCGACGGCGAGGAGCTCCCACCCGGCGAGGAGGGCGCCATCTACTTCGGTGGCGGGGCGACCTTCGAGTACCACCGAGACCCCGAGAAGACCGAGGCCTCACGGCTCCCCGGGGGCCTCTCCACGCTCGGCGACATCGGCTACCTCGACGAAGACGGCTACCTCTACCTCACCGACCGCAAGGCCCACATGATCATCTCCGGTGGCGTGAACATCTATCCCCGTGAGATCGAGGACGTGCTGATCCAGCACCCGGCCGTGGCCGACGTCGCCGTGTTCGGAATCCCCAACGAGGAGTTCGGCGAGGAGGTGAAGGCGGTGGTCGAGCCGCTCGACGGGAGCGAACCCACCGACGAGCTGGCCCGCGCGCTGGTCGCCTTCTGCCGCGAGCACCTGGCGGGCTTCAAGGTGCCCCGAAGCCTCGACTTCACCGACGAGATGCC
>JBKGZW010000045.1:0-18457 GCA_046543225.1 Acidimicrobiales bacterium
GCCGGGCCCCGGTCGGGGGGTCGATCGCCGGGCCGGTAGGCTCGCCGGGTGTGATGAGCGGGTGGATCGTGGCTGCCGGGGTGATCATCGTCGCCTATGGGATCGGCACCGTGCCCGCCGCCCAGTGGGTGTCGCGCCGCACGGGCGACGACCCCACCGCTGAGGGATCGCGCAACCCGGGTGCCACCAACGTCTATCGCCTGTCCGGGCGGGTTCCTGGTGCGTCGGTGCTGGCCATCGACCTCGGCAAGGGGGCGGTGGCCGCCGGACTGGCCCTGGCTCTCGGCGGTCGCGAGCTGGCACTGGCTGCCGGAGCCGCCGCGGTGCTCGGTCACATCGTGCCCGTCACCCGGCGGTTGCGGGGCGGCAAGGGCGTCGCCACCGCCGGCGGCATGGCGCTGGTCCTGTGGCCGGTCCCCAGCGTGGTGCTGGTGCTGATCTTCGTGGTCGCCGCGGTCGTCGTGCGGATCGCGGCGGTGGGGTCGCTGGTCATCGCCGCCGGTCTGCCGGTGGCGGTCGCCGTCGCCGGTGCCCCCGGTGTCGAGGTGGGAGTCGCGGCGGGGGTGGCGATGCTGGTGGTCGCACGCCACCATGAGAACATCCGGCGCCTCCTCGCTGGCCAGGAGCAGGCCACCCTCCGTGCCGACACCGACGCCGGTACCGACACTGACACCGACACCGATCGCGCTGCGGGCACGCCCCCTCCCCCCGACCCGACCCGGAGACCTCTCGAATGACCACCGTCACCAAGGCCGTCATCCCCGCCGCGGGGTGGGGCACGCGCTTCTTGCCCTTCGCCAAGTCGGTGCCCAAGGAGATGTTGCCGCTCATCGACCGTCCGGCGATCCAGTACATCGTCGAGGAGGCCGTGGCCGCGGGGATCGACGACGTTCTGGCCGTGGTGAGCCCCCACAAGAAGGCGATCGAGGACCACTTCGACCGCTCCAAGGAGCTGGAGGCGGTGCTCGAGGCCGGAGGCAAGACGACCGAGCTGGCCGAGGTGCGGGCGCTGGCCGACCTGGTCGACCTCCACTCGGTCCGCCAGGGCGAGGCGCTCGGCCTCGGTCATGCGGTGGGGATGGCCCGCCACCACGTTGGTGACCACGCGTTCGCGGTGCTGCTCGGCGACGACATGATGCACCCCGACTCGCCCCTGTTGCGCGACATGATCGCGGCCACCGAACGGACCGGCCGCTCCACCATCGCCCTCATGCGGGTCCCCCAGCAGGACATCTCCCTCTACGGCGCCGCCTCGGTCGAACCCATCGACGGCGAGGACTCGCTGGTGCGGGTCACCGGGCTGGTCGAGAAGCCTCCCGCGGACGAGGCCCCGTCGGATCTGGCCGTGGTGGGGCGCTACGTGTTCACCCCCGAGATCTTCGACCACATCGACCGGACGCCACCGGGGCGGGGCGGCGAGATCCAGCTCACCGACGCCATCGCCACCCTCGCCGCCACCAGCGGGGTCAACGGTGTGGTGTTCGAGGGCGGGCGCTACGACGTCGGCAACAAGCGGGACTACCTGCGCACCGTGCTCGAGCTGGGTGCCGAACGTCCCGACCTGCGCGACGACGTGCTGGCGGTGGTGGCCGAGTTTGCCCGCCGCGAGGGGCTGGTGTGATCCCCCTCGCCGATGCTCGCGACCGGGTGCTGCGCGACTGCGTGCGGCTTCCCGAACAGGAGGTGGAGCTGCGCGAGGCGCTCGGGCTGGTGACGACCCGGCCGGTGGTGGCCGCCGAGCCGGTGCCCCCCTTCGCCAACACCGGCATGGACGGTTTCGCGGTGGTCGCCGCGGACACCGTCGGGGCCGGTGACGAGCAGCCGGTGGCCCTGGAGGTCGTCGGCACCGCCGCCGCCGGCTCCTCGGGCGAGGTCCCCGTCGGTCCTGGCCAGGCGGTGCGGATCATGACCGGAGCCCCCATCCCTCCCGGTGCCGATGCGGTGGTGATGGTCGAACGGTGCCGGCCGTTGGACGACGGCGCACGGGTCGAGGTGACCACCGCAGTCGATCCCGGGAACCACATCCGTGCCGCGGGCGAGGACCTCGCGCCCGGCGACGAGGTGATCCCCGCCGGTACCGCGCTCGGCCCTGGTCACCTCGGTGTGCTGGCGAGCCTCGGTCACATCCGGGTGGCGGTCACCAAGCGGGCCCGGGTCGGGGTCATGTCCACCGGCGACGAGCTGGTCGAGGGGCCGGCCGAGCTGGCGCCGGGCCAGATCCGAGACAGCAACCGTCACACGCTGCTCGGTCTGCTCACCGACCTCGGGTGTGAGGCGGTCGATCTGGGGATCGTGGCCGACGACGCTGCCGCCATCCGCGCCGCGGTCGAGCAGGCCTCCGCCGACTGCGACGCCCTGGTGACCTCCGGTGGGGTGAGCATGGGTGACTTCGACTACGTCAAGGCGGTGCTCGACGAGCTCGGCGACATGGAGTGGATGCAGGTGGCCATCAAGCCGGCCAAGCCGCTGGCCTTCGGCACCGTGGCAGGGACACCGGTCTTCGGCCTGCCCGGCAACCCGGTGTCGTCGATGGTGTCGTTCGAGCTGTTCGCCCGGCCGGGGCTGCGCCAGATGATGGGCCACCCCGACTGGGGTCGCATGGTCATCGGTGCCGTTGCACCCGAGGGTCTGTCCCGCCGGCCCGACGGCAAGACCCACTTCGTGCGGGTTCGTCTCGAGACCGACCAGCTCCACGGGGTCGTCGCCACCTCCGCCGGTGGGCAGGGATCACACCAGCTCACGGCGATGGCCGACGCCGACGGGTTGGCCGTGGTCGACGACGGCGACGGCGTGGCTCCCCTGGGCGTCGTGCCGGTCATCGTCCTGCGGGGCCTCCCCGGCGCACTGCCGGGCTGAGGAGGACGATTCGGCGAGCGGGACGGCTCGCGCAGTAATCGGCCTAGGCTGTGGTCGATGACCGAGTCCCTCGTCGACAGCTACGGGCGCGTGCACCGCGATCTGCGCATCTCGGTCACCGACCGCTGCAACTTCCGCTGTACCTACTGCATGCCCGCCGAGGGGATGGACTGGCTGCCGCGTGAGGACGTGTTGAGCTTCGAGGAGATCGAGCGGATCGCCCGGCTGCTGGTCGAGCGCTACGGGTTCGACAGCATCCGCCTCACCGGGGGCGAGCCGTTGGTTCGCGCTCATCTGCCGGTGCTGGTGGCCAAGCTGGCCGCCCTCGGCGTCGACCTGTCGCTCACCACCAACGGCTCCACCCTGGCGCACTCCGCCGAGGAGCTGGTCCGGGCGGGGTTGGGCCGGATCAACGTCTCGCTCGACACGCTGCGCCCCGACCGCTTCGTCGAGATCACTCGGCGCGACGAGCTCGAGACGGTCCTCGCCGGCATCGACGCTGCGTTGGCGGCGGGCCTGTCGCCGGTGAAGATCAACGCGGTGATGATGCGGGGGGTCAACGACGACGAGCTGGTCGACTTCGCCCGATTCGGCCGCGAGCGGGGCGTCACCGTCCGCTTCATCGAGTTCATGCCGCTCGACGCCACCGGAGAGTGGACCGACGACCAGGTGGTCACCCACGCCGAGATCGTCGAGCGGATCGGCGAGGTCTTCCCGCTCGAGCCCCTCGGCGAGGCGGTGCGGGGATCGGCGCCGGCCGAACGCTTCCGCTACCTCGCCGGCGGCGGCGAGATCGGTGTCATCGCCAGCGTCACCCAGTCGTTCTGCTCGTCGTGTGACCGGGTGCGGCTCACCGCCGAGGGACAGCTGCGGGCCTGTCTGTTCGCGCTCGAGGAGACCGGCCTGCGCGATCTGCTGCGCTCCGGTGCCTCCGACGACGAGCTGGCCGCGGTGGTCGAGTCGACGGTGGGGTCGAAGTGGGCCGGACACAACATCGGCGACGCCGTGTTCATCCGCCCCACGCGGTCGATGAGCCAGATCGGCGGCTGATCCGGCCCGAAACCGGCTGGGTCGGTTCACCGAATCGTTCCTACAGTGCTGGCCCATGACCGCCGAACCGCCTCCATCAGAGCTCAGCCGCGTCCGTCGCAACCCGTCCCGGGCCGCCTACGACATCGAGTCGGTGAACGCGGTCCTCGACGCGGGCGCGCTGGGCCACGTGGGAATCGTCGCCGATGGTCGGCCGGTGGTCATCCCGATGCTCTATGGCCGTGACGGCGACGCGCTCTACCTCCACGGCTCGGTCGCCAGTCGGCTCCTGCGTCACCTCGGCGGGGGTGCACCGGTCTGTGTCGAGGTGACCCACGTCGACGCGCTGGTCCTCGCCCGGTCGGCGTTCCACCACTCGATGAACTACCGCTCCGCCGTGGTCTTCGGCACCTCGGTCAAGGTCGACGGCGACGAAGCCGAGCACGGGCTGCGGGTCATCACCGAGCACCTGGTGCCGGGACGGTGGGACGAGGTCCGCCCGCCCAACGAGGTCGAGATGAGACAGACCGCCGTGCTGCGTCTCGACATCGCCGAGGCATCGGCCAAGGCGCGCACCCACGGTGTCGTCGACGACGACGAGGACCTCGAGCTGCCGGTGTGGGCCGGGCTGGTTCCAGTCCTGGCCGGCTTCGGCGCGCCGGTGCCCGACCCCGATCTGGCGCCAGACGTCGGCGTCCCGGCCTCGGTGTCCGCTCTCATCGGCGGGTGAGCGTCGCGTCGCCTGGCCGGGTCGGCGGTGGTCGATAGACTTGGGCGATGTCCGACCACCGCCTGACCCATCTCGACCCGCTCGGCCGGGCCCGGATGGTCGATGTCACCCCCAAGGACCCCACCCACCGCCGGGCGCTGGCCCGGGGCCGGGTGTACATGCAGCCCGAGACGGCCTCGCTGGTGGCCCGGGGCGCGCTCACCAAGGGCGACGTGTTGTCGGTGGCCAGGGTCGCGGGCATCCAGGCCGCCAAGCGGGCACCCGACCTCATCCCGCTGTGCCATCCGCTGCTGATCGGTTCGGTCCTGGTCAACTTCCGCATCGAGGACGACTACATCGAGGTCGAGGCCCAGGTCGACACCTTCGATCGCACCGGTGTCGAGATGGAGGCCATGACCGCGTGTTCGGTCGCCGCCCTCACCGTCTATGACATGTGCAAGTCGGTCGACCGGTCGATGGTCATCGGCGACGTGACCCTGTGGGAGAAGACCGGTGGCCGCTCCGGCACCTACCGGCGCGAGCCCGAACCCGGCACCGACGGTCAGCTCTGAACGCGGTTGTGGCGCGCGACGCCGATTCGTAGTAGAACCGTCACAATCGTCGTGAGCCTGTCATCTTCTCTCCGGGGATGGCGGCAACACGGTGGGAGTGTTGCTTCGGCGGAAGCTGTACAGCCGGATTCCGAGGAGAAGTCGACCGAATGAACTATGCGCTGACGGCCCTGCTGGTGTTCTGCCTCATCGCATGGGGGTTCGTGCTGGTCCCTCCCGCTGTTCGCCTCCTGAACGGCGTGGTGCGCCCGTCGGACTCCATCAGCTCGTTCCGCAACAAGATGTCGGTCCTGGCCGGCTCGACCCCCTCCACGTTGCGCGGCGCCGGCGTCGCGCCCGCTTCGGCCGGGTCCCGCGCCGGCGCTCCCGCCGAGGCCGAGGTCGAAGGCTTCGACATCGACCTGCGTGACGGTCCCGAGCACCAGGTCCTCGACCTCGCCGCCCACCGCCGTGGTCGCCCGAACGGTGCCGAAGTTGCCCGCCGCCGCGCCGCCAAGCGCCGCCGGCGCAACATCTTCACCGGCCTGCTGGCCGCCTTGCCGGTCACCTTCCTGTTGGCCGTGGTGGTCGGTGGTCCCGCCTGGGTGCTGTTCATGCTCACGATGGTCGCCTTCGCGACCTACACGGCGCTGCTGTGGCAGATGCAGCAGGCTGCCCTCGAGCGTGCTCGCAAGGTCGCGTTCCTCCCGGCCGGTCCTGGCGCAACGGACCAGCGTGGCGAGACGCGCCACGTCTCCCTCGTCGCTCGCTGATCGAGCGGCATCGTCGCGGTCGGGCGACGCTCCCTGAGCGGCTACGCTCGGTTCGCTGGCGGTCCGGCACCGGCCCGCCGTCCCACCCCTAGCGGGGCTGTAGCTCAGTTGGCTAGAGCGCCTCGGTCGCATCGAGGAGGCCGCGGGTTCGAATCCCGCCAGCTCCACGAGACGCCCGCCGATCGCGGCCTACCGCTCCGAAGTGCCCGTAGGGCCGAGCCGGGCGACAGGAGCGATCGGGGGCGACGCTGGAGCGTCGCCACCTCCCACAGGCGGAGCGCCACCACGTCGTCATGCTGCGCGGCAGCGCTCAGCCGGTTCATGTAGCGGTTGAGGAGATCGGTACCCGGTGGCCTCCTGCCCTCGGTGTCGTCGTAGGCGAAGTCGTTCGACAGGGCGATCTGCCACGGATCGTCGACGATCCGGCCGAGAGCTCTGAGATAGCGGCGAGCGAAACGTTCGGTGACGGCACCTTCACGGTCGAGATGGTCTGCCATCACCTGCGCCTGCTGGGCCGCCACAGTCATGCCCTGCCCGTAGAGGGGGTTGAAGCTGCACACCGCGTCGCCCACGGGTGCCCACCCCAGCGGGAACCGCCCGAGACGCTCGACATGGCGGCGCTGGTTGGCGGGGAACCGGTGGATGACCGGTTCGCCGATCGGCTCGGAGGCTTCGATCACCTCGGCGACCGCCGGCGACGGGAGTGAGCGTGCATACTCCAACGCGCCGACTGGGTCCGTGGGAGCAAACTCCCCGTTGACACCGCCGAGCAGGACGAACCACCGGTCGCCCTCGAAGGGGATCGCTGCGGCGATGCGCCTGCTGGCGGGTGGCCCGATCACGAAGGTCGCCTTCCAGTCCCGTTCCGGGCGGTCGCTACGTTCGTAGACCTGAGTGACGTACCGAATGCCGACCTCGACGGTCGAGGTCGGTGGTGGCTCGTAGCCGAGCTCCTGCAGCCAGCCGAGCGTGATGGCGCGACGTCCACTGGCGTCGACGGTCAGATCCGATGCGACGATCGTCCCGTCATCGAGCTGGACGCCGCTGATGCGCTCCTGGGCGTCGTCGACCTCGAGCCCCACGACGGCGGTGCAGTCCTGGATCGTGACGTTGGCGATCGCCTCGACGCGGGCACGGATCGTCTGCTCGAGGAAGGGTCGGGACATGCTCGGGCTGTGTAGGTTCGACGGGAAACGCCGCCAGGGAGCGCCGTTCTCGTGTCGGTAGAAGTCCTGGCTGAGATCCAAGTCGACGGCTCCACCGCCGTGCAGCTCGTCCACGATACCGGGGAACCAGGTGTCCAAGAGTCGGGCCCCAGTGGGGAGCAGCACGTGCTGGTGTCGGCCCTGGGGGACCTGGCGGCGCCACTGCACGCGGTCGGGCAACTCGTCTCGATCGACGACGATCACCTCGTCGAATCGCTCGGAGAGCAGCCGGGCGCAGCACAATCCTGCGATGCTGGCTCCGGTCACGACGGCTCGTGCGCCGACGCGACGGGTGCCCCGCCTTCTCGCTGCAATGGTCATGTTCCTCCAGCGGTCAGGGGATCGGCGGGTCAAGCCCGAGAGTGGCGTGCCCCACCAGCGTCAGCGCCTTCTCGGGCGGATACGGGTGGTAGGTCGCGGCGCCGAGGTCGCGGATCATGCGATCGACGGGTCCTCGCCGGGCATACGCCACTCCGCCAGCCAGCTCTGGTGCGAGCGAGGCGATCTGTCGGCACGCCATCGTGATCAGCCACTTCATCTGCTGCAGGGTGACGAAGTGCTCCATGGTGGGTTCCGGGTCGTCGCCGAGGTCGGTGAGCGCTCCGCCCAGCGCCCAGCGAGCAGACTGCAGGTACGTGTCGAGCAGACCGATCGAGCGAGCGTGCTCGTCGCGGGCCTTCCCGGTCGCGAGGACCGTCTCGAGGAGTGCCTCGGCAACCCCCACGTAGCCGGCGTAGACGACGGGCCAGGCGTGCAGCGAGGCGAGCATCAGGGGTCGGTCGAGCTCACCCCAGCGGCGCCGACCGGTGATCTGGCCCTCGCTGACGAACACGTCGTCGAGGACGATGTCGTGGCTGCCGGTACCCCTCATCCCGATCGAGTCCCACGTCTCCTCGACGGTGACGCCTTCGGCGGTCATGGGACATCCGAAGGCGAGGACCTCTGCTCCGGCGGCGGGCTCTCCTACCACGGCGAAGGTCGCCATCGCTTGGCCGGACGGGCTGTCGCTGGCGAAGGTCTTGCGCCCGCTCACCCGCCAACCTCCTTCGACGGGGGTGGCCACCGTGGTCGGGTGGGTCCAGTCGTTGCCGCCGGTGGAGACGATCACGACCCGGTCCTCGGCGACGCGTCGCAACGTCGGCTCGACCACATCGTCGCCGTGGCGCCACCGCCAGGCGGCAGCGAGGGCGACGTGGAGGTGCATGGAGCAGGCCAGTGCGGTCGACCCACACGCCTGGCCGATGATGCGCTGGGCCTCGACGATGTCGGCCGTGCTCGCGCCGTCCCCACCGAGCTCCCCCGGCACCGGCGAGGCCAGGTATCCAGACTCCCTGGCCGCCTCGATCCCCTCGATGACGAATGATCCCTCGACGTCGTGGCGGTCTGCGTGCGGCGCGGCGGCGTCGGCGATCTGTCCAGCAAGCTTCAGAATCCGTTCCATGGGTCGAACATATGAGCGCGCTCGGGACAGATGAAGTACAAAAGATGGACCATGCAGAGCTATGAGGAGTACTGCCCGATCGCCATGGGTGCCGAGGCCATCGGTGACCGGTGGACCCCGCTGGTGCTGCGCGAGCTGATCTGTGGTTCCGAGCGGTTCTCCGACATCCATCGGGGGGTCCCTCGGATGTCCCGAACGCTGCTGGCCAAGCGCCTTCGTCAGCTCGAGCGACTCGAGATCCTCGAGCGAACCGATTCGGGCGGATACCGGCTCACGCAATCTGGCCACGAGCTCGAACAGGTCGTGTGGAGCCTCGGCGACTGGGCGATGCAGTGGCTTCTCGGTGACCCCGCGAAGGAGCACTACGACGGCACCCACCTGATGTGGCGCCTCCGGCAACGGGTGGTCGAGGAGGCGCTTCCCGACGACAGGACGGTCGTGCAGTTCGATCTGCGAGGCGCGGAGCGGGGTAGGCGGACATGGCTGCTGCTCGATCCCAGCGGCAGCACTGTGTGCGAGCGCGATGAGGGGTTCGAGGTCGACCTCTGGGTCGATGCGGACATCCATGAGTTCCTCCGGGTGTGGATGGGGCGGTCGACCTGGCAGGAGGCCATGGAGCGAGGTGAGATCATGGTTCACGGGCCGAGCGAGCTCACCCGCGGCTTCACCAAGTGGTTCGCCCTCAGTCCGTTCGCCCAGCGGTGAGGATCAGTCGTTCGCTCACGACCATACAGTCGAGGACTGTGAGCCTGCGGATCGAGGACTACGCCATGATCGGCGACACCCACACGGTGGCGCTGGTCGGCAACGACGGATCGATCGACTGGTTGTGCCTGCCCAGGTTCGACTCGCCGTCGGTGTTCACCCGGCTGCTCGGCACCGCCGAGCACGGGCACTGGCAGCTCGCGCCCCGTGGCGGCGTTCGTCGGGTCGCCCGCCGCTACCGCCCCGACACCCTCATCCTCGAGACCGATCTCGAGACCCCCGATGGCGAGGTTCGGCTGATCGATCTGATGCCGGTGCGCGGTGGTCGAGCCGACGTGCTGCGCATCGTCGAGGGCCGACGCGGGCGGGTGCCGATGCGCATGGACCTGGTGCTGCGGTTCGACTACGGCAGCATCGTCCCGTGGGTGGAACGGACCGACGGGCGGCTGCTCGCCTTCGGCGGACCCGACGCGATGCTCCTCGAGACGCCGCTACCGACCCACGGCGAGCACCTCACCACCGTGAGCGAGTTCGTGGTCTCCGAAGGTGACCGGGTCCCGTTCCGGCTCACCTGGTTCCCTTCCCACGAGCAGCCCCCGGCCGGCGGGCTCGACTGCGAAGCCGATCTCGCCGCCACCGAGCAGTTCTGGACCGACTGGTCGTCGGGCTCGCGGCTCGGGGCCGAGTGGCGCGACGAGGCCATGCGGTCGCTCATCACCCTCAAGGCCCTCACCTACGCCCCCACCGGGGGCAGCGTCGCCGCCCCCACCACCTCGTTGCCCGAGCACCTCGGCGGCGTCCGCAACTGGGACTACCGCTACTGCTGGCTTCGCGACGCCACCTTCGTGCTGTCGGCGTTCATCAACTCCGGCCACCGCGCCGAGGCCGAGGCATGGCGCGGCTGGCTGATCCGCGCCGTGGGTGGCGACCCCGACCACCTCCAGATCATGTACGGCATCGGTGGCGAACGCCGTCTGCCCGAGCACGAGCTCCCCTGGCTGCCCGGGTATGAAGGGTCATGTCCGGTGCGGATCGGCAACGGCGCCGCCCCCCAGCTTCAGCTCGACGCCGCAGGGATGGTGTTCGACGCGCTCCACCTGGCCCACACCAAGGGACTCGCCGAGCCCGGCGACGCGGCCTGGGCGGTCAAGACGGGCATGCTGGACCTGCTCGAGCGGCGCTGGGTCGAGCCCGACTCCGGCCTGTGGGAGGTCCGGGCCGAGCGGCGCCACTACACCCACTCCAAGGTGATGTCGTGGGTCGCCTTCGATCGTGCGGTCAAGACGATCGAGCGGTACGGGATGCGGGGCCCTCTCGACCGGTGGCGTGCGCTCCGCCGACAGATCCACGACGAGGTCTGTGAACGGTCGTGGAACGACCGCGTGGGAGCGTTCACGATGTCGTACGGCTCCGACCTGCTCGACGCGTCGCTGCTCACCATGCCCCTGGTGGGGTTCCTCCCCGTCGACGATCCGCGGGTGCAGGCCACGATCCGGGCGATCGAACAGCAGCTGGCCTTCGGCGACTTCTTGTTGCGCTACGAGACCCCCGACGCCGAGGTCGACGGACTGCCACCCGGCGAGGGGGCGTTCCTGCTCTGCACCGCGTGGCTGGCGAACTGCTACGCGATGGCCGGCCGCCTCGACCGGGCCCGTGACCTGACCCGGCGCCTGGTCGGGATCAGCAACGACGTCGGGCTCCTCGCCGAGCAGTACGACCCCGTCGAGGGCCGGATGCTCGGCAACTTCCCACAAGCCTTCTCCCACCTGGGGTTGGTGAGCGCCATCAACGCGATCAACGGATGGGGCCCGCCCTCGGAGCCAGAGGAGTGACCGTGGGGGCTCGACCCGAGGTCACCACCGACCCCGACCGGGCGATCGCTGTGCTGGGTACGGGCGGGCTGGTCGCCATCCCCACCGAGACCGTCTACGGGCTCGCGGCCGACGCCACCCGGCCCGAGGCGGTCCGGGCGGTGTTCGCCGCCAAGGGACGTCCATCCGACCATCCCCTCATCGTCCACGTGGCCGGAGCCGCCGAGCTCGACCAGTGGGCGGTCGAGGTTCCCGACACCGCCCGGGCGCTGGTCGACCGGTGGTGGCCGGGTCCGCTCACCGTGTTGTTGCGCCGGTCCGCTCGCGTGTTGGACGAGGTGACCGGCGGGCGCGACACCGTCGCGCTGCGGTCGCCGGCCCATCGGCTGGCCCACGCCGTCCTCGAGGGGTTCGGCGGGGGGCTGGTGGCACCGTCGGCCAACCGGTTCGGACGGGTCAGCCCCACCACCGCCGCCGACGTGGTCGTCGAGCTGGGCGGTCGGGTCGACCTCGTCCTCGACGGTGGCCCCTGCGAGGTGGGCGTGGAATCGACCATCGTCGACCTCACCGGTGAGCTGCCCGTCGTGCTGCGGCGCGGCGGGGTCACCCCCGACGCGATCGCCGAGGTGATCGGCTCCGAGGTCGCTGTCGCCGGCGACACGGCCGCTCCGGTGGCGCCCGGCATGCTCGCCTCCCACTACGCGCCCGACGCCACGGTGCTCGTGCTCGATCCTGCCGCGACCGATCAAGAGGTGGCCGCTGCGGTCACCGGAGCGCTCACAGCGACCCCTGCGGTCGGCGTGCTCGCACCCGAGCACGTGGCCGGACTCGATCCGTCGGTCGCGCAGCTCGCACCGGCCGGAAGCCCCGAGAACTACGCCCGGGTCCTGTACTCCCGCCTGCGCGAGGCCGACGCCAGGGGCATCGGCTGTCTGGTGGTGGTCCCGCCCCCCGACGACGGCATCGGTGCCGCGGTGCTCGACCGCCTGCACCGTGCCGCGCACCGCCCCTGATCCACCGAGGCGCCCACGTTCAGTCGGGTTCGGTGAGCACCTCGGGGCCGTCGTCGGTGACGAGGATGGTGTGTTCGAACTGGGCGGTGCGCAGGCCGTCGGTGGTGACCGCGGTCCATCCGTCGGGCCACAGGTGGAACCGGTAGGAACCCATCGTGATCATCGGTTCGATGGTGAAGGTCATCCCCGGCTCCATGATCGTGGAGGCGTGGGGTGTGTAGTAGTGGGGGATCTGCAGGTCGGTGTGGAACTGCTCGCCGATGCCGTGGCCGATGAAGTCGCGGACGACGCCGTAGCCCTCGGCTTCGGCGTGATCCTGGATCGCCTGGCCGATGTCGGAGATGGGGCGTCCCGGTTTCACGGCGTCGATGCCCCGTTCCATCGACTCGCGGGTGATCCGGACCAGTCGCTGGGACTCGGGGTCGACCTCGCCGACGAGGAAGGTGGCATCGGTGTCGCCGTGCACGCCCTCGCGGAACACGGTGACGTCGAGGTTGACGATGTCGCCCTCGCGCAGGGCCCGGTCGTCGGGGATGCCGTGGCAGATGACCTCGTTGACCGAGGTGCACAGCGACTTGGGGAAGCCCTGGTAGTTCAGCGGGCTGGGGTACGCGTCGAGCGCGACCGACTCGGCGTGGGCGATGGCGTCGAGCTCGTCGGTGGTGATGCCGGGAACGATGTGTGAGGCGGTGTTGGCCAGCACCTGGGCGGCGGCTTTGCCGGTGCGGCGCATGCGCTCGATGATCTCGGGGCTCTTGACCCTGGGTTCGGGGCGACGGACGGCCTTGCCGCTGTCGGCATAGGGAGGGCGTTCGATGTGGTCGGGGACCTCGCGCATGGGGGTCTGTGCACCGGGGCGGAGGCGCAGCGACGAGTCGCCGTGGCAGCGCTTGAACTTCGTGCCGCTGCCGCACCAGCAGGGCTCGTTGGCCTTGGGAGGCCGCATCGGGGTTCGAACGATCATCCTCTGATTGAACCAGCAGGCGGCCCCGGTTGCACCCCGGCTGCTGCTGTGGCCACCGCTGCGGCGCTACCGCAGCGGTTCGCAGGTGAGGTCGGAGATGCCGCTCTCGAGCAGTCGGATGGTGAGCTCGCCCTTGTGCATGCGGGCGTCCCAGTCGAGATCCCACTGGTCGAGGCACTGCTCGAGTCGATCGCGGTGCTCGTCCTGACCGCTGCGGATCGCCTGCTGCTCGAGGATCAGCTGCCAGCTCGCGTCGATCAGGCGGAAGTCTTCGTAGCAGGCCGCGACCTGCGGGTCGGTGGCCGGGTTCCGGTCGGTGACGATGAGGTATCGCTGCCGCTCTGGGTCGAGCTCGAAGACACCGACCTCGACTCCTGCGGCGTGCAGGCAGTCACGGTACGCCTGTGCGGCGGCATCGTAGGTGTCGAAGTCGACGGCGCCTGCGGCGATCTGTCCGGGGACGGGGTCGTCCGGGTAGAAGCTCCGTGCGCTCGCGACGGGGTCGGTCGTTGCATCGTCCGCGGGGCGGATCCCGCCGCGCTGCACGCGCTCGCGAGGAGCACCGCAACGATGATCGTGGCGACCACCTGGCCCGTCCGCATCGTCCACCGTTCCATCCGACCCGTCCTCCTCCCATGCCTCCGAGGGAGAGATGGAGGTTCACTGGGATCCGAGCGTACTCTGCGGTCATGGCCGAACACCAGGGTGCGCTGATCGTCGGACCCGCCGAGCTGGCGAGGCCCACCGGCGGCGGGCCCCTCACCGGTGTCACCTTCGTGGTGAAGGATCTCTTCGACGTGGCCGGTCAGCGCACGGGCGCGGGAAATCCCGACGTGCTCGCCGCAGCCCGACCGGCCGAGCACCACGCACCCGCCGTCGCCCGGTTGCTCGACGCCGGCGCCACCTGTGTCGGCAAGTCCCACACCGTCGAGACGGCCTACGCACTGTCGGGCGTGAACGACCACTACGGCACGCCCACCAACCCGGTCGACCCCGCCCGCGACCCCGGTGGTTCGTCGAGCGGGTCGGCGGTCGCGGTCGCCGGCGGCCTGGTCGACTTCGCGCTGGGGACCGACACCGCCGGGTCGGTTCGGGTGCCCGCGTCGTACTGCGGGGTCGTCGGGGTTCGTCCCACCCACGGCCGCATCCCGCTCGACGGGGTGTTCCCGTTGGCCCCCCGGTTCGACACCGTGGGCTGGTTCGCCCGCACCGGCGAGCTGGCTCGCATGGTCGGCGAGGCCATCCTTGCGCCGAGCTCGGCACCGAGGGGGCTGGGGCGTCTGGTGGTCGCCGACGACCTGTTCGGCCAGTGCGATCCCGGCCACGCTGAGGCCATCGCCGCCGCGATCGAGCAGATCGCCTCGCTGCTCGGACAACCGGTCGAACATGTTCCCTTCTGGACCGGCGCCGATCGCGACGCATGGCCCGACGCGTTCCGCACCATGCAGCGCTTCGACGCATGGCGGACCAACCGACACTGGATCGAGGCGTTGCAGCCGAGGTTCGGTCCTCGAGTCGCACCTCGCTGGGAGGAGGCCGCGGCAACGACCAGCGACGAGAACGACCAGGCCGAGGAAGCTGCCCGAGACCTCAGCGAACGGGCGCTGGCGCTGTTGTCGGGCGGGACCGTGCTGATCGTGCCGTCGTCGCCAGGGCCGGCTCCCCGGCTCGACGGCGATCGCGAGGTGGTGGCGGCGACCCGCGCCCGCTTGTTGACGCTGTCGGTGATCTCCCCCATCGTCGGTGCACCCGAGGTGTCGCTGCCGTTGATGCAGTTCGACGGGCTTCCCGTGGGGGTCGGACTGATCGCCAGCCCCGGCAACGACGAGCTCCTGTTGGACCTCGCCGCCGCGCTCGTCTAGCCGGTGGCCCGCTCATCCGGGGCTGACAGCTCCGAGGTGTGATCTGGCGGCGTGCCCGGCTCGTAGTGCGAGGGGGGCACCCCGAGGTGCATCTCCAGGCGTCGGACCCGTTCGAGGGTCTCCTGGGAGAGGCCGCGCTGCTTGCTCAACAGGTCGGCGAGCACCCCGACGGCCATGACCTGCACGGCGGCGATGGCGAAGATCGCGCCGAGGATGATCGACTGGACCCGGCCGGTGCCATCTCCCTGCACCCAGCTCGACAGGAACGGGTACCACGATGCCAGGGCGGCGAGGCCGAGCAGCGCGGCGACGATGGTGAAGGTGCGCAGCGGGGAGTAGAAGGTGGCGACCCGCAGGATGCCGCCGATGCTGCGACGGATGTAGTCCCAGTTCGAGTGGAACAGGCGGGACGGACGGTCGACCGGGTTCTTGGTGACCGACACGTGGCCCACGGTGAGCGGTCCCGCCCCGGCCTGGATGAGGGTCTCGAGGGTGTAGGTGAACTGGGACAGCACCACGATGCCGAGCGCGGCGTCGCGGCTGTAGGCCCGGAACCCCGAGGTGGCGTCGGGGACCGACATCCCCGCCGCCCGGCTCACCACCGAACTGCCCAGCCGTTGGAGGCGCCGCTTGGTCCACGAGAAGTCGGCCACCTCGCCCACCCCACGGTCGCCCACCACCAGGTCGGCCTCGCCGGCGAGGATCGGAGCGACGAGTCGCGGGATGTCGGCCGGGTCGTACTGGCCGTCGGCGTCGGTGTTCACGACGACGTCGGCGCCGAGCTTGAGGGCCGCGTCGATGCCCGCCTGGAACGCGACCGCCAGCCCCTTGTGGGTGGGGAGTCGCACCAGGTGGTCGACCCCACCGTCGCGGGCCACCGCCACGGTGTCGTCGGTCGAGCCGTCGTCGACGACCAGCCACTCGACGCGGTCGAACCCCTCGATCTGGCGGGGGAGCGCGGCGAGGGTGGCCGGCAACGTCTCGGCCTCGTCCAGGCAGGGGATCTGGATGACGAGCTTCATCTGCGCCACACGCTAGGCCGTCAGGCCACCTCGACCCGGATGTGGTGGCGTCCGGTGGCGCCGCTGGGGGCCGGTGGCTGTTCCTCGGCGGTCTGGACCTCGCCGGTGCCGTCGGTCGAGCGGACCTCGATCTCGTGGCGGCCGGGTGTGGCCTCCCACCGGTGGAGCCACTGCCGCCAGGCGTGGTCGCCGATGGGATCGGACAGCTCGGCGTCGACCCACGGTCCGTCGTCCACCCGCACCTCGACGCGGTCGATACCCCGGCTGGGCGCCCACGCCACCCCGGCCACCGCGACGGGTCCTGCCGCGACCCGGGCCCCGTCGGCGGGGACGTCGATGCGGGTCTGGGTGTGGACCGGACCCTCCTTCGACCAGCCGCGAGGGATCCAGTAGCCGTCGAAGCCGTCCCAGGTCCTCAGCTCGATCGACTCCAGCCACTTGGTGGCCGACACGTAGCCGTAGAGCCCCGAGACCACCAGCCGGGCCGGGAACCCGTGGCGCAGGGGGAGCGGCTCGCCGTTCATGCCGATGGCCACCAGCGCCGGTCGGCCGTCGTCGAGCGCCTCCAGGGGGAACCCGGCGGTGAAGCCGTCGACGGAGCGACCCACGACCTGTTCGGCCTCGGGTGCGATCCCTGCCCGGTCGAGCAGGTCGGTGAGGGGCACGCCCAGCCAGCGGGCGTTGCCGACCAGGTCGCCGCCCACCCGGTTGGACACGCAGGCGAGGGTCACGTCGGTCTCGACGAGAGACATGGCCGACAACTCGTCGAAGGTGAACGACAGGGTGCGCTCGACCAGACCGTCGATGGTGAGCGACCAGCTGTCCGGTTCGATCTGGGGGACCCTCAGCGCGGTGTCGATGCGGAAGAACGAGTCGTTCGGGGTGTACAGGGGTTCCAGGCCGTCGATGTCGGCGAAGGAGGCGGCGGCCAGCGGGATCGTGCTGGTCGGGGTGGGGAGCTCGACTGCTTCGCGGGCCACCTCGGCGGGTGAACGGCCGGCGACCACCCTGGCACCGGAGGCGGTGAGCCCGGCGAAGGCGGTGGCGGCGCCGGCGAACCCCAGGAAGTTCCGGCGTGACGCGTGGGGATCGGTGGGCGACTCGATCTGGTCGGCACCCAGGGGGATGCGTCCGTCGCCGGCGGTGAGCAGCAACAGGAGGGTGGCGATGCCGACACCGGCGGCGACGATCGCCACGGTGAGCGATCCGGCCACGGTGGCCCCGACCTCACCGGCGGCTGCGGCGGCGCCGAGCAACCCGAAGCCGGCGAAGCCGACGAGCCCGACTGCGGGCGTCTGGACCGACCGGCGACCCAACACCGCGCCGACCAGGAGGGACACCACGACGATGGTGGTGAGCAGCACCGGCTTGTTGGCGGTGCCGAGGGCGTCGATGACGGATCGGGTCACATCGCCCGGCGAGCGGTCGATGAGCCAGCCGCCGACACCTGCGACCAACGAGGGAAAGCTCGAGCCGAGCGAGGCGACCAGCTCCCCGAAGCCCAGCGCCGTGCCGGCGGCGACCGCTCCGGCGACGGTGGCTCGCCAGGGTTCGGCGTGCAGGTGGTGGGGCGGTCGGCGTGGGGCCTCTTCGTCGCCCTCGAGGCTCATGACCGAAGGCTATGCCCGCGGTTGCGGGTTCGGGCGATCGGCGTGGATTCGGGTGGGTGCTGTGCTGGGTACGCTCCGGACGTGACCGTCCCGACCCGCCCGCGCCTGGCTGCTCTGCTGCTCGCGCTGTTCGCACTCGTGGGTGCGCTGGCCTCGTGTGGTGACTCGGACGACGACGCCGATGAACCCGACGAGGAGACGTTCTGTCGGTTGGCGCTGGTCAACCAGCCGGTCGCCGAGGCCGACGCCGTGGTCCTGCGGCGGCTGGACGAGCTGGCCCCACCCGAGGTCGATCCTGCGGTCGACGTGCTCCGAGAGGCTGCCGAGGAGCTGGAGGAGGCGACGCCCGGGTCCGACGACGCCGTCGCGCTCGAGTTCGAGATCCGGTTCCGAGAGGACTACATCGCTGCCCGCGAGCAGGTCGAGACCTTCATCGCCGCCGAGTGCGAGCCGGAGGAGGCCACGCCCGGGTCCGGCGACGACGACGAGGAGGAGCCCGACGGCAGCGGCGATGTCGACAAGGAGGACGAGAAGGGTCCCGGCACCAGATCGTGAACGTCGGTGCTGGGGCGGCGACAGATTCTGGCATCATGGTCCGAGGACCCAGCCAGGAGGAGATCAGTCGATGGCACTCAAGATCGAGGTCGATTTCGACCGGTGCGAGAGCAACGCGGTGTGCATGCAGGTGGCGCCGAAGTACTTCGAGGTGCGCGACGACGACTTCCTCTACATCCTCCAGGAAGAGGTCGACCCGGGAGACGAGGCCGCGGCGCAGGAGGCGGTCGATCGATGCCCCAAGCAGGCGATCTCGCTGGTCGAGAGCTGAGACGCTGACCTGACCGTGCGTCACATCGCCATCGTCGGCGCGTCGCTCGCCGGCTACCGGGCGGCCCAGACCCTGCGGCG
>JBKGZW010000238.1:0-3896 GCA_046543225.1 Acidimicrobiales bacterium
GGCAAGGCCGCCAACGCGGGCGGGGTGGCCACCTCGGCGCTGGAGATGCAACAGAACGCCAGCCGCGATGCCTGGAGCTTCGACTACACCGAGGACCGGTTGCAGGACATCATGAAGAGCATCCACGCGTCGTGCTATGAGACCGCCGCCGAGTACGGCCAGGAGGGCAACTACGTGATCGGCGCCAACATCGCCGGGTTCGAGCGGGTGGCCCGGGCCATGGTGGCCCTCGGACTGGTGTAGGCGGGCCGGCCACGGCGCCAGCGCCACGGTGCTAGTCGGCGACGACCCAGAACAGCCGGGCCGGGTCTCGCCGCAGGTTCTCCCATCTGCGGATCGGGACCCGGTTGACCATCAGGGCGTCGCCCGCCCGCAACACCGGTGTCTGGTCACCGAGATCGACCAGGACCAGGCCATCGGCCACGAGGATCAGCTCGACGCCCTTGTGGGCGAAGGTTGGGGCGCCCGACTCCTCGGGGTCCAGGACGGTGAGAAAGGCCCGCACCGACAGGGTGGGATCGTCGAAGAGGGGCACCACTCCCGTGCCGCGGTCGGCGTCGTCGCGCCTGCGGTCGTGGCGGACCAGCTGGTGGTCGAGCCGTCCCTGACCGCCGAGCAGCTCGTCGACGGTGACCCCGAGGACCTCGCACAGCGGCACGACGGTGTCGAGGGAGAGGCCGCGTCTGCCGGTCTCGGCCTGGGAGATGGCAGCCGGGGTGATCCCGGCGAGGGCGGCGAGCTGTCCCTGGGTGAGGTTGCGGTCGTTGCGAATCCGGCGCAGGCCTTCGCCGAGGCGCCCGACGGCGTGCTCGCGACCGACCCGGAGCCACCCGGTGTCGGGATCGGCGGTGAAGTCGACCAGCATGCCCTGGACCCGGTTGGGGCGGCCTTCGGCCTTGGTGATCCGGAGCCGGTCGTCGCGCTGTTCGAGGACGCACTGCGCGATCTTGGAGACGCCACCGACGACCGCGGGGCTCAGCTGCTCGCGGGTGCCGGTCCAGTAGGCGATGGCACCGAGGTCGAGCAGCCGGGGACACATCCGCCGGTAGAAGGCGACGGTGGCCTCGGCACCGAGATGGGTGAGCAGCTCGTCGAGCCCGTCGACGACGAGCCGGGTGCCGTCGACGATGTGGTCGCCGACGAGTTGCGCTTCGAGGTCGGCGAGGCTGGTGGTGGCGAGATCGACCCGGTGGACCGAGACCCCGTCGGGGGCGTCGATGGCGCGGCGGCCGAGCGAGACGAGGTGGCGGTCGGCATCGTCGGGGCCGAGGAACGCGACCGCCGCGTCGTCGACGTCCGAGCGGGTCTCTCCCAGCCAGACCACGTTGTCGCCCAGCACCAGCCCGCCCCCGAGGAGGTCGTCGAGGCTGGGGATCCCGCTGGTCCGGCGCTGCATGCCGCTAGTTAAGCACAGCTGAAGTTTACCTGCGCTGCCAATAGCGTTGATATGGTCGTGGCGGGTCGCCCAGCTCAGGTTTCGTGGGCGCCGGCGCTGACGCAACGGGGCGTCACCCGCCGGCGCCCGCGAGTCGCACCACCAACGCTACCCCGCGGTGGGCACGCGGGGGTTGCTAGGGTCGGATGTCGCCGTACCGAGGCCGCTCATCGGGGGTGTCGCGGTGGCAGCGATCGAGACCGACTACCTCGTCGTGGGGGCGGGCGCCTCCGGCCTGGCCTTCGTCGACGAGCTGATCGCCCACTCCGACGCCGACGTGGTGATGGTCGAGCGGCGCCAGCAACCGGGCGGGCACTGGAACGACGTCTACCCCTTCGTGCGTCTCCACCTCCCGTCGGCCAACTACGGGGTGAGCTCGAGGCGCCTCGGCGACGACGCCATCGACGAGGCGGGACCCAACGCCGGGCTGTACGAGCGGGCCACCGGCGAGGAGATCTGCGCCTACTTCCGCGCGGTCCTCGACGAGGATCTCCTCGGTTCGCGTCGGGTGCGCTTCTTCGGGGGATGCGAGTACCTGGGGCCGGACCCCGACGGTCACCGGTTCGTGTCGCTGTCCGACGGCGAGGAGACCACCGTTCGGGTGCGGCGCCGGGTGGTCGACGCCACCTGGTTCGAGACGCCGGTTCCGGCCACCCACACCCCTTCGTTCGAGGTCGATCCCGAGGTGCGGTTCGTCCCGATCAACGCGCTCGACGACTCCGCCGGTGCCTACACGATCATCGGCGCGGGCAAGACCGGCATCGACGCCTGCATCTGGCTCCTCGAGAACGGGGTCGACCCCGACCGGATCCGCTGGGTCAAGCCACGGGACCCCTGGTTCCTCGACCGCTCCAGGTTCCAGCCCCTCGAGCTGCTCCCCGACCTGATCGAGGGCCAGGCGCGCACCATGGAGGCGGCCGCCGGCGCCGAGACCGTGCCGGACCTGTTCGACCGGCTCGAGACGGCGGGCCAGATCCTGCGCCTCGACCCCGAGGTCGAGCCGCGCACCTACCGGTGCGCCATGCTCAGCTCCTACGAGCTCGACCAGCTACGGCGGATCGGGCACGTGGTCCGCCAGGGTCGGGTGCGACACATCGGCGCCGAGCAGATCACCCTCGACGGGGGGTCGGTCCCCACCGACACCACCCAGGTCCACGTCGACTGCAGCGCTCCGGGTCTGCGCTCCACCACGCCACGACCGATCTTCGAACCCGAACGGATCACGGTGCAACAGGTCCGCACGTGCCAGCCCACCTTCAACGCGGCCCTGGTCGGGTTCCTCGAGGCCTCCGAGCGCGACGACACCGACCGCAACCGGCTGGCCCCACCGAACCCCTACCCCGACGACGCCGTGGACTGGATCCCCAACACCTATCTGTCCAACCTGGCCCAGTCGCGCTGGGGTGGCGCACCCGACGTGGCGGCATGGCTCGAGTCGACGCGGCTCAACCTGGCCCGAGGCATCGGTGACCACACCGACGACCCCAGGATGCAGTCGGCGCTCACTCGGCTGATCACCAACACCGAACCGGCGCTGGTGAACCTCGAGCGACTCTGGTCCCGGCGTTGAGCGGCGGCGAGCACTGAGCCGTCGGTCAGCCGGCGGCGAGGAACGCCTCGATGGGGGCGGCCGGGGCGAACAGGTGCCCCTGGCCGAGCTCGACGCCGAGGTCGACGAGGACGTCGCGCTGGTCGCTCGACTCGATCCCCTTGGCCACCACGGTCGCACCGAGGCGGGCGGCGAGGTCGATGGCGGCCCCGACGATGCCGGCGGCGATGGGGTCGGTGGTGACCGAACAGGTGACCGAGGGAGCGAGCTTCAGCCAGGTCGGTGTGGCGGCCCGCAGCAGCTCCAGGGGTGCCCAACCCTCACCGAAGTCGTCGATCGCCAGCTCCACCCCCGCCCCGCGCAGCTCGGACAGGGCCGAGGTCATCCGCTCGAGCTGGTCGGGGCCGACGTCGCAGCGGAAGTCGACGACCACCGAGCTGTGGGCCAGTCCCGATCGATCGATGGTGTCGAGGATCGACTCGACGGCTCCGGGCATCTGCAGCTCGCGGGCCGAGAGGTTGCAGAACCAGCGGTCGGCGTCGCCCACCCGGCCGAGGTGGCGCGCCGCGGTGCACATGAGCTCGTCGCGTGCGGCGAGTCCCAGCTCGTGGATGAGCCCGGTGTCCTCGGCCATGGCGATGAACTCCGAGGCGGCGATGCTGTCGCCGTCGGGGCGGGCCCAGTGGACGAGGCCCTCGTAGCCGATGGTGTCGCCGGCGGCGAGGCGCACGATCGGTTGGAAGCGCACGTGCAGGTCGCCCCGTTCGATCGCCTGGTGCAGGGCGTGCTCCTCGCCGAGGGTGGGGTGTTCCGGCCGCCGCAGCACCTCGGACCAGGCCACGGCGCGGCCGATGCCGCGCCGCTTCGATTCGTACATGGCGGCGTCGGAGCGGGCGACGAGCTCGTCGGCGG